>CALMFJ010000131.1 GCA_937862865.1 uncultured Pseudomonadota bacterium | reverse complement strand
CGACGGACACAGTCGGCGTTATGTTGCCGGTAAGCGCCACCGAGCTGCTGAAACCGCCCGCGCCGCCTCCTCCGCCCACGCTCTGCGCGAGGATGCCCGCGGCGCTGCTCCCTGACGTGCTGATATCTCCCGTATTGACGACGCCTGCCTTTCCGCCCGCGCCTCCGGTACCGCCTGATCCGCCAATGGTCACCGCCGCGTTGGCCACGGCAATCGCCCCCGATACCCCCTATCCTCCCGCCCCCCCGCCCCCGCCCACGCTCTGCGCGAGGATGCCGTAAGCGTTATTGCCCTGGGTACCGATGGCACTTCCGCTCGTCACCGAAACATTGCCGCCGGACCCGCCGGACCCGCCGGACCCGCCGACTGCGACATCCACCGCAAGGGATCCGGCCAGGGCGGTGTTGGCCGTGATACTGAAGCCGCCCGCGCCGCCGCCCCCGCCCACGCTCTGGGCGAGGACACCCACGGAACGGTCTCCCGCTGTAGAGATTGCGCCTGTGCCAGAAGAAACGGTAACCGCATCGCCGTCACCCCCGCTGCCGCCGCTGCCGCCGACTCCCACGGAAACCTGATATATATTCCCGATGGAACCGGCAACGTCCGCGACCGTGAAGCCGCCGGCCCCGCCTCCGCCTCCAACACTCTGGGCGAAGATGGCGTGGGAATCCGAACCCTGGGTGGTAACACTGGCAGAATTGCTTACGGTAACCGCATCGCCGTCACCCCCGCTGCCGCCGCTGCCGCCAACGGTCACGGCCGCTGAGGCCGTGACACCCGCCGCCGTCACGGTAGTCGCGTAGCCTCCATGGCCGCCTCCGCCTCCAACACTCTGTGCCAGGATGCCGTGGGAACTGTTGCCGGACGTTGCTATCGTTCCACCCGCATTGTTGGTGACGACAACAGCGTTCCCGGAACCGCCGCCCCCGGCGGAACCGCCTATGGCAACGCTTCCCTGGAAACCGCCGGATGCCGCCCCACCCCCGTCGCCTCCGCCACCCCCGACGCTCTGGACAAAGATAGCAGCCGCACTCCCTTCGGACGTGGAAAGGGCCCCATTGTTTGTAACGGTCACAGCACCGCTGTTTCCCCCCCCTCCGCCGCTGCCGCCGATGGAGACGATCCCGCCTGACGTACCGCCTCCGCCTCCGCCACCACCGACGCTCTGGGCGAAGATAGCATTTGCGGCGCTCGAGATCGCGCCGCTGTTCATGATGGTGACACTGCCGCCGTTGCTCGCCATAGCGGCGCTGCCTCCGATGGAGACGAGCCCCGTCGACTGACCGCCGTCACCGCCACCTCCGCCGACGCTCTGCGCATAGATCCCGTGGGAATAGGCGCCGCTGACATTGATGCTGCCGCTGTTGACAACTCCCACGGTACCGCTTTGACCGCCGCCCGTCCCCGATCCGCCGATGCTGACGACACCGACCTCACTGCCGGCGCTGCCTCCGCCACCACCGACGCTCTGGGCGAAGATGCCGTGCGCAGACGTGCCGCCGGTTTGAAGCACGCCACTGGTCGTCACATCCACGGTGGCGCTGTCGCCGCCGGCCCCGCCCGATCCGCCAAGGCCGACAAGTCCCCCGCCCCCCCCGCCGGCCCCGCCGCCGCCTCCCACGCTCTGCGCCAGTATGGCAAACGCGCCATCCCCGTACGTGGTAATATGCGCACCCGTCTGATTGACAACAGAGACGTTCCCGCCGCTGCCGGCGCTGTTGGCGTCCCCTCCCCTGGCATAGACGATTCCGCTTGCCGCACCCCCCTGACCGCCGAAACCGCCGGCGCTCTGTGCCAGGATCCCGTAGGCGTCTTTACCCAGCGTCGTGATCGTACCGGCGCTCGTGACGGACACCGTGCCGCCGTCTGCCGCAGTACCGGCGGCGCCGCCCGTTGACCAGACCCACCAGCCGCCGCTGCCACCTGAACCCGCGTTGCCCCCGGCGCTCTGTGCCCAGATCCCGTAGGCGTTATTTCCCTGCGTTGTTATGGCCCATGTGCCATTGACCGTAACACTGCCCCCGGCACCGCCGTTGGCGCCCCCGGAACCGGGTGTCCAGAAAAACCCGTTCCCTCCGTTCCCTCCGTTCCCTCCGGCACTGATCGCGAGGATGCCATGGGAGCCCGCGCCCGACGTCGCGATCGTTCCGCTGCCCGCGACATTCACCGTGCCGCCGGCCCCCCCGGCCCCGCCGGGACTGGAACCGGCAAACGTCACCCCATTGCCGCCCTTGCCGCCGCCGCCGCCCTGGCTTATCGCCAGAATACCGAAGGAGTTTGCGCCTCCTGTCGTAATAGAGGTCCGGGAATTAGCGGTTTCTATCGTGTTGACCGTCGCGTCGCCGCCAGCCGTTCCGGCGCCTCCCGCGGTCGATCCGTGTACACCGTCCACGGCGTCTATGCCATCGGCCCCGGCGGTTCCCTGGCTATGAGCACCGATGCCGTAACTGCCGTTAACCGTGACAGTGATATCGCCCCCGCCGCCCCCGCCGCTTATAACCCCAGAGTTCAGAGAGCTGCCGTTTTTCAGGTTGACGCCCGGACTGTTCGCGGCCGGGTTAACGGGACCATCAAGCTCACGAATGTAGAGCGTTGTCACCGGCGGAACGTACAGGGTGCCGGTCTCATTGATCCCCGACGACTGATCGCCCGTACAGGTCATGTTGCCGCTTCCGTCGGGAATGCAGGCTCCATAGACGGGACCGGGAAAGGTCGTGCTGAAAATGGACGCCGCCATCATCATAATAAGTGACGACCAGCGGAAACAGAATTTCAATGTACCGACCCCACGGTGCCGAAACGGGCATATTGCGGGCCTGATCCTTGTCATCTTGTGCTCCTCCCTGGTAGATGATGGCCTGTGCACTGTCTGGGACCGAACGCAGTTTTCGTGCATCATGAGGTTGTATACCGGCCGATAAGGCGGCGTTTTAGTATCGCGCCCAGTTCGTCAATAAGGGTAAAAGGCTCTGATTCTCCCGAGCCGTCCAGGGCTTCAACAAGACCGCTGATCTTCCGCTCGTCTTGCGCATCGACCCGGTAGACGCGTACGATAAAACTCTCTGAGGTCGGTTGTTCCACCATAGTATTTCCGGATGCAATGGCGTGCCCGGCTGAGCGGCCCCGCCCTGACGACGCTGCCTTCATGACAGATCCTCCGTGCAACATGCTGTTCCTCCTCTCGACAGGAGGTGCGATACGGTTCAAGAAACATGGTTGGTATTCCCCGGGACGCTGTTCGAAGATGGGGACCGGACAGATTATACACGGCAAGCACCCACAGATTACCTACAGATTGCCGGGATATGTCAGGAAGCATGTTCATTGTGAGACCAAGTCCTGCTATAATTAGAGATAGACAGGGACGATACGTAAGGAGGGAAACGATGCTGAAACCAACGAAAATTCTGGTACCGACCGATTTTTCGAAAAGTTCGGACACGGCATTGGCACAAGGGTTGGATATAGCGGGGCAGTACCAGGCAAAGCTCTTTCTCCTTCATGTTATACACGAAGATATTTACCGTGCCGGGCTGGAACTCGCCTTCCTCGATGAGACGGCGCGGCATGATATCAGGGACCGTGCGGAGGATTGGGCCGAAAGGAGCTTGAAGGAACAGCTTGGCAATTTTCCGCAGTCTAAAGATGTTGAAGCGGTCCAACGTGTCCGCTGGGGAATTCCCTATGATGAGATACTGAAGGAGGGAAGGGAGCAGAAGATCGACCTGATCGTGATCGCATCTCTCGGGCAATCGGGCATGGCGAAATACTTTATGGGCAGCGTCGCCCGCAACGTCCTTAAAGGCGCCAGATGCCCCGTGCTGCTGACGAAATGAAAAGGAGGGCCAGATCGGCCCCCGTCATTTCTCATACGCCGGATGCGTCATTCATCGATTCCCAGACGATCTTTGTTATGTAGGTTATCTCTCTGTTCAGGGCCGTCTGTTTATTGGTGTAGCCGAGGTTGAACGTGCAAAAGGGGCACGGGGTGATCAGCTCCTTTGTTTCCATTTTTCCCAGGAGGTTTCTGGCGATATCGAATGAAAGCTCTTTGAATGCAGACCTGATCCCGCCGCCCGACCCGCAACAAAGGCCATTTTGCCGCGCACGTGGAAGCTCCTTGACCTCGATGCCGCACCATCGCAGCAATTTGCGTGGTTCCTCTGTGCAGTTTTCTACCCGGCCCAGGCGGCAACTGTCATGGTATGTTGCTTTCCTATCGATCTTTTTCAATAAATGGGGGTTACCTTTTATTTTGTCGTAGATCACCTGGACTATGTGTAAGACTTCGAGATCGATGGGACCGAGGACCTCGGGATAGAAATATTTGAAACACTTGAAACAACCGTTGCAGGGCGCAACCAATTTTGTAATGCCCAGTTCTTTGAAACGCTCCATGTTCTTCCGGAAATACTCCCTGGCCCGGGCGGTCTCACCGGATTCGTAGATGTACGTGCCGCAGCATCCTTCATCCTCGAGGATCATGAAATCAACACCCAGCTTTTTGAGCACGAGATAGGAATATTTCGATGCGTCTTTCACCAGATAAGAAGGCAGGCATCCCATAAACAACAGGGTCGCAGACGTATGCGGCTGAAAGGGTTCCGGAAGCCACTCCAATCTTTTGCCGGGATCACCGTTCACAGAATTTCCCTTTTCAAGCAAAGTCTCGATAACCTTTGTGTGGGCGGGCAGCGGGCCTTTGCCGCCCTCGACAATAGCGTTGCGGGTTTCGGCAACGATCCGGCTGATCTCGATCTTCTCCGGGCAGACCGTTTCGCAACTGCCGCATTTGGGGCAGTTGTATGAAGCCGTTACGGCGGTTTCGGTGATGTTCTTTTTTTCGAGGACCTCTTTGGCGATCCTCAGGCGGCCCTTCGGCGAAAATGAGAGGTTGCCCGTGACCTCATAGGTAGGACAGACGGCGAGACAGGCGTCGCAATCAGTACATTTGTTTATCTGCCCGAGCCACTTGTTCATGCGTCTGCCCTTTATATCTTTCATTATAACACGATTGTTTGATCCGGCCCCTGATGTCGATGAGAAACAACAGGCCCGGCTTTCCCGGGCGTTGTCTTTTGTGCGTGTGCGGGATATTATATGTGAACGCGCAACACGAACTGCGCGCGAACCCCCATAGGGGGACGTATCGTGTTCTGGAGAAAAGGAGCTCGCTGTCATGGACAACACATTCAAGGCTTCAGATGTTACAAAAGCCTTTCACCCCGACGGTTATCGTATAGATAAAACCGTATCTCCGCTGGACTTTTATACAAAATGGGAGATTTCGCCGGAAGGGATATGGACAAACCCGAAACCGGTGAGTTTTCATTCAATGCCCCAGGAGGGTTGGTACAAAGAGGAAAAGTGATAGCGGTGATCATCCATGGATGAAAAGCATAAGGACCAGGAACAGGTCCGGGGCGATTCCCTCCGTATGCCTGACCGGGACATATACAGGTTGGTTCTCAGGAACCTTCCCGTGGGGTTCCTGCTTGTCGACAAGAACGGCGTTATCCTCGATTTCAACGAAACGGCGCAAAGCCTTACAGGTTATTCCCGGGATGATGTCATCGGTAAATCCCACTTCGAGATCATTCATGGCTCGGAAGATCCGGAATCGTGCCCTCTGATCACGCATGTTTTGAAAGAACGGATGCCCTCAGTTGCATCCGAGACATTGTTGAAGACCAAAAAAGGCGAAAAGATCACGTTGCTCGTCACGGCCTTCCCGGTCTTTGACGGAGCGGGGAATTTCATCGGAGGGGTGGAATTCTTCAGGGACATCTCGGAAATGAAGCGGATGGAAAGGGAACGCAAGAATTTTTTCTCGATGTTCGCTCATGACATGAAGGGTCCCCTTGCCGGGATCGCGGGGCTTTTGGAGAGATTGTCCTCAGGGAAAGCAGGCCCTTTGAACGATAAGCAAACGGATTACCTTTCCACCGTTATGAAATCGCTGTCAAGATTGCAGGTCATGGTCGCCGAATTCATGGAGTTCTCCCGGTTGAATTCCGGAAAATACGATCCCGTCCCGGGCCCGTACAACATTAAAGAGGCCTTGCAGGAACAGGTCGAAGTGATAAAGGTCGCGGCAGGGAAGAAAGGGATACGTGTTTTCCTGGAGCATGTTCAGGAGGATATGCCGGTAATCAATGCCGACGGTGCGATGATCGACAGGGTTCTGGCGAATCTCCTGGACAATGCCGTAAAATACACCGACACGGGGGGAACGGTAACCGTAAGGCTCACCAGGGATGCGGAGCATCTCCTCGTCGAGGTCCTGGATACAGGGATCGGCATCGATGACAGTGACCTGCCGTGTGTGTTCGATGCGTTCTGCCGTGTGAGCCGCGAGAAGGAGGGCTCAGGGCTCGGGATGTCTATCGCACGGGCCATTGTGGAAGCCCATGATGGCACACTGTCAGTGGAAAGCGAACCGGGAAGGGGCAGCCGATTCTGGTTTGCCATTCCCATACAGTGAGGGACAACGCCGGGTACAATTTAAAACCTTAGAACGAACCCGACCCGCTGCCTGCGGACCGTAGTTCTATTTGTTTTTTTCCGTGGCTCCTTTTTTCTTCTCGAGCTCGCTAATACGTTTACTGATCTGGTCCATCTGCCGTTTCAACGTTTCCAGTTCATCCTCGCCGGCTTCCCGTGTGTTCTGTGTATCCATCGCCTGACTGCCGGCAAAACCGCCCATGCCGCCGCCACGACCCATGCCCATGCCGCCGCCACGACCCATGCCCATGCCGCCGCCACGACCCATGCCGGGAGTAAATCCCGGGCCGGAGCCCATTCGAGGGTTGGACTGCGCTGAGAAATTTTGTCCCATTCCATAATGATCGGCAACGTTGGGACCCTTTGCCGCGCGGTAACTGTCATTCCGGAACTGATCAACGACGTCCGTTACCATCCCCGAACAGCCTGTGACAACCTCGATCCCCGCAGCAGAGAGGACCTGGTACGCATTCGGTCCGCAGGCGCCCGTAAATACATGCGTGACTTCCCTGTCAGCGACCATCTGCGCGGACTGGATGCCCGCCCCGCCGCCCAGGGCTGCGTTGTGATTTTCAATTGCCTCAAAGCTCAGGTCATCGGTATTGACGATCAAAAAATACCGGCATCTTCCAAACCTTCCATCAATTCTCGCGTCGAGGGACGGTCCCTCTGACGTAATGGCTATACGCATGATACGCCTCCGTTTTTCCGGTTTCCGACAAAGGGAGGGGGAATTTGCGGTCAACGACCACCCCCCCTCGCTTTGCTCCCGGCGTTTTACCGTTCCCGGTTTCAGGCCTGTTTTTCCTCGAGTTCTTTAAGCTGTATGCGGATGCCTTCCAGCGCGTCTTCGAGGTACTCCGCCCGTGCCTTCAGGGCCTCTATCTCCTGCTGCCTACCGGCAAACGGCGTCGCCGCCGGTACATTATAAGGCCCGTCACAGGCAAAGGGGTTGCCCCATGCCGGCATATAACCGGCTGCTCTTTGCCAGCCTGTCAGGCCTGTTGCATAGAACCGGTTCCTGTGACCGCGGCCGCCGCCTGAACGTCCTGCGCCCCAGGTCCGGTATCCTCTTCCCCTGGCGTAGTTTGCATACCCGGGAATACCGAAACCTGTGCAGAAGCCCATTCCGCCTCCCGTCATCGGACCAAATCCACGAGGTCCTGTTCCGTCTCCACCTGGCATATTCGTTACCTCCTTTCAATGATGATCGGTTCAACTCACCGACCCTCGGCAGGCATAGCCTGCCCGGCAATTCATGAACTACCGGTCTACAGTTCTATCAAACTGCATCCGGCCGGCGTAAAGGTCATAATGCAAGATCGATACCGCACTGATCATAATGGTCCGGGTCCTGAATCTGTAAGGTTCTTCGGTCTCCCGGGAAAAATTGTGGATTAAGAATGTATTGCAGTATGCAATACTATAACGCATTAGTATGGACATAAGCACGATTATGGTTGTTACGACGGGAAAAGAGCGCGAAAGGCAAACAGCCGGTCTCGCGAATAAAGTCTGTAAAAGCCGGCTGGCGCACAACGAAGTAGTGCATGTTGCAATAATGTGCGGCGCACGCGGCCGCGGACCATGTTTTGTTCTGACCGGTGAATTATACTATAATTCAGGAGGTTGCCGCCGGTATCCCCGGGGGCTTGCCCGGATTGGCATGGCAATTGCTGCTAACAGGTTGGAGTACGATGAAGACATCCGTTGATTGCATCCCTTGTTTTGTGAGGCAAACGCTGGAAGCCGTCAGGTTTGTTTCGACGTACCCCTCTGTCCACGAGGGTGTCGTCCGCGAAATACTGCGGTGCCTGGCGAGGTTCGACTTCGATCAGCCGCCGCCCGTGGTTGGCCAGATGATACACCGCAGGCTCAGGGAACTGACGGGAAATCCCGATCCGTACAAGAGCGTCAAAGAACGGTATAATCGCCTTGCCCTCGAAATGCTGCCGGAACTCAGGGAACAGGTGAAACAACAGCCCGACCCTTTACTGGCGTCGGTCCGTCTTGCAATAACGGGAAATGTGATCGATTTCGCTGCGATAAGCGGCCTGACGGAAGATGGTGTCCGGTCGAGCATCTCCCGGGCCCTTGCGGAACCGTTTTCCATAGATATCGACCGCCTGCGCCGGGAGATAAAGCGGGCGTCGAGCATACTGTACCTGGCCGATAACGCAGGGGAGATCGTTTTCGACCGGCTCTTCATCGAGCAGCTCCCGACCGACCGGGTCACCATCGCTGTCCGGGGCCGGCCCGTTATCAACGATGCCACTCTTGATGATGCACGCGCGGCGGGCCTTGACGAGATCGCCAGGGTCATTCACAACGGTTCCGATGCGCCGGGGACCGTACTTGATGATTGCGATCTCACGTTTCAGGCGCACTTTAACGCAGCGGATCTCGTGATCGCGAAGGGACAGGGCAATTACGAAACCTTGAACGACGAAAAGAAAAACATTCTTTTTCTTTTCAGGATCAAGTGCGAAACGGTAGCATCCCGGACCGGTTTTAAGACGGGGACAAACGTTCTTACCGGAACCCCGGGAAAAAACGGATAGGAACGAGGGAAGGATCATGTCCGATCAGCTCGACGATTTTCTTAAAGAATTACAGGGCCAGATCTACGAAGAAACGCTCAGGGACTACGGGCAAAAGGCATTCGACAGGTGGATCGACCCGCCCTGTATGCACACCATGGAGAACCCCGACGCCCATGGGCGGATCACAGGTTCATGCGGCGATACCATGGATATCTTCCTGAAATTCAAGGAGGGAACGGTCAGTGAGGCTTCTTTCATCACGGATGGGTGCGGACCGAGCATGATCTGCGGTTCCCTCGCTGCCGAACTTGCCATCGGCAAAGACCCGGAAGAATTGAAAAAGATCACGGCCGAAACCATTCTGGAGGTTATCGGCGGGCTTCCCGAGGAAGACCAGCACTGCGCGTCTCTTGCTGCCAATACTCTCCAGATGGCCCTTTTCAGGTACCTCGATCAAGAAGCGTCCGGCCGATAAAGATGCGGCCCGCGGCCGAACGACAGGCATTGAGGCCGCATGTCGGGTTGCTGCTTAAGGAGGTCAATGGTGTCATTCGGATTCAGAGGGAGACACGGCCATCGCATGCGTGGAAAAGCCGTGCCTGAACAGGCGGCCGGACCGGACCGTTCACGCATTGCCGCACCGCGGCAATGCATATGTCCGCGCTGCGGCATGGTAACAGACAAGATCCCGGGGCAACCATGTTTCGTTACGGCCTGTCCCCGCTGTCAGGCCATGATGGCAGGGCGGTTCCCGGCAGAGCAGCAACGGGAACAAAGTCATGAAGAATGAGGAGGTAAAGGCCAATCTGGGCACAGGTCAACAAACGGCCCTTGTCGCCTCAGCGATCACTTTGACGCTCGCCGCTGTTAAAGCCCTTGTCGGTTACCGGTTCGGTTCTTCTCTCCTGGTTGCGGACGGTTTCCACACCTTTTCCGATTTCACCGTGATATTCGCCTCGTGGTTCGGGCTTTTCCTCGCCGCCCGCAAGAAGACGGAACGTTTTCCCTACGGCCTGTATAAGGCCGAAACTCTCGTCAGTTTCATCATCGGGCTCTTCGTGACCTGGGCCGGGGCCGAGGTGTTGCTGGAAGGGGTCAAAAAACTCGGCCCTGCCGTATCGACATACAATTTTCCCCTGCTTCCCGTCATTGTCTCGCTCATTTCGATGCTGATCGGATATTTTCTTGCCCGCAGGGAAGGGTCTGTCGGAAGAGCGATCAATTCCCAATCGCTCAAAGCGATAGCGCAGGATTCCTACCTGAACATAGCGGTTTCGTTCGCGGTCCTTGTTGGCATTCTGGCCGCATATTTTTCCATCCACTATGTGGAGGGGTCGCTCCTGATCACCATCTCCCTGTTCATCCTTAAACTGGGTTTTGAGACCATCTGGTTTTCCCTGCTTATTCTTCTCGATGCCAATCTTGATCGTCAGCTCCAATCGGAGATCACACGGGAGATCAGCACCATACAGGGCGTAACAGGGGTTCAGGGCGTCAAGGTAAGACAGGCAGGGCCTTTCAGGCTCGTGGAGTGCAATATCGAAAGCAATCCTGACGTGCCCCTTTATCAGGCTCATGGCGTGGCAGACAGAGTGGAAGACCGGGTCAAGGAAAGCTTCCCCTACATCGAATCCGTGTACGTGCACGTCGAACCCGGAAAAAACAGGACCGTCGTTGCCATTATTCCCGTAAAGGCCATCGAAGGCCTGGGCTCGAAGGTCCACGGTCATTTCGGAAGAGCGCCCTATTTCGTTGTCGTCAGGATTGGCGAGACGGGCCCCGAGATCGAAGACTTCTATTATAACGAACACCTGGAGAACAAGGGCAGCATCCATGTGGGTGTCAAGGTGATCAGGGAATTGACCCGATACGGGCTCAACACTGTTTTCACCTCGCAGATAGGGGAGATATCCTTTCATATGCTCAAGGATGCCTTCGTCGATATTTACAAGGCCCGCGAGAACGAAACAGTTGCGGACGTCATTGAACGCTTTCGCAGGGGAGATGGTGAAGCCCTGAGCGCCCCCACACACCCGGCAGAAAAATCGCTGGCTGAAGGGGTAATACGAACCGGCAAAGGTGAAGCCTGATGCCCTTCAGGAAGAGAGGCCGGTGTGACAACAAGCCGAAGGGTTCGCGAAAGATCGGGAATACCGGGCTGTCTTTGCTCAAGAGGTGTTTGCCCCCGTTTTAACCCGTATATCGTATGGCCATTATGGTTATATCATCGGACTGGTCCGCCCCCGATGCGAATTTATGTATCTTCAAAAGGGTGGCAGCCACCATCTGGTCGGCAGACGTGCCCATCGTTTCTTTCAGTGCGTCGACAAGCCTTTCACGGGTAAAGAAGTTGCCTTCTTTGTCCATAGCTTCCGTGACGCCGTCCGTCTAATGAAACATCACGTCGACCGCACCCAGGGAA
>CALMFJ010000130.1 GCA_937862865.1 uncultured Pseudomonadota bacterium | reverse complement strand
GACGGGGGGCCCGATTGGCCGACGGGGCGGGGCTTACGCTGTTGGCCCTGACAGCCGGCACCGGTTGTCTGGCGGGAGATGTACTTGCCGCAGCCTGGTTCGTTTCAGGCTTCCGAACGGGGGTTGCGGGTGCCGGGGACGTGAAGGCCGTTCGTGGCGCATTCATTTCGTTCTTCGGGCCTTTTGGCTCTGAGTCCGATTTCGTGCCTGGTGTTACCGCCGGAGAGTTCACTGCCTGTATTCTTTCACGCAGGGGCGTGACCGTCGGTGCATGGGCAGGTGCGGGCCCTTTCTGTGCGCCGGGCGCATTGGCCTTTACCGGATCGGACCGTGCTGCCCCGAGGGCCGGATTACGGGCATTTTCAACACGGGAGCCCAAAGACATGCCCGTCAGCTGCCGCGTCGCGACCTCCGGCCGGGATACGGGAGCCAGCGGGGTATTCGTGCCGGTCCCCGTTATATCCTTCGACCCCGTGCCGGACATCCGGAGCGGCGCCACAGAAGGCCGGGAAGGGGATGCGGCCCCGAGGCCGGCGGTCGAGAGCGTTGTCCGCGCAGGAGTAACGTTGGCCGCCAGACTGACCCTTGTCAGTGCGGGAGCGCCTTTGTTTGCCCCAGCGACATTCATCGTTCTCTGGCCGAGCACCCGATCGCGCTCGACCGTGACCATCGAGTTCGCCACCGAGGCGTTCCTGTAGCTCGCCCTCGCTGCCGCGGCCGATCTTTCGATGGTGACGTTGTTGTACGGAACATTCAAGGCGGTCGCCTGATGAACAACGGGCGCCGTGCGGCGGTCATAGTGCTCACCCGGGGCGAGGGGCACCCAGCCGATCTGCCGCGATGAATGGACCCATGCCACCTGTGCGGGTTCCCACCGGACATCCCGGTGCCTCGGCGGTACCCAGCACCAGCCGGCGCGGCCGTAGTTCACCCACCGGCCGTAATGGTACGGCACCCAACCCCAGGGCTCGTACCCTATCCAAACGTAACTGCCGCCTATCCAGGACCATCGGCCGTAGCGATACGGAGACCAGGCCCCTGCAACAATCACGGTCGGCACCCAGACATAGTCGTATTCCGGTGTATAGATCCATTGACCGTTGGCGTCAAGGTCAGAAGAATATGTCCTGAGCTCGTCCGGAAGGTACGCATAGCTGTCGCCTGAGCCCGTATTTGCGAGTGCCATGGCGTCCCTGTCCGTATTCCAGCGCAGCCATTCGTCCGGGGCGCGCAGGGCTGCCACGACCGGCATCGACCCGTCCGCCTTGAGAACGAGACGCTCTCCCTGGCGGACGAGCATTCTGCCCGAACGCTGTGATGCGTATATACCGCCTTTCAAGACAGATATCTCGTTCATGCCGTTTGAATATACATCGATCCTGACAACCGAAGGGGACGAGATATCAAGGGCGGTGAGCGGCGTATTCAAAAATATGGGGACTTCCCGCGATCCCCGGGAAACGACATACGCGGTGCCCTGCTGAACAGTGAACTGTGCTCCCCTGTCGTTCACCCCGGCTATTCTCATGACCGAGTTGTTTCCGACGCGGACCATACTCCCGTCCTTCAGAAAGAGCTCCGCCCTGCCGTTCGGGCCTGCGGCGACCGTATCGCCTTCGACAAGCGGTGTGTTGACAACGGCCTGCATCACCTCCGGGGACCCTGCCTCGGAAAGGCCTACGGCCCCGTCGATATATCGCACATACAGGGTGTCGGGATCTACCGCATGGGCAGGGATGGCAACTGCCAGCGTAAGGACCGCGAGAAAACCCGCCATAAGGAAATATGATCGTTTCATATGGTCCTCCGATCTTTCATCATATATTCGTATGAGCAATCCGCATACCACGGGATTTGTGATCGTATCTATCTGAAATGACTTAGCTTCCATGGTACATCCCGTATGCTCCGAGGCAAGATGTGTCGATGGACCATACGCTTAACGACAATATTGTCGATTAGTGCATTCACCGTGGTGTGCACGAGATTCCTGTTGATAATTCACAAGGATTCAGAGAAGATTTATCTGTACATCATGACAAAGAAGAAACCGACATACGAAGAACTGGCCGAAAAAGTCAGGCTCCTCGAAGAGGAGATTAAAAAGTCGCGTAAAGTACAGGACGCCCTGAAAGAGAGCGAGGACAAGTTCAGAACGCTCACCGATTCGACGCCCGTAGCGGTGTTCCTTTACCAGAATGACCGGTGGATCTTCGTAAACCGGGCAGCGCAGGAGATGACGGGCTACTCCGAAGGGGAGCTTATTGCAAAACAATTCTGGGAGGTCGTCCATCCTGATTTCGTGGAACTCGTTCGTGACCGCGGTGAAAAGCGCCAGCGCGGGGATACCGACATCGGTCGTTACGAGATCAAGATAATAAGGAAAGATGGATCGGAAAAATGGGTCAACGTGACCGGTGCCAGCACGACGATCGGGAAAAAGATCGCCGGTGTCGTATCTCTCATCGATATTGACTATTACAAGCATGCCGAAGCGGCGCTCAAGGCGAGCGAAGATAAATTCCGCAGCCTTTTTGATAATGCGGTTGAGGGGGTTTTTCAAACAACCTTGAAAGGCAGATTGCTGGAAGCGAACAAAGCCTGGGCCAGGATGTTCCGCTATCCGAGCGTTGAGGACGCGCTGAAAGAGATCACCGATATTACGCATCAATTGTATGTCGATCCGGCCGATCGTACGAAAGCGTTATACCTGCTCAAGAAAAAGGGATATATCAATAATTACGAATGCCGGATGTACCGCAAGGATAAGACTATATTCTGGGCAATAGTGAATGCCCGAATGGCAGCGCTCCCCGACGGCGCCCCGTGTATCCAGGGGTTCATAGCGAACATAAACAAGCGGAAGCTTGCCGAAGAGGTCTTGAGAGAAAGCGAGGAGCGTTTTCGCCTTCTCGTGGAGAACGCGCCCGACGGGATCTTTGTTCAGACAAACGGCCAGTTCGCCTATGTAAACAACGCGGCGGTCAGGATGTTCGGCACGCAAACGTCTGCCGCCATGATAGGCCAACCCGTTTTGGACCGCATGCATCCCGATTATCTCGATATCGTGCGGGAACGCATCAGGTGCCTTAATGTGGACCGCAAGGCTGTGCCCGTGGTCGAACAGAAATATCTCAGGCTTGACGGGACACCGTTCGACGTCGAGGTGTCCGCGGTGCCCATCCTGTATGACGACGAGCAGGGCGCCCTTGTTTTTTTCCGGGACATCAGTGATCGCAAGCGGGCCGAAGAGGAAAGGGAGAGGCTTCTCGCGGAACTCAAGGAGGCCCTCGCCAAGGTAAAGGTATTGAGCGGGTTCCTGCCTATATGTGCGTGGTGCAAGAAGATACGGGATGACAGGGGCTACTGGAACCAGATAGAAACCTATATAAAAGAGCATTCCGAGGCCGAGTTCAGCCACAGCATCTGCCCGGAATGTATGGAAAAATTAAAAAAAGACAGGCGATAGGCTATTGCCTGTAATTATTATGATGTACTGCCCCCGCTGCCGAACCCGATACAAGGACCCGACCGACGTATGCAGGTACTGCGAGATACCACTCGTGGAACAATTGCCGCCGAGGACCCTGACGGATTACAGGCAGGAAACCGCGGGGGACGATAACGAAGAATACTCGTTTGATGTCCCGGATGAGGAACGCGAGGGCCCGGCGGACCTTGCCGCCCTGCGTGAAGCGGCCGAGGGACAGAAAGAACGGGTCAGGCTCCTCAACCGTTATCTCCTCCTGAGGGCCCTGTGGTTCGCGGCCTGGCTCACGGCGGGATTCCTGGCAGCTTATTTTATCACCCCTGATGATGCAGGTGAAGAGATGAAGCTGCTTATCCATGCCGCTTTTCTTGCGGCCGGGCTCATCCTTGCCAACCTGGTCCTGAAAATGCGGGCCAGGCGCGACCTGCCGGACACGGATGACACCGGCATGTAACCTGCCCTTACGACATAATTACCCGGTTATGCGTTTTGAAACCCTTTATCGTCCTGCCTTGCATTGACGCGAAAAACGCGGCGATCAGCTCCCTGTCCTGTATTTCCTCAACAAAGATATTCTCCCTCACATCGAAAGCGATGAAACGCTTTTCACTCAGCAACGCTTCGAATATGGCCCCGGAGTGCGGGTCCTTCTGTATGCGCGGTGCGCCTGAGAGGTCATGAACGCCGGATGCACCGGGAGTGTCGTCAATAAGCGATTTCAGGACGTTGATGAACCGCAGGAGCTTCATGAACGTAAATGTTGTTTTCCGGGGAAAGGCCGGGTTGGCCTCAAACATGACGCTCGACCGGCAGTACGGGAAACTGAACGCGGGGCCGCCGCACAGCCCGTCAAAAAGGGGACTGCCCGGCGCGGGGTAGTAAATGCTCGGGCCGGGAAGGACCCGCTTGCCCATGAGGAAGACGAGCGTGTCGATTATTTCAGCCGGGGACTGCCCGGGAAGGCCGATGATAAAATGCGCCTCGACCAAAAAGTCGGATGCCTCGAGCCAATCAAGGATCCTGAGGAAGTTTGCCGGGTAGGCGCGCCGCTGTACCGCGTGGACGGCATGCGATGTGTCGACAAGGGAAAAATTGAGGCGGGAAAACCCGGCGTCGCGCATCTTCGTCAGGGTATCGATATCGAGCGTCTGACCGTACAGGCCGTTCATCGCCGATAGCGTTATCCCTCGCCCCTTCACCATCTCAAGCACGTTCCGGAAGAAGGCGATATCGAGGTTCAGCATGTCATCTTCGAAATCAATGGCCCTGATCCCCATTCCGTCGATCTCGTCCACCTCGCGCTCAATGCTCTTGAGGCTGCGCCTGCGATAGGGGACGGGAGGCTTTCCGCAAAAACTGCAACTGAACGGACAGCCCCGCGAGGTAAGAAGGAACGTGTACGGTTTTCGGCCGATACGATATTTTTCAACCGGCAGGAGATGGCGCGCGGGGATAACATCTATATCATCCTCGATGTGTATGCTGCCGACACGGGGCCTTCCGTTCCGCTTAAATGACAGCCCGCCGATTCTTGATTGGCCGCCCCTTCCCGATTGAAGGCTCCGGACCAGTTCCAAGAACGGTGTCTCACCCTCTCCGCGGACAACATAATCGACATTCACGTCATCGAGAACATGGCCCGGGAACAGCGTGGGATGCGTCCCTCCCATCACCGTGATAATACGCGGGCCGGCCCTCTTCGCTATGGCGGCTATTTCCGCTGCCTCACGGTAATAGGCGGCAAAGCACGACGATATCCCGACAACATCGGGGCCCTCCTTTTCGATCGCATCGCCTATTTCTTTCTCGCTCATACCGTACCGTGAATAGCGGCTGAACAGAGAAAAGGGTGTCCGGCGGTCATCGCGGTAGAAGGCGTCAAGTTCCGGAAAATCATTTTTCGGGGCGCGGGCTTTGTATCCCGTCCTGCAGTCAAGGATCGACACATCGCACACATCTTTTATCTTTCCTGCTATGCAGGCAAGCCCCAGCGGATATGTCCTGATAGGCGTATCGTAAAAATCTTCCACGGGAGGCTGGACAAGAAGAACCTTCACGCACCCAGTATAAGGTGATTCCCGAAAGGTATGCAAGGATAAGCGGTATTGCGCCGCGTTGATACCTTTTCGGAATGATATGAGAAAAAATATGTGGCAGTAGCCCGTTCGAGGTGATATGTATCTTTAAGGAGAGGTTTATGAAACGTCTCAAGAGAGTGATCTTGTGGTTTCTCATTGTCCTTGCCCTCTTTAGCGTTTGCGGTTTTTTCATCGCACCGCCCGTGATGAAGTCTCTTCTCATAAAAAAGCTTTCGGCTGCGCTTGAAAGGCCCGTGACGATCGGCAAGATCAGTGTGAATCCCTACACGCTCGGTGTTAGGGTCCAGGGCATACATATCGGGGAACGCGGCGGGCAGGGCACATTTTTCTCGGTCAGCGAGGTCAGGGCCGGGATCGGCCTTTCTCTTATCAGGGGGATCGTCACACTGCACGACATTTCTGTCAAGGACCCCTATGTCAATATCATCCGGAAGGACGATAAGACATACAATTTTACGGACCTGTTTGAGGTGAAAAAGGACAATGACGATAAGAGAGGCAAGGCAAAGAAGGCTCTCTCGTTTTCGTTCCGGGACATCTCCATAAAGAATGGGAGCGCCGATTTCTGGGACGGCCCGGCTAAGAAGAAGCACACCCTGAGGGAGTTCAACCTGTCGGTGCCCCTTCTGTCAAATCTCCGCAAAAACATAAACAAGCCCGTCGAGCCGGTTATCTCGTTCAAGATCAACGACGACCCGTATGTCGTCCGGGGGAAGACGAAGCCGTTCCTCGATTCCCTGGAAACACATTTCGATATCAATTTTGAGAATGTCGATATCCCCTACTACCTCACGTACATCCCCCTGAAAATTAATTTTTCGGTCCCGTCCGGTTTTCTTGACACAAAGCTGCAGTTGTCTTTCCGGCAATACAAAGACCGGGTGCCGTCGCTGGGGATAAGCGGGGACCTCACGATATCGAAACTTGTCGTGAATGATGAACGCGGCCGGACGGTCGTCAACCTCCCGGTCCTGAAGGTAGCATCGCGGTCCGTTGAGCCTTTCGCCGGGAAGATCGAGCTGTCCCGGGTATCCATAGAGTCTCCCGAACTGGCCGTCGTTCGCGGCAAAGGGGGCGATCTCAACATTCTGAGGCTCATCCCGAAAGCAGACAAAGCGGAAGGAAAGAAAAAAGAAGCCGCCGGAAGCCATCCCGGAAAGGGGGCAACGGACAAGAAGGGCGGGGCCGGACCGCTTCATTGTGTTATCGACCTGCTGGAGCTTACAGACGGGAAGATCACGTTCTCGGACACCTCCCTGAAAGACCCGGCAACAATAACACTCGAGAAGCTGGAACTGAAAGGCGAGAAGATATCCCTTGCCAAGGATTCGCCGGGCCTGTTCGAGGTGAACACCGTTATCAACAGGAAGGGAACGGCGAAACTCGCGGGGAAGTTCGGGATCGACCCCTTTTTCATCAATGCAAAAGTTGATCTCAAGGGTATAGGCATACGCCCGCTCGAGCCGTATTTTACGGACAAATTCCGGGTATCAGTCGTGAGCGGGGCCGCTCAGGCAAGCGGGGACCTGACGGTGAAAGAGGAAAAGAAAGGCACGCGGATACTGTACAAAGGGACCGCGGCTGTCACGAACCTGTCAACCGTCGATAAGGAAACGACGGACAGCCTTCTCAAGTTCAAGTCCCTTCATGTCCGCCGGGTCGACCTCAGCCTCAACCCGACCGCAGTCACGGCAAGCGGCGTTTCGCTGACCGACTTCTATGCCAACGTTGCCGTCAAAGCGGACAAGACCGCAAATCTCCAGAACATCGTGGTAAAGGGCGCGGCGCCCCAGAAACAACCCGAAAAGACCGGGAAGACACCGGAAAAGAAGGTGCCGCCCGGCAAAGACGAAGAGGTCCCGATAAAGATCGACGCTGTCACCCTCCAGGGCGGGACGGTCCGGTTCCGTGACGAGTCGGTCACCCCGAATTTTTCAACGAAGCTGGACCACATCGGAGGAAGGATATCCGGCCTGTCATCAAAGGCGAACACGACTGCCGATATCGAGCTTCGCGGCACCCTGGGAACTGCCCCCCTCGAGATCACGGGGAAGATAAATCCGCTCAGCAAAGACCTGTACGTCGACCTCAAGGCGAGCTTCAAGGATATGGACCTCACCCCCACGACGCCATATTCAGGTAAATATGCAGGATACGCCGTCGACAAGGGAAAGCTTTCGTTCGACGTCCAGTATCTTATCGAAAAGAGAAAGCTCGATTCGAAAAATACGGTTTTTATAGACCAGCTCACCTTCGGACAGCGGGTCGAGTCGCCTGACGCTACGAAACTGCCGGTCAGGCTCGCGGTCGCCCTCCTGAAAGACCGCAAAGGCCAGATCAAGCTCGACCTCCCCGTGACGGGAAGCCTCGATGACCCGCAGTTCAGCGTGTGGCGCATCGTCCTCAAGATCATCGTAAACCTCCTGACGAAGGCGGCCACCGCACCTTTTGCCCTGATAGGGGCCATGTTTGGCGGCGGCGAGGACCTGGATTACATCGAGTTCGATTACGGGAAGGCCTCGCTCACCGATGCCGGCATGAAAAAGGTCTCCGTCATACAAAAGATCCTTGTCGAAAAGACCGATCTCAAGGTGGACGTCCAGGGTTACGCCGACAAAGAGCGCGATCGTGAAGGTTTGAAGCAGTACCTCGTCCAGAAGAAAGTGCGGGCACAAAAGCTGAAAGACCTCCTGAAAAAGAGCAAGGAATCTATTGATGTGGACGACGTGCAAATCGAACCGAAGGAATACGAAAAATACCTGCGCCTCGCGTACAAGGCGGAAAAATTCGCGAAACCCCGGAACATGATCGGGTTTGAGAAATCATTGCCTGTCCCTGAAATGGAAAAGCTCATGCTCACGAACACGAAGGTCACCGAGGACGACCTGCGCGCCCTCGCCCGCCGCCGGGCAACGCGCGTCATGGAACAGCTCACGAAGTCGGGACAGGTCCAGACGGGCCGGATATTCGTCGTCGACGGCAAATCGATCACCCCGCCGAAGAACGACAAATTGAAGGAAAGCAGGGTAGAGTTCAAATTGAAATGAAGCCGTAAGACGTGAGTCGTAAGGCGTAAGGGGTTAAAGAAGACCTATCTGTTTTTTCACCTTACGACTGACCACTTACGGTGTTATGTCGCTAAACGGTCGCGGATCATTTTGAGGATGATGAGGGATTCTCGTTCCCTTTCTTCCAGTGAACCCGTGATGTAGTCGATCGTTTCCTGGTACTGGGGGATGAATATCTTCGAGAGGGCATTGGTGCGCCGCTGTGTGCGGCGCAGTTCCCTCGCGAGGCGCATGACGGCGTTCTCGAGCTCTGCGAGGTCGGCGAGGAGCGGCAGGACATCGACAAACTTGCTCATGGCGATGTCGGTGTTCGACGATGTCCCGCTTACCCCGAACCGCACACCCATCGGCTCGGCCCTGACGGTGACCTTCGGGACACCCATTCCCATCAGCCGGTCGTCGGTCATTTCTATCTCGTGCTTCATCGCCACGCCGAGCGTGACCCGGTCGATCGCCTCCGACCCGACATCGAGCGTCGTCTCCTTGAGCGCTTCAAAGGCCTGCCTTAAGGCCTCGGCCACGTTCCTCTCCGCCTCCTCCGCCCGGTTTAAGCGGCTCATGAGCTCAAATATCAGGATCTGTCTCTTCTGCTCCAGGAGATCGTACCCCTCCTGGGCAAAATCGAGCTGTCTCTCAAGGTTTAAGAGGTTCGATTTCGTGGGTGCAACGTTCAGCTTTGCCATGCCCGTCTCACTTTATACGGCGCAAGCCGCCTCGCCCGTATCACGTTTCATCCGGTAATGTTTTTTCAGCAGCTCGTCGCTCACGCGGTGGAGCTCTTCCTGCGGCAGGACGGACAGTGCGTCCCACCCGAGCTCGAGCGTCGTTTCTATCGAGCGGTTCTCGTACTCGCCCTGATTCAGGAACTCCATCTCGAACGCCTCGCCGAACTTCAGGTACTGCTTGTCGAGCGGGCTTAACTCCTCTTCCCCGATCACGTCCGCGAGCCCCCTGACCCTCTTGACATAGGCATAGCAGGCAAAGAGCTGGCTCGCGAGGATCGGGTGGTCCTCCCGCGTAAAGCCTTTCCCCACCCCGTCCTTCATGAGCCGTGACAGGCTCGGCAGGCCCGCGATCGGGGGATAGATACCACGCTGGAACAGGTCGCGGTCGAGAACGATCTGCCCTTCCGTGATATACCCCGTCAAATCGGGCACGGGATGGCTGATATCGTCGGCAGGCATCGTCAGGATCGCCATCTGCGTGATTGACCCGGGGGAGCCCTCGATACGCCCCGCGCGTTCATAGAGGCTCGCAAGGTCGGAATAGAGGTACCCGGGATATCCCTTCCGGCCCGGTATCTCGCCGCGCGCCGTCCCGACCTCGCGCAGGCTCTCGCAGTAGTTCGTCATGTCCGTCAGAAGAATGAGAACATGCTGACCGCAGTCAAAGGCCAGGTGCTCGGCAAGCGTCAGGGCGACCCGGGGCGTGAGCAGGCGCTCGACACTCGGCGCATCCGCCAGGGAAAAGATCATGACCGCACGTGCGAGGGCGCCCGACTCACGGAAGTTGCGGATAAAGAATTCGGCGACGTCGTGCTTTATCCCCATTGCGGCAAAGACGATCGAGAATTCGACCTGCTCGTC
The DNA here is from genome assembly GCA_937862865.1 of uncultured Pseudomonadota bacterium. Taxonomy (GTDB): domain Bacteria; phylum Desulfobacterota; class Syntrophorhabdia; order Syntrophorhabdales; family Syntrophorhabdaceae; genus Delta-02. The sequence goes on along the minus strand of CALMFJ010000130.1, from coordinate 8,064 downwards.
AAGGAGCCGCGCCTGCCGGATGATCTGGGCGGAGACCCTGTCGTGCGGAAGGCCGTTCCCCGAGAAGACGGGCAGCTTCTGGCCCCGCACGAGGGCGTTCATCCCGTCGATCGCCGACAGGCCCGTCTGGATGAACTCACGGGGATAACGCCGCGCGAACGGGTTGATGGGCATGCCATTGACATCGCGCCTGTCGGCCGACAAAGGCGGCGGCCCGCCGTCGGCCGGGCGGCCGAGGCCGTCGAACACGCGCCCCAGCATTCTCCGGGACACGGGAAGGCGGAAACTCTCGCCCAGGAACCGCGTCCTCAAAAACTTCGTGGCAAGGCCCGTCGTCCCCTCGAGCACCTGGACGACCGTGTGCGTCCCGGAGACGTCGAGGACACGGCCGAGACGGGTGTTCCCTGCGGGATCCCGTATCTCGACAACTTCGTCGAAACCGACATCCCGGACGTTTTCGACAACAACGAGCGGTCCCTCGATCCGCGACGCGCCGACATACTCAAGGCCTCTATCCTCGATTCCCGTAAATAGATTATCCATAGCAGGATGTCCCCTTTACATATTGTTGTGCTATCCTGTCCGCCTCTTCGTTGAGCCGTCTGTCGATATCAGCCAGCCTGTCGAGCTCCTTGTTGCTGAGCGCCGACTTGGCACGCAATATATCCGACACGCATTCCATACCGCGGACCATCCCGAGCGGCACCCCGTCCTGGATCAGGTCCCGCCCCCTGTGATAAAGGCCGAGCATGATCCTCAAAAGGGCGACCTGCTTTTCCGGGGAACAGTACGCATCGTTCGTGTCAAACGCGCTCTGCGCAAGAAAACCGTCCTTGATGACCTCAGCGATGAAAAGGATCAATTTCTGGCTGTCGGGAAGGACATCGGGCCCGACGAGCTTCACTATCTGCTGCAGCCGCTCCTCGCGCTGCAGCAGAGTGAGCGCTTCGGTCCTCAAGTCCTCCCAGTCGCATGCGGCCGTCTCCCACCAGTTCTTTACGTCCTCGGAATATTCCGAGTACGACTGCAGCCAGTGAATGGAGGGATAATGGCGCGCATTCGCGAGCCCGGTGTCAAGCGCCCAGAAACAGCGGATGAAACGGCGGGTATGCTGGGTAACCGGCTCCGAGAAATCGCCTCCCGGGGGGCTTACAGCACCGACGATGCTCACGGAGCCGCGGTCACCCGCAAGCGTAGTCACCGCGCCACCGCGCTCGTAGAACTGTGCAAGCCGCGTCGGTAAGGACGCCGGGAAACCTTCCTCGGCGGGCATTTCCTCGAGCCGCGCCGCAAGCTCCCGCAAGGCCTCCGCCCACCGGCTGGTGGAATCGGCAAAGACCGCGACAGACAGTCCCATGTCGCGGTAATACTCCGCGAGCGTGATCCCCGTGTAAATGGAGACCTCACGCGCGGCGACCGGCATATTGGACGTGTTCGCGATAAGGATCGTCCGCTCCATGAGCGGGCGGCCGGACCGCGGGTCCTCGAGCTCCGGGAACTCGCGCAAGACCTCCGTCATTTCGTTCCCGCGCTCGCCGCAGCCGATGAAGACTATGATCTGGGCATCGGACCATTTCGCAAGCTGGTGCTGGGTTATCGTCTTGCCGGTGCCGAACCCGCCCGGTATCGCCGCCGCCCCTCCCTTGCCTATGGGGAAAAAGGTGTCGATGATACGCTGGCCGGTGATGAGCGGCTCCGCGATCCTCAGACGCTCGCGGATAGGCCGCGGCACCCTGACGGGCCAGCGCTGCATCATCATGATGTCCTGCGGGCCGCTGCCCGTTTCCACAACGGCAACGGGCTCCGCGAGACTGTACTCCCCTTTTGCAGCGATCGACCGGATGGTCCCGGATATGTCCGGCGGCACCATTATCCGGTGCATCACGAGCGGCGTTTCGGCAACCTGCCCGATGATCTGCCCGCCGGCCACGTCATCCCCCGCGTTGACGAGCGGCTCAAAGGTCCATTTCTTTTCGGAGTCGAGGGCATCGACCTTTTCCCCGCGTCTGATCCATGCGCCGCTTTTTGCCTCGATGCCGGGAAGCGGGCGCTGTATCCCGTCATAGATGTTGCCGAGAAGCCCGGGGCCGAGCGAAACCGAAAGAGGTGCGCCCGTGCATTCCACGTGGGCGCCCGGCTTCAGCATCGTCGTGTCCTCGTAAACCTGGATTGTCGCCAGGTCCCCTATGACCCGGACAACCTCCCCGACAAGCCCGAGGGAACCGACCTGGACCACCTCGTACATCTGGGCCGCGCTCATCCCCTTTGCCGTGATGATTGGCCCGCTGATGCGGGTTGCGAACGGCCTTCCGTCACTCTTGACAGTCGCCACGCGGTACCTCCTTTAACTCCCCGCTTTCATATCGGGGAACATCTTCTGTGCAATGAGGCGCCTGAACTGGGGCCACAGCCGCTCGAGCCTCGCCGGGAACCGGTTGTCCCATACCTGGGAGGCGTTTGCGTCCTCTACGACCGGCCCTTCGCCTTCGGCCATCGGCTCAAATGAGACCGTGACGCTCCCCTCGGCACATCCCGCCTTCGCGGCAATCTGCCGGGCAATATCGGTGCCCAGCACCGAACGGTCCCCTTCCGGGAGGCGAACGGTGAACGCCTCTGAACCCATGTCCTTTATTGCCGAGACGGCAAGGTTGACGATGATATCCCTGAAATTGCCGTCTGCGCGAAGACCGGACAGTTTTCCCCGGACGTCCGCACGGATCGACTCGAGGAGCGTTTCGATGCGCTCGAGCCTGAGCCTGCGGGCTTCGACGGACGCGGAAGCAAGGGTGATGTCCTTCAAGCGCTCCCCTTCTGCCCGTGCCTCGTTAAGGCGCTTCTGGCGGGCGTTGTCCGCCCCGTCATTCGCCTTGTTCAATAGCTCTTCGGCGTCCCGCTTCGCGGCCTGCACGATCTCGTCATGTTCCCGCTGTGCATGCGCAAGTATCTCGTTGCAGAGAGCCTCGGACGAATCCGGATCGGTCATGGTCATTTATGGTCCCTCACTTTGACATAGCCTGATACCGACGGCCTCCTGGACAAAACCCCTCAGGCCTTTCGATTCGGGCGGCTTACCCTCAGGTCCGGGTATCTCGATAATGAGCGGACGGTCCTGCGTGAGCCGGACAGTCTCAAGCAGGTCGCGGACCATATCGGCAACGGGGCTCGTAATGATAATGATCCCGCAATCCGGCAGCCGCAATGCGTCTTCGACAGCCTGACGCGACCCGTCGGCCGTTACAACGACCCGGCCATCAACCCCTGCCAGCCGGAAACCGCGCAGCGTATCCTCGTCCGCAATGCAGAAGAATTTCACGGAAGACTCCCCCTAAATCTTCTGCAGGAGCATCATGGCGATTGCGAAACCAAGGACCGCGAGCCCCTCCGCGAGAGCCACGAACAGAATGCTTCGCGTGAGCAATTCCGGTTTCTCGACGGCGGCGCCAAGGGCCGCGGAACCTATCTTCGCGACCGCGTACCCGGCCCCGAGGATGCTCAAGCCCACGGCGACCGCCGCCGCGAGAGCAAGGCCGATGGTCCGTGCCGCCGTCTGAACGCCACCCGCATCCTGTGCCGCCTGTTCGGCAAAGGCCGGCAGACACAGCGCGATCAGAACGAGAACGGCACCAACGAACCATTGGAGCAACTTCCTCATGTGACACCTCCCTTTGCCGGCTTTTTGACCGGCTCTATCGCCCTGTCCTTGACGGATCAGGACGGTTTGACCCGTGACTTTCCCGGCAGGCGAAACGGTTCGAACGCCTGGCCGTCACCCGAAAAAAACTTTCCGAAAAACTCGTAATACTCGAGACGGGCCGCCTGAACAGATGCGATGATCCCCTCAAGGACGATCGCGACAAGGTTCCCGAGAATTATCACGATAACGTTCCACACGGACCCGCCGGCCAGGTGCTTCACCTGCTCCGCAAGCATGAAGGCGGCGACGAGAAGCGCCGCGTGGCTCATCGCATATGCACCGAGACGGACGAAGCTGATCGTGTTGGCGAGATAGCTCAAGCACCCTTCAAACGCCCCGACAAACGATTCCGTTATCGCGGTCGTAAATGTATGCTCGCTGTCGTTCCCGTGGGGCGGACGCAGAAAGTATTCCAGCGGTTCTTTCATTATCCACGCCACGATGGGAACGCCGAGAAAAACGATCATCGCTGTCTTCGTAAGCCCCATGGCTTCAAAGAATTTCGTGAAGATGATCAGGGAAAGGACCCCCCAGTAGAACAGAATGCCCGCGATGCCGAATTTGTCGAAAAACCCGCCAATGATGTCTCCCTTGCGGAAACGATTGATAACATTCAGTATCAGGCCCAGGCTGATCATGATGATCCCCACGGCAATGGCACCGTACATCAGGCCCATCGGGTCCCCTTCGAGCGGGTCGTGCCAGAGGGCGCGGTGCTTGAAATATTCGAGGCCGAAAACGCTCCCGTAGATGATGCCGAAAACGATGCTCGATGAGCCGCACGCAATAAGGAGCACCCCGGCGTCCCGCACCTTTTCCGTTTTGCCTTTCAGAAGGGCCGCGATGCCGAGCCCGAGCAATACGGCCCCCTGCCCGGCATCGCCGAACATGATACCGAACATCAATACGTAGCTGAGGGCGACGAACAGTGTCGGTTCGAACTCCCGGTAATTCGGGATCCCGTATGACGATATGAGCATACCGAAAGGACGCATCAGTCTCGAGTGGTCAAGAAGCGTAGGCACTTCGTCTGTCTTTGCGGGCTCAACCATCTCAACAACGCAGCGGCCCTGCGTGATCTCCTTCATAACCGCGGTAATGTTCTCCGACCTGTGGGCCGGCACCCACCCGGAGATAAAGACGGCGGCGTCCGTGCGCCCGAGGCTCAGCTGGGCCCTCGCGATGCCAAGCTCTTCATGCATCATGGCTTCCATCCGGTTGAGCTCGGCCGCGAACTCTTCAGCAAGCTCGCGGATCCTGATCTCAAGGCGTTCGAGTTCTTCGTCGAGCCGCGTCTGTTCGCTCTCTTTTTCCGAACAGAGCGAATCGAGGGTGGCGCCGTCCTGCACCGGTAGAATGTCCCTCTGGAAACCGGTCTTTTGCAGAATGTCATCGAGGGCCGCGGCTTGTTCCCGCGTCGTCATGGCGATGACGGGATAACGGCCTTTCCGGGCGGCAAGGGTAACAAGTGCCGTCTCTCTGCCAAGCTGCGCACGCACGTCTTCGATATGCTCTGCCGGGACCGTGCCGGTAACGAAATGCAGAAAGGAGAAGGCGTCAGCTCCGCTGAGCGGGATGTCGAGGTTGCGGTAGCCCTCGACCTGCTGGCACAGAACGGCATTTTCGCGCTGGCGCTGCCGGTACGCCCTGCGAAGATCGACGAGTTCGGTGACATGACCTTCCATTACCTGGAGACGGCCCTCGATCTCATCGACGGTCAGCACCTCGGGAGACGGGGCTGCACCGGCAGGCGCGATCTCGAGCACACGTATGATCTCCTCGATGCGAAGGCGCAGGCGGTCATACCGCACTATTTTCTGCTCCGCATCGTGGTTTGCGAAAGATACTTCCTCGTCCTCCCGGGAACGGGTAAGCTGGACCGCACCAAGGTTTCCGAGGTTTTCGAGCGCTGTGCGTTCGTCCCTCTCCAGGATGACGGCGTTGATGCGCAGCATGGGGGTCGCTCTAAACATGCATACCTTCTACATCGGCCCGCGGGATGGTCCGTGCCCTGATAGTATCGGGGTCCATTCCGGCACGGATGCCCTCGGAAACAGTTATCAGGTTCGCGACCTCCATGCGCCGGACCGCACAATGCGCGACAACGGCCCCGAACCCCATGTGGCTTTTCCGGAATGTCGCCCTCGCAATGCGCAGGTAACGATGCCACGCGAGCCTCTCAAGGACCGTCACGGGGATAAACACCTCCCCCTGTCCCCCTTCGAAGGGAAGGGGATCGAGAATGCGCATCACGACACGGTTCACTGCGGTCAAAGGGTCGGGGTCGTTCAGCATGTCCATAAAGGTGAAATAACCGATACCCGCCCCGGGCACATGCATGGACAACAACTGGTCTGACGAGAGCCCGTAATTGAACCGGCCGCGCAGCGTGAGGACCAGGTGAAAGATGTCTGCCTCGTCGCGTACCAGATTGCCGACATCCTCACGGTCTCCGCCGGATAAGGCCCTGAAGCGCCTGACGAGCTCTGTGAGATACCCCCGGTCTATCGCCGCCTCAAAATAAAACGGCCGCGCGTCTTCGCCATATTCATGGACTGCTTTCTCGAGGCTTCTCCTTATGGGGCCGGCTTCGAGCAGATGGAGAAAGTCCCCGACAGATCCCGCTACCGCGAGCGCGTGCACCTGTCTTGATTTAAATCCCGGAACGGCAACAAGGTGCGCCGCCGCCGACTCGGGGTTCAGCTTTGTGATGGATGCCCGAAGGAGCACCTTCAGGTTCTCGGCTTCGAAGCGGACGGGCATCCATTCGATGAGGTGCGCTTGCGCCCGCGCGAGCTGCGCCTTTATCAGTGACAGTTCCCTGACCAGGTCCTCGACCAGTTGCCTTTGAAGCTCCGCGATGCCCTGAAATTCCTGTTCAGGGAAAAGGGTCCGTGCATATTCTTCGACGGTGCGGATACGGCATAAGCCATCGAGCCTGTCACCTTCCGCCATCCTGCTGCGCCTGCCGTGCAGCCGGGCCGCCAGATAATCGAGGTTGCTCAACAGGTCTCCTTTCGGGATCTATCCACGTCCGCACACATGCCGGACGATCTCCTCAACGATCTTCTGCCGTGAACCTTCGTCAACGACTATTTCCCGCTCCATTGCATCGGAGGCCTGCGCAAGGCGTGCCTGTTTTTGCTCTTCCGCTGCCCGCACCGCCTCCCCCACGATCTCCTGCGCTTCCCTGCCGGCGTCCTGGTATGCCTTCATGCTGATGTCCTGTGCCTGCTTCCGGGCGTCGAGGAGGATCCGGTCCGCCTGTGCCCTGGCCTCTTCGACAATGCGCTTTGCCTGGTTCTCGGTTGCAACGATCTTCTGGACCACATCACGCACGACTCCCCCCTTTTATCTGTTACATCCTGAAAAGTCTTGTTCGGGACAGAACAATTCGTAGATTGGCGTCAAAAACAATCGCGCTGGCTGGATTGGATGATTGGCAGGGATATGAATTACTGTGGCGTCTCTTCCGGTTCAATTGTCCGATCATTCCCCAGTCAACACAGCGTGCAATAACAGGTGCAGGAGTGAAAAGAACGCTCTCATGGATAAAGCCCGGCCCCATACCTCTTATAGCAAGTATAGCAAATATGTCAACATGGTGTTTCTCGAGATAGTCCATCAATAAAAAAGGCGGGGCATGCAAGCCCCGCCTTCGTTGTCTGCCCTGAAGTTACTTCTGTGACTGGAGATACTCGTCAATCGCCTTTGCAGCTTTGCGGCCCGCGCCCATGGCGAGGATAACGGTCGCCGCGCCGGTCACGATGTCGCCGCCGGCGAAGACGCCCTTGCGGCTTGTCTGCCCGGTTTCCTCATCCGCAACGATATTGCCGGATTTCTTGAGCTCGAGGTCCGGAGTTGTTGAGGTGAGGATCGGGTTCGGCCCCTGGCCGATGGCAACGATGACAACGTCGACATCGAGGACGAAGTTGGAGCCCTTGATCTCGACCGGTCTGCGCCTGCCGGATGCATCGGGTTCACCGAGTTCCATCTTGACGCATTCCAATCCCTTGACCCAGCCGTTCTCGTCGCCGACTACCCTGATCGGGTTCGTCAGCAGCCTGAAATCAATGCCTTCTTCCTCTGCATGGTGTGCTTCTTCCGCACGGGCCGGCATTTCGTCACGGCTTCTGCGGTATACCAGGTAGACGTCCGCGCCGAGGCGCTTCGAGACCCTTGCGGAGTCCATGGCGACGTTGCCGCCGCCGATGACGGCCACTTTCGACCCGACCCTGATTGGTGTGTCGTATTCAGGGAAGAGGTATGCCTTCATGAGGTTTGCACGGGTCAGGAACTCGTTGGCGGAATAAACGCCGTTTAAGTTCTCGCCCGGGATATTGAGGAAGTAGGGGAGGCCTGCGCCGGTC
>CALMFJ010000129.1 GCA_937862865.1 uncultured Pseudomonadota bacterium | reverse complement strand
TTACTTTTATAACCCGAACCAGCCGGCGATCATACAGAACGTCAGCGCCGGTTTTGTCTCCTTTATCGCCGGTACAGGCGGAATGCCTTCGCGCCCCGTGCCCGGCAATGTGTCCTATGTCGGCGGATCAGGGGGTCCCGCTCCCGGCACCGGCACAGGGGCCGGAGGGGCATCGAACCTGACCGTTCAGACGGCCATGGTCGACCCGATCAACCAGATATACACCTTCACGCCGCCCCCGACGATACCGAACGTCTTCGTGGGGAGCGTCCCGTATATGTCGGGTGGTTTCGGCAATGCCGATATCGGTATGAATTTATCGGTCAATAATGTCAAATTCTATGGGCCTTCGATGACAGGCCAGCCGACGACATGGCAGGCCGATTCAGTTTCGGGAAACTTTTGGAACCTTCACGGGCTCGCGAATAGTTTTGCCTTTACGGTGTGTGGAGGCGGCATGTCAAGCTACGTCCAGGTGACAGGAAGCGATACCGATTTTTCCGGGACATGGACAGCGACGGTCGCCAACGGGAATGCTTCGACAGGTGTCGGGGATTATAAACAGCCCTTTACGTTCAGCGGGACCGCCTCAGGGACATGGAGCGCCAACTGGGTAAGCACGGGCACGCTGTCCGGTATCTCTTCGGGCGTTGTACCGAGCGTGTTGACGCAAGATCCGGTCGTAACGCAGACTATCCAGGTGGGCATCGTCAATGGGCCCGTCAAGTATACAGATGCCTTTGATACTATTAACCTGAGCGGAATTAAATTCTGGGGAACGGCCACGGGGGCCGTACCGTATGCATGGACAGCGAGCGTGTCGGGAACCAGGACATCGAGCAGTACGGTTTATAGCCTGTCGGGCGGGGCGCCGGCTACAACCGCAACGTTTGCTTTGAATTCCGCGGGTGGCGGGTCTTTTACGGCGTATGTTTTCAACGGGAATGTCCCCGCCGGAGGGATGGGCGCTTCGCCGAATTACCAGGGCCAGGTCACATTTAACGGCAGGGCCGCAGGAACATACTCTGGATCTACCTTATCAGGCACAGCGTCGGGAAAAGCAGCGGCAGCAGGACCATCGGGGTTTTGATCGAAAAACGCTCGCCCGGCATCAGGGGCACGAGACCGGTTTTTTTCAGGTTTGTTATTTTTCCTTGAAGACCGTGGCCTCTTTTTCTTCGCATTCTATGATCTGACAGACGCTTCCTTCGTCGAGGGAGGACACCTCGTAGATCCTGACGGGTTCGGCTTTTCCCTTTACCGCAACGATATCAAGCCCGCGCACCAGCATGTGGCCGAACTTTCCCTGCTCGAGCAGGTCCCTGATCTTATTGAGCGTGCCTTCGGTTATGATCAGGTCGCAGCCGTATTTGCGGGTCAATCCTTCAACACGTGAACCGAGGTTCACGTTGTCCCCGATGACGGTGTAGTCCATTTTCTTGCCTTCGGCGCCGATGTTTCCCACGAGGGCCTCGCCCGTGTTGATGCCGAAGCCGGCATCGAGAGGGGTGCGGCCCTGTTTGGTCCAGTTCTCCCGCAGTTGCGTAAGCCTCTGTTTCATGTGGAGGGTGCATTTGATGGCCAGTTCGGCGTGGTTGGGCTGGTTAAGCGGTGCGCCCCAGAAGGCGACAATCATATCGCCGACAAATTTATCGAGCGTACCGTCCCAGCGGATGATGATATTCGTCATCTCCGTCAGGTATTCATTCAGTATGGCGACGACCTGCTCCGGGGAATGATGCTCCGAAAACGTCGTGAATCCCTTGACGTCAGAGAAGAGCACCGTCACTTCCCTGCGCTCCCCGCCGAGTTTGGCAAGATCAGGGTTTTTGATCAGTTCGTTGACTATCTTCTCCGTGACGTAGCTCGAGAACATGCTCCGTATCTGTTTGGCGTAGCGCTCTTCCGTGGCGTACCGGTACGCGGTCGCCACGAAATATATGAGGATGACCGCGTTGCCGGCATAGCTGATATCGATCCACAATCTCGAGGTAAAGAACAGGATATACCCGGTCGCAAAAAGGACGATTATGAACGCGGCGGCCATGGCGGCCCCTGTCACCGCACGCAGGTAGACGATAAACAGGGTGAAGATGACCCCTACAAGAATGATGATGAAAATACTCATCAGCCGGCTGACGAACCGGATATTTTGCCCGTTCAGGATAGCACCGATCATATGTGCGTGTTTTTCAACGCCGAACATGAGAGCTGACGAGGGGCTCACGATCTTGTCATGTATCCCGACCGCTGTGGGGCCGATGAGGACAACCTTATCGCGGACAGACCGGGGGTCTGCCTTTCCTTCAAATATGTCGAGCGCTGAGATCACGGGAAATGTATCATGAGGGCCGTAATAGGGAATGAGCATCTTCCCGAACGGATCGGTCTTCAGGACAGTCTTGCCGAGCGTGACCGAGTCGGTTGCCTGGATGCTCATTTCGGCGGGGGGCAGCCCTTTGTACAGTCGGGCCACCTGGAGGTCGATAGACGGGTACAGTTGTCCTTCATATGCGATCGCGAGAGGTTCCCATCGAAGTTTGCCGTCGGCGTCGGGGATCATATTGATATAGCCCATCGCCGCTGCATTTTGAGCGAACGAGGGAACGGGCAGGAGAACACCCTTTGCCGTTATGGGCCTGTGTATGCTGTACAGGTTCTCGTTCTTGATCACGAGGAAGCCGTTATCAAGAAAAGCGTCGTCCATACGGGAAGGCGGGTGTCCCTCGAAATCGAAAACGAAGGGCAGGACAACGTTCCCTTTTTGTTTTATCACCTTTGCCAGATTGTCATCGTGGGCGGACGGCTCGCTGAAAATGAGGTCAAGCATAATGACGCGGGCACCCAGGGAATTCACCCTGCGTACGAGATCGGCCATTTTGTCACGGTCCCACGGCCATCTGCCTATGGCCTGAAGGCTCTGATCGTCAATTCCGACAATGACGACCTCGGCTGGCGCCTGCGATTTGCCCCGCAGCTGGTAGCGCACGTCGTACAGAAGCAATTCGAGGCGTTCAAAAGGCAGGAACCTGACAAGGGCAAGCACGACAAATATGATCGTTATGCCGATCCCGATAATATACGTGCCATGTCGTCTTTTCAGTTTCATGATGAATGGATTATCTCTCAAGGATATCACGGGAAGGCCCCCGAAGGGAAGCCCGGCCTGTGCGGTTTTTTCGCAAAAACTCTTGGCTCGGTGCCTTTCTATGGTATAATGTAACCCTTCTTGTGCGCCCGTAGCTCAGTTGGATAGAGCGTTGGCCTCCGGAGCCAAAGGCCACAGGTTCAAATCCTGTCGGGCGCGCCAGTAATTAATGCCGTACATATCCCGCCTGAAGATGATAAATATTGAATTTACAAATCATCCGCGGGGTGGTATGTCTATTACTGACAATTGGTCCTATTTTTACTTTCGGAGAGAACACATGAAAAATACGTGGTTCATTCTGCTCATCTCGTGTATCGCGGCAGGGTGTGCAGTTAAGGCATATGCCTGGGACGGTGATATCGGGAAATCTCCGGATGTGAAGCCCGGTCCGGCCAAAGAGGGGAAAGCGCCGGTAAAAAAATCAATGGGCGCCTTTGACGAGACGACCGCACAGTACTTCAAGAAATTCAGGGGCATAAATTCGGGATTGGTTGCCGCGCACGAGGAGCTGTACAGGATTGATAACCCGGACCGGTCGACGAGGGGAATGGATATGCGCGATCTCTTCGACGAGCAGAAGACAGGCCGTGAAAAGAAGGAGCAGGAACGGGCGGCCCAAAACAGGAAGGCCGTGCTGGAAGAAAAAATAAAGGGCCTGCAAAAGGATGCAGAAAACCTGTGGGCCGACCTCGAAAGATACTATAAGGGCAGCGTGCCGAAGAATGTTGCCGACACCTGGAAGACCGAACAGGACTACACGGATTACCGGATCTCCAAGTATAAGTGATCGTTCAGGCCGGTAATCTTTATTGTTTTTTGTGCTGCAGTCAAAGAGCAGTATAGATGAACATTTTTAAGAAATTGACCGTTCCTGCCCGATTAGTTGTCGGGTTCAGCGCCCTTTTTATCATAACAACATCGGTAACCGTTTATTCCATCATAAAACTGGACCAGTTCAACAGGGCCGGCGTTCGGATGCTTGAAGCAGGGGCTACAATGCTTGCCTGCAAGGACCGGCTCGGCGAAGCGTTGCTCTCCGAGATAACCTTCGAAAAAAAATACGTTATCTCGAAAGAGCGGGAATTGTATGAACGGTTTGCTGAGGCAGGGAAGGAATTTGCCCGGACCCTGGACCAAGCCCGGGGGATAGCCGATGTCCTGGGAAGCAAAGGAATTCTTGACAATATTGCGCGAAGCCATGCCCGTTACGCCGCTCTCGTGGAGGAGGAAAGAAGGTATCTCAACTCCGGCAGGCCCTACCCGTTGGACAGGTACAAGGCCGAAAAAGGGCTCAGCGTCGATACGATCATAGAAGAGATAAAAGCGCTGGAACTCGCTATAGCGGCCGGCACCAGGACGGGGATCGAGGCATTGGGAAGGTCGGGGGCCCGGGCGCTCAGGACGGCGATGGCCATGGCCCTATTTTCCCTTGCCTTTGGTGTGGTCATCGCCTGGAGCGTTACCCGGAGCATTACGAAGCCGCTTTCGATCATCAAGAAAAGGACGGGGGAGATCGCACGGGGAAAATTTGAAGACCCCCTTATGATCTCTTCACCTCCTGAGATCGAAGAACTGGCGCGTGCAGTCAATATCATGAGTGCGCAATTGGGTGAGACCGAGAAGGTCAAATCTGATTTTTTTGCCCTTATGACCCACGAATTACGCACCCCGCTGGCCTCGATGAAGGCGGGGATAACACTCCTGCAAAAACATCCGGAGCGTTCCGGCGACGAACTGCACAGGGTCCTGACAATCATGTCGGAAGAATGCAACCGCCTTATTCAACAGGTCAACACGCTGCTCGACCTGTCAAAAATGGAGGCCGGCGTCGTCGATCTTGATATGGCGTTGTGCGATATCAAGCCTTTACTGAAAAAGGCCGTTGCGGAGATCGAACCGTTGTCGGCGTCCCGGGATATTTTTTTTGAGTTCGATTATTCCGGGAATATCGCACCCGTCAGGATGGACCACGAAAGGGTCCTTCAGGCAATCCGGAATATTGTGGGCAATGCTGTAAAATATTCCCCGGATGGCGGCAAGGTCACGATATCCTTAAGACATGCCCCGGCGGGGGGGCTTGAATTCGCAGTAACTGATTCCGGGCCCGGCATTCCGGCGGAAGACCATGAAGCGATATTCGATAAGTACCGGCAGGCCGACACGTCAGCCAGGGCCGGGATCATGGGGACGGGCCTTGGGCTCGCCCTGGCGAAGCATATTATTGATGCACAGGGAGGCAGAATTTGGGTCGAAAGCGAACCGGGAAAAGGAAGCACATTTACGGTATTCTTGCCGGGTTGATCTTTTCCCTCATTTTTGGATGCTCAACCGTTCAGACCGACAGGTTCTCGGCCGACCTGAAAAATGCCGCCGACCTTTACGCGAACGGTGATTTTGAGAACAGCCTCAGGATAAATCAGAGTATTTTTTCGCGGTGCGACCATAAGACACCGTGTGACCAGGCTTTGTTCAATATGGGCCTCATTTATGCGAGCCGGAATAACTCCCGGAAGGATTACAGGAAGTCGCGGACAATGTTCCAGAGGGTCATCAGGGAATATCCTGAAAGTCCGCTTGTTGCGCAGTCCAGGACCTGGGTCGGTGTCCTGTCTGTGATCGAACGGTCAAAAGAAGCAGATATCGAGATAGAACAGACGAAGAAGAAACTCACCCGGTAGGATTTCCCGCCTTTTCGTCAATGAAAGAATGAAATGGATTGATTAGGATGTAAATTTCCATTACTATTTATTAAACACTGACAAGCTGTCCGGGCACGATATTTCGTCCAGGAGAAACTGTAATGCCAGTAAAGCCCCGTTCACCCAGTCGCAAAAAGATCGGCGAATATCTTCCTCTAAAAAATAAGAGTGTAGACGAGGCCCTGGAATTGCATAGGGAACTCCGGGACCGCGATATCGTAAAGCTGTTCGGCGAGATACTTATTGAAACCGGACGGGTCACCGGCGAAGAGCTTGAGCGGGCGCTTGACCGGCAGAAGCTCGATATTATGAAGCTTTTGCCGGTATTCCGTACGATACCCGTCCGTGACCTGAAGGTCCTTTCATCAATGATGGAGGACATCTTTGTGGGCGAAGACGAGGAATTCATCGCGCAGGACAGTTTAGGGGATTATCTCTACATATTATTGACCGGCACCGCCAGGGCATACTGGGTGGATGAAATTGCCGGCAGGATCGATCTGGGTGTGATAGAGCCGGGGGACATTATCGGAGAGATGGACTATTTTCTCGAAGGGAAAAGGTCATCTTCCGTTACATCGGTCACCCGTATACATCTCCTGCAGGTCAGGTACGGCAATCTCCAGGGGGCGTTCAAAAGGGTCCCGATGTTCGCCGTGAACTTTCTGGAACAATTGCGAAGAAGTAATTTACGTGTCGGAGAGATACTGGCCAAATCGCGTGAAGCGGAACGGGCCCTGAAAAGCTACCAGAGTTTTCTCAATTTGTCAGAGCTTTTCGATCTCCGCATAACCATCGAAGAACTTCTTGTGAAGAACGTGACAATGGCCAGCAAGATCATGGAGGCTGAACGGGCCAGCCTGTTTCTCGTCGATAAGGCGGCAGGCCAGCTCTGGTCGCGGGTCGCCGAAGGGTCGGAGACACGTGAGATCAGGATACCGATCGACAGGGGCATAGCCGGATGGGTGGCCCAGAACAAGACCATATTGAACATCGAAGACGCGTACAGCGATGACAGGTTTAACCCGGAGGTCGACAAAAGAACGGGGTACCGTACCCGGTCGATCCTGTGCGGCCCCGTTATAAACCTTGAGGGGGAACTGCTGGGCGTCGTGCAGATAATAAACAAGAAAGTGGCCCAGTTCTCCGAGCAGGACGAAAAGGTCTTTCGCATCCTCTCCCAGCAGATCGCTATATCTCTCGATAACTTTTACCTGTCGAAAAAGGTCATGTCCAACTACGAAAAGGTCAGTGTACTGCTCGACATCGCCAATGTCGCCGCCCAGACAATGGACCTCAAGCTGCTCATCCCGAACCTGGTAAACAAAATATCCGAGATATTGAACTCCGAACGGGCGTCCCTTTTTCTCCTGAACAAGGCGGCAGGCGAGCTCTGGTCAAAGGCGGCCCAGGACCTTGAGATATCGGAGATCCGCTTCCCCGTTTCGATGGGTATCGCGGGTGACGTGGTAACGACCGGCCGGGGGCGCAAGATCAACAATGTGTACGAAGACCCGCACTTTAACCCGGCCTTCGATCAGCAGACGGGTTTCAGCACGCGCAACATGCTCTGCGTTCCCGTGCTGAACAGATTTGGTGAGATCGCAGGGGTTACGCAGGTCATGAACAAGCGCGGCGGCGATTATACGGACGACGACCAGGAATTGCTCCAGGCTTTATCGTCGCAGATCTCGATGGCCCTGGAAAACGCAACGCTTTTCGATCAGGTCGTCACCATGCGAAATTATCTCGATAATATCCAGCAGAGCATATCCAACTCTATCGTCAGTCTCGATTCGCGTTTCAGGCTGGTAACCGCCAATCGTGCGTTCTACTCACTTTTCCAGGTGCCCGAAGGGGCATTGAAGGGTAGGGATTTTATTGAATTGCTCGGGAAAAGCAACGAAGCTCTTGCCGATGCGGTACGCGGTATCGCCGCGTCAAAACTGTCGTTTGTCGAATTCAATATGCCGCTGGTTGTCTCGAGCGGGAAGCAGCACATAGTCAATATCAACGGCGTCCCTCTTTTCAATGAGACGAACGAATGGGATGGGACCGTCATCGTTATCGAGAATATAACGGAAGAAAAACGGCTCAAGAGCACCCTGACACGGTACATGTCGAAGGCAGTGGTGGACAAGGTCCTCAACGACCAGGACAAACTCGGGGGCACGCGCGGCAAAGTTACGGTCCTCTTTTCTGATATCCGCGGGTTCACCGCGTTGACGGAGAAATTGACTGCCGTCGAGACGGTTGATTTCATTAATGAATGCTTCAGTCTTCTGTCTGAAGTCCTGTTCAAATATGAAGCGGTTCTCGATAAATACATCGGGGATGCAATAATGGCCGTGTTCGGGGTCCCGTACGAACGGGGCGACGACGCGGTAAGGGCGGTCCGGAGTGCGCTGGACATGCATGCCATGCTCAACCAGTTTAACGGTATCAGATTGGCTGAGGGGAAAGAACCGGTCCGGATCGGCATAGGCATATCGACCGGCGAGGTACTTTCCGGGAACATAGGGTCCGAACAGCGCATGGACTACACCGTGATCGGCGATGACGTCAATATCTCAGCTTATCTTGAAAAAAGGAACAAACAATACGGTACGAAGATACTCATAAGCGAGTCGACAAAAGAGGAGATCGGGGATTTTTTTACCACCAGGCTTCTTGACGATGTTATTTTCAAGGGAAAGATAAAGCCCGTCAAGATCTATGAGGTGTTGGGTGAGCAGGGTTACTGCCTGGCCGAGCATGAACGGGTATTCGACCGGGGTTTCGCCCTTTACCGGGCACAGGATTTCCTTCGCGCGAGGGACGTCTTTGGCACCCAGTTGGAGAAGGACCCGGTATGCCGTGTTTTTTGGCAGCGATGCGGCACCTTCCTGAAAAACCCGCCGCCGCCCGATTGGAACGGCGTCTGGAAAGAAGAGTGACCGACTCATTTCTTAAACAGGCGGGTATGCTCCTGTTTGATGCACTGGTCCATGAAAAAGAGGATGTTATTCGATTCAGCCAGGCTCCTCGCCTCCTCGTCGACGATGCCGACCTGGAGCCAGATGGCCCGCGGCTTGAGCGTGATAGCCTCTATGACGACGGGAAGGACCTTTTCCGACCTCATAAAGATGTCGACAATGTCCACCCTGTCGGGCACGTCACGTAAGGAGGGATATGATCTCCTGCCGAGTATCTCCGGGTAACCGGGATTGACCGGGACCACCCGGTAATTGCTCGCTATCAGGTAATGCGCCACGATATTGCTTGCTTTTCCCTGGTCGTGCGAAAGCCCTACCACCGCTATCGTGCGTGCCTGCGAAAGAAGCTCTTTCTTGATCTCGTCCGTATCTTTCAAAACTGCTCCTTGCGCTCTACTTCAGGCTTTCGAGTATCTTCGTAATGTTTGGCCCACCCTGGTAGAAATCTTTCTTATCGCCGTTTATCAGGACACAGGTCGGCGTGGCGCGTATACGGTCGCTTCTGAGATAGTGCTGTAGCATGGCGAATACCGGTTGGGGATCGAAGGGTTTGAATTTAATTTTTTTCGAGGCCAGGAAAGCTTCAAGCTTTTCTTTATCGGCAATGTTCTGCTGTGCCGCTTCAAAGAGCGCCGAGCGCGCCTTGAGGGCGTGCCCGATCTCTTTTTTTGAGTTCAGGATATAGAGAAAATAGCGTGCGTACAGGGTAGACTGTTTATGGAGCGGGGTATCGATGAATGTAATCGTGATTATATTGCGCTTCACAAGGTCTGCGAGCAGGTACTCGATATTCGGTTCGAGCGTCTTGCATGCGCTGCAGAAATAGTCCGAATAGAGCCGCGCCTCGGTCTTTCCTTTCCCGAAAGAAAGAAGGAACATATCCGTAGGCCTCGCACCAGCGGCGGCAACCGAAACGGGCCCCAAAAGAAGGAGTACTGCCGATGCGCACAGGGCCACGAAGACGAGGGATCTTTTCATAGATAAAAGTATGGGACAGGCGCCCGTTCTTGTAAAGAGAAAAAAACAGTGCGTGTGATGTATTCTCCAGATGCAGCCGGTCTTTCCGATTGACACGGCCGGGTCATTTTATTTATTGTATAACCCATGCGCCGCACAACATTTTTGGATGGGCCGGCATGACGGATATCGATACTTTTGGCCGCGATCCGCAGGTAAGATATATGCGCAGTATATTTGCGTCGCTCGAGGCCGCCCAGGGCAGATTTCTCGGATCGGCGGGGATATCGCCTGGCGATGGCCGCCTCCGGCGGGCCCGCGAAGATGCCCTGAGATTGTTCGATAGATCGTGGATGGCGGTTCTCCAGCGGGCAAATGCGGACGCCGGCGATATTGCCGCGGACATTTACCTGATATGCCTCGGAAGGGCCCTCGAACTGTCCGGATTCAAGGTGCCCGAGAATTCGTATCCGAAAAGGGCCGATCTTAAAAAGCTGGTCGACGAGGTGCTCGCATGATCCGCCTTCGTCTTTTCGGACGCTGCAGGATCTACCACGACCCGGTGACCCCCGTCATGAAGGAGCCTGCCCGGATAGGCTGGAATGCCTGGTTCCGCTCCATAGACCTCGTAACCCCCCAGAAGCTCAAGGGGGAAGAACTGCTGCGGCGTACCCGCGGGTGGTGGACCGTGGAGCCCGATGATGTGGCCCGGGTCGTTAAACAATACGGCCGCATTGTTGTAGGACTGGGCGGGGAACTCATGGTCGAGTTCGAATCGCAGGCCGAGGCCGACGGCCTTTCGGCCGCGCTAAAAAAAGAATTCGGGGAACAGGTCCTCCTGGCACCATGAGAAAAGAGGTGAAAGATATGCTGAATCCACGGGTAAAGCTGTTTATCGCAACATGCCTTGTCCTTCTGTCGGCGGTCGTCTGTTTTGCCTCGGATGAGGTCATCACCCAGGTCTCGACGATAGATGCGCTGATGTCCGGGGTATACGACGGCGTTACAACGCTCGGTGAGTTGCGGAAGAACGGCGATCTCGGCACCGGCACCCTTGACCGGCTTGACGGGGAATTGATCCTGCTCGATGGTGTCTTTTACCAGGTGACGATAGACGGGACCGTGGTAAAGCCGGACCTCGGCACGAAGACCCCCTTTGCGGCCGTAACATTCTTTACGGCGGACAGGAGCTTGAAGCTTAAGGTCGGGTCAAACTTCCGGGAATTTACGGACGGCACGGAAAAGTGGTTTCCATCGAGAAATATTTTTTATGCGGTAAAAATGACAGGCACGTTTCGCTCGGTCAAAGCCCGGAGCGTACCGTCCCAGAAGAGGCCGTACAGGCCGCTCGACGAGATAGCAAAGACCCAGCCGATATTCGAGTTCAAGAACGTCACGGGGACCGTGGTCGGTTTCTGGTGCCCTCCATTCGTCAAGGGCACAGGTATCCCCGGGTACCACCTTCACTTTATCACGTCGGACAAAAAAGCGGGCGGCCACATCCTCGATTTCGTCGCCGGGGACGTGACAGCAGAATTCGACGACACGCGAGAATTTTTCCTGATCCTGCCGGATGACGATGATTTCGACAAAGCCGATCTGGCCCGCGACCGGACAACAGAACTGAAGGCGGTGGAGAAATAAGAAGACGGCGCGCCGTTAGCCGTTAGCCGTCCTCACTGCGCTATACATATATCTATCGCCTCATCCATCCTTTCGATGAACTTGAAATCCATTCCGTCCTTTATGCTTTCCGGGACCTCTTCCAGGTCTTTCTCGTTGAGCTTGGGCAGGACGATGTTCCTGATGCCGGCACGGCGTGCTGCAAGGACCTTCTGCTTGATGCCGCCGACCGGAAGGACAAGGCCGCGCAGGGTGATCTCGCCGGTCATCGCGACGTCGTTGCGGACGGGCTTGTCGGTAAGAAGCGACACGAGAGAGACGAGCATCGTTATCCCGGCCGACGGGCCGTCCTTCGGTATGGCCCCCTGGGGGACGTGGACATGGAGGTCATTCTTCTCGAAGAAATCCTCGGGGATCTTGTAATCACCGTACTTACTCCTGATGTAGCTGAGCGCTGCCTGCGCCGATTCCTTCATGACGTCGCCCAACTGTCCCGTGAGCGACAGGCCGCCCTTGCCCCGCATTTTCGTTGACTCGATAAAAAGTATGTCCCCGCCCGTCGGGGTCCACGCAAGGCCTGTGGCAACTCCCGAGTATTTTGTCCGCTCGGCGACCTCGGAGAAGAATTTTATCGGGCCGAGGAACGTGTGGATGCTGTCGGCCGTTATTGTCTGCTTGTCGGTCTTTCCCTGTGCGACGTCTTTGGCCACCGCACGGCATATTGCCGCGATCTCCCTTTCCAGGTTACGGACGCCCGATTCCCGGGTATGCGACCTGATGACGACCTTCAGCGCCTCGTCCTCGAACTCGATGTGGTCTTCCAGGAGGCCGTGTTCCGAGCGTTCTTTCGGGATCAGGAACTGGCGCGCTATCATCAGTTTTTCTTCCTCGGTATAGCCGGGAAGCTCGAGGACCTCCATCCTGTCTTTCAGGGCCGGCGGTATGGGGTCGAGCATGTTGGCGGTCGCTATGAACATGACCTTTGACAGATCAAAGGGCACCTCCAGGTAGTGGTCGCTGAACGAGAAATTCTGTTCAGGGTCAAGCACCTCAAGGAGAGCGCTCGACGGGTCTCCCCTGAAGTCCATACCTATCTTGTCGACCTCGTCAAGCATGAAGATCGGATTGTTCGACCCCGCCTTCTTGATCCCCTGGATTATCCGGCCGGGAAGGGCGCCGACATATGTGCGCCTGTGTCCGCGTATTTCGGCCTCGTCCCGTATGCCTCCGAGAGACATCCTCATGAATTTCCTGCCGAGCGCGCGGGCGATCGACTTGCCGAGCGATGTCTTGCCGACACCGGGAGGCCCGACGAAGCAGAGTATGGGGCCTTTCATGTCGGCCTTCAGCTTCCGCACGGCAAGGTATTCGAGTATTCTCTTTTTGACCTTTTCGAGGTCGTAGTGGTCTTCATCCAGGATCTTCGACGCACCGTCGATGTCCAGGTTGTCTTCCGTGGCCTTCGACCAGGGAAGCTCGGTCAGCCAGTCGAGGTAGGTCCGCGATACCGTGTATTCCGCGGACATACTGCTCATCTTGGAGAGTCGGTCGAGCTCCTTGTCCGCCACCTTACGGACATCGTCCGGCATTCTGGCTTCCTTTATCTTCTTCTTGAGCTCGTCTACCTCGTTTATCTTATCGTCGCTTTCGCCAAGCTCTTTCTGGATGGCCTTGAGCTGCTCCCGCAGGTAGTACTCGCGCTGGGTCTTGTCGATGCCCTCTTTGACATGGCTCTGGATCTTGCTCGACAGCTCGAGCGTCTCGACTTCCCTGTTGAGGTATATGGTCGCTTTTTTGAGCCGTTCCTTCAGGTCGATCTTCTCCAGGATCTCCTGCTTTTCTATGACCGATATGTTGATCGTCGAAGCGATGAGGTCCGCCAGGTTCCCCGGGTTCTCGACCTTGGACGCTATCTGTGCAAGCTCCGACGACAGATAGGGCGCCATCTCGATGGCCTTGCGGTACAAATTCTTCAAATTGATGTACATAGCATCAATTTCTATGTCTTTCTGGTAGTCCTCGAATATGGGCAGGATGCTCGCCTTTATGTTCGGTTCCGATTCGGTGAACTCGATCACCTTGCACCGGCACAGGCCCTGAATAACGACCCTCTGGCTGCCATCGACCATTTTGACCATCTTCATGATGGTCGCGACGGTCCCGACCGTGTACAGGTCTTCCGCATCCGGCTCCTCTATATCGGGGTTCTTCTGCGTAATGATCGCGATCATCTTGTCTTTGCTCATCGCTTCGTCGACAAGACGTATCGACTTTTCACGCCCTACAATCAGGGGCATGACGAGATCAGGATAGGCCACGGTCCCCCTGAGCGGAAGCACAGGCAATTCCGCGGGTATGAACATCCTGTCTTTTATGCTCTTATCGTTCTTTAAGCCGATTACCATTAAGTTCTCCCTCTATCGCTTCACGTCCTCGAATTCAGCGTCAACCACGTCGTCATCCCGCTTGCCGCCGCCCTGCTGGCCCTGCTGCTGGTACTGCTGCTGCCCTCCTTCCTGTCCGGGGGCCCCCTGCGACGCCTGCGAAGTCTTCTTGTAGAGTGTTTCCGCAAGGTGATGCGACGCCTTTGTCAGGTCGTCGGCCGCCTTTCTGATCCGCTCGGCATCACCGCTCTTGATCGCTTCCCTTGCAGGGTCCAAAAGGTCTTCGACGGACCGTATATCTTCAGCAGACAGTTTGTCCTTGTTCTCGTTGAGGGTCTTCTCGGTTGTATAGATTATGTTGTCGAGCTGGTTGCGCTGCTCGACCTCCTGTTTTCTCTTCCGGTCTTCCTCGGCGTTGGACTCGGAATCGCGCACCATTTTCTGGATATCGTCTTCGGAAAGACCTGTCGAAGCCGTTATACGGATGCTCTGTTCCTTGCCGGTTGCCGTGTCTTTTGCGAACACATGGAGTATCCCGTTTGCGTCGATATCGAACGTGACCTCGATCTGCGGTATACCGCGCGGCGCCGGGGGCAGGCCGATAAGATGGAACCGTCCTAAGGTACGGTTATCCCTTGCCATCTCCCGCTCGCCCTGGAGCACATGGATCTCGACGCTCGTCTGGCTGTCTTCGGCCGTTGTGAAGACCTGGCTCTTTTTCGTCGGGATGGTCGTGTTCCGTTCGATGATGCGTGTGAGCACGCCGCCGAGAGTTTCGATACCCAGCGAAAGAGGGGTGACGTCGAGAAGAAGGACGTCCTTTACTTCACCGGCAAGAACGCCTGCCTGGACTGCTGCCCCAAGCGCCACTACCTCGTCCGGGTTCACGCCGCGATGCGGTTCCTTGCCGAAAAATTCCTTTACGATGTCCTGGACCTTCGGGATCCTCGTGGACCCGCCGACAAGGACCACCTCATCGATCTTGTTCGTCGGGATCTTGGCGTCATTGAGGGCGCGCCTGCACGGCTCGATCGATCTCTGGAACAGGTCGTCGGCCAGTTTTTCGAGTTCTGCGCGCCTGAGCTTCATGTTGAGATGCTTGGGGCCCGATGCGTCCGCCGTTATAAAAGGCAGGTTGATCTCTGTTTCGATCGTTGTCGAGAGCTCTACCTTGGCACGCTCTGCCGCTTCTTTGAGCCTTTGGAGCGCCATCCGGTCCTTTGAAAGGTCGATCCCCTGGTCTTTCCTGAATTCGGCCGCTATCCAGTCTATGACCCTCTGGTCGATATCGTCGCCGCCAAGATGGGTATCGCCGTTCGTCGATTTGACCTCGACGACGTTGTCGCCGACCTCCAGAATGGAGATATCGAAGGTCCCGCCGCCGAAGTCGTACACGGCGATGGTCTCATCCTTTTTCTTGTCGAGCCCGTAAGCGAGGGCCGATGCCGTCGGCTCGTTGATGATCCTGAGCACGTTGAGGCCGGCGATCCTTCCCGCATCCTTCGTTGCCTGCCTCTGCGAGTCATTGAAGTAGGCAGGAACGGTGATAACGGCATCGTCGATCTGCTGGCCAAGGTATGCCTCCGCGGACTTCCTCAGTTTCTGGAGTACGAATGCGGAGATCTCCTGGGGAGTGTACTGTTTTCCCCGGACATCAACGCGGACGTTGCCGTCCTGGTCTCCGACCACTTTGTACGGCACCGTTTTGATCTCTTCCTGCACTTCGTTGAAGCGCCTTCCGACGAACCGTTTGATGGAGAATATCGTATTCTCCGGGTTTGTTATGGCCTGTCGTTTTGCTGTCTGCCCGACCAGCACCTCGCCTTCCTTGGTGAACGCCACGACGCTCGGCGTGAGCCGGCTTCCTTCTTCATTTATAATGACCTTGGGCTCGCCACCTTCCATAACGGCAACAACCGAGTTGGTGGTGCCCAGGTCTATTCCTATCACTTTTCTCGCCATTTTGGTCTCCTCCTGATTTTTTCGCGTCTAGCGTAATATAAGGATGCGGCCTAACCTTGTCAACGGCGGGAACATCTTTTTTTTCACCATTTTCCGCCGAAAAGCTGAGGTGATAGGAGAGCGGAACGGGGCCTTTGCGGGACAGGCCGGTTACGTACCCGGGGCCGGCGTTTTTCGCAGCAGGCGCACCGAAGTGAACGTTGTGATGAATATCAGGAAATTAAGGAAGACTATGGTTGCGCCGGAGGGAAGATCGAGCATAAAGGATATAATGATGCCCGCTATGACCGAGATCATCCCCGTCAGGCAAGAGATCACGATCGTGGCCCTGAACCCCCGCGAGAATTGCAGCGCGGTCACGGACGGGATGATGAGCAGCGATGACACGAGCATGATGCCCACGACTTTCATTGCAAGCACGACCGTCAGGGCGGTAAGGAGGACAAGGACCCTGTTGATGCGTCCCGTTTTTATGCCTGAGGCCCGGGCGGACTCTTCGTCAAAAGAGATGGCGACCAGTTCATGATAAAAAAGGGTGATGGCCATGATAAGGCAAAGGCAGAGAACGACCGAGGTCCATACCTCCGCGGCGCTTATAGCGAGAATATTGCCGAACAAATAGCTGAAGAGGTCGACATTGAAGCCCCCGGCCACGCTTGCTATCAGGACGCCGCCGGCTATTCCGAGCGACGAGACGATCCCGATCGCCGCGTCGCCGTAGAGACGTGCCCTGTCGGTCAGTTTCAGGATGCCGAGCGCGCTTGCCATCACAATGGGGACCGCGACATAGAACGGGCAGGCTTGAAATAAAAGTCCCACGGCGACCCCCCCGAATGTTACGTGTGCGAGCCCGTCCCCGATCAGCGACAGCCTGCGAAGAACCAGGAACGTGCCCAGGACGGAACATAAGGCCGCAATAAAGCATCCGGCGATGAGCGCCCTCTGAATAAAGCCGTGGTGGAAGAACTCAGATATTTCCATGACGCCTTCCGTGCTTTGCGCTATCCGGGGCCATGAAGGCCCTCGATATTCGATATGACATTTTCGTGCCTGTGGCAGATGAGGTGCTGGGAATGTTCGCCGAAATAATCCGTCATTTCCTTTGACATACAAAACTCGTCGAATCCTCCGTAAAAAACAACCTTCTTGTCGAGATACAGCATGAGTGATGCGTGCTGGCCTATGGTCCCGACGTCATGGGTTATCATGATGATCGTCGCGCCCCTCTTCCGGTTGACATCCTTCAGCGTGGTAAAAAACCGTTCACGGGTCTCAGGGTCGATAGCAGTCGTGGGCTCGTCAAGGATTATGAGTTCCGGAGACGCCACCAGTGCCTTTGCGATAAGGGCCCTCTGCTGCTGCCCTCCGGAAAGCTCCCCGATAAGCTTGTTCCTTATGACCTTTATGTCCATAAGGTCCATGGCCTCTTCGACCGGTTTCCGGTCGGTGCGCGATCTTCTCCGGGGAAAAGGTTTGCCGGCGATGAGCCCGAGGGCCACGATCTCTTCGACCGTGGCAGGGAAATGCGGATTGAGGCCCGTTATTCTCTGCGGCAGGTACCCGATCCTCGACCATTCATGAAAATCCCCGATATTCCGGCCAAATAACGCAATACTTCCCCGGGTGGGGGCCATAAGGCCAAGGAGAAGTTTGATCAGTGTTGTCTTGCCGGACCCGTTCGGGCCCACAATGCCCAGAAATTCGCCCCGTTTCAGGGCAAACGTAATGTCTTTCAGGATCTCGGTCCCGTTAAAACTAAAGCAAAGCCGGTCGGTCGCTACGATATTCTTCATTTGCACTCGAGGCCTGTCGTGAGGTTCACGAGGTTGTCTTCCATCAGTGACAGGAAGGTCGCCTTATTCTTGAACTCATCTTTTGTGACGTTATGCACCCCGTGGAGCTTGAGAAGCGCAGCGCCGGTCTCTTTCGCTATGATCTCGGATACCTTCGGGTTCAAAAGCTCCTCGTAGAAGATATAATGGACGTCCTTTTCTTTTATTTTCCTTTGAAGGGCGATCATTTTTCGCGCCGTCGGCTCCGCATTGGGAGTGCCCTCGTATGCGCTGATATAGTCGAGGCCGTACCTCCGGGCGAGGTACCCGAAGGCGAAATGGCCGCCATGGACCAGGGTCCTTTTCCTGCAGTGTGAGAGGGACTCTTTATATGCCCTGTCGAGGGCGGAAAGCTTTTCCTTGTATGTTGCGGCATTTGCCCGGTAAAGAGGGCAATTCGGCGGGTCCGCCTTGCACAATCCTTCACTGATCGTGTCCACCATCGTGGCGGCGTTTTCGAGATCGAGCCAGATGTGCGGGTCGTATGACGCGTGGCGGTGCCCGGTTCCGGGCTCCGCATGGTGATGCTCCGCGCCAAGCAGGGCAAGTTTGATCCCGGCGCTGGCATCCACGACCGTCAGCCTCCTGTTGGCCGTTGACTTCAGGACGTCCTGCGCCCACGGTTCCATGTGCTTTCCGGTATAAATGAAAAGATCAGCCCTGTCGACCTTCACGATATCCGCCGGTTTGGGCTCGAAGGCGTGGGCTTCAACCCCGGGGGGGAGCATCAGAAGTATGTCCGCCTTTTTACCCGCTATTGACCGGGTAAAATCATAGAGAGGGAAAAGGGTGGTCACCACGATGATCTTTTTGTCCTGCTCCGCCCGGTTATCCGGGCCGCACGAAGAAAAAGACAGGGCGGATATGATAAGGACAACCGCACATACATACCGCAGAAGTGTCATCTTTCCACCTTGCTTTCCGATAAGCATTGCCCGCATTTCCCGAAGACCTGCATGATGTGGGACGTCACGGTCCCATTCAGGTTTTCCGAAACCTCCTTCTGGATCTCTTCAAACGCACAGATGGTAAGGTCGTCGACCTTCCGGCATGCGGTGCAGACAAAGTGGTGATGGTGTGCGCTATTGCTGCAGTAAAAATAGTAGAGTTTCCGGTCGGGATGGATCACCTTGAATATTATTCCCCCCCTGGCCATCTCTTCCAGATTCCGGTAAACAGTGGGAAGGCCGATAGCCGAAAAACGCTCTTTCAGCCTCGTCCACACCTCTTCGGGGCTCAGGTAGATCGTTTCCCGGGACAGGATATCGAGAATGGCAAGCCGTTTCGGTGTTGCCTTGAGCGCAAGCTTTTTCAGTGTCCGGGCGTGATCTTCCATATCGATAAATGAAAACCGTTTTCGTTTATTGTAAGACAGAAATAGGCGTGTGTCAACCGGGGAAGATTTGACGTTCTACGTTCCGCGTTCTACGTTGGGGCATGGTCAGGAATCGGGCAAGGGCGTACCGTTCGGAGGGGCTAGCGCTCGATGGGATTGCCTTTTCTTATCCATGCGGGGTAGCCGGCGAGAAACGTCCTCACGTTGGTGTAGCCTGCCTGTTTTGCCGCGACCGCGGCCTTGAGGCTCGGGGATCAGCTGTAGCCCCCGCAATAAAAGACCAGCGGTGTATCTTTGTCAGCGGGCAGGAACGAGGCGATCATCGGGATATTCTGAGGAGGAATGTTGAAAGCGCCGGGAATGCGGCCCGATGCATACTCCATCTCCGTCCGATTGTCGATAATAACAAGTTTTGCAGCACTCTTCGTGATCGATTCAACCTGTTTCACATCCAGGTCCTCGATCGCGCCGGGAAAGAAACAGCCCGCCGCCGTGCAAAACAGGATACACGCGATGACGACACATGGCCTCAGGATTCGGGGGCCTTTCACGATTGCGATGAACGTATTCATGGAGATATTATGCACCTGGGGTTTACCGGGAATATATCTTCCGGATCTTTTCTCTGGCCTCGCGCATCTGATCTGTTGAGAGGGTGAGCCCTCCCGCCGTACGCCCCGGCGGGGCCTCTATACTGTATATCCGCTCAGGGAGGGCAGCCTGTTTCTTCATGCCGGGCGGCAACTCAGGCGTAATGCCGATAGCCGTCCCGACGTCGTCCGGGAATTTTCCCGGGTCGGCGGTCTCATAAATGACTGCCGGCCTGTCGTGCCTTCCTTCAAGGTATTGTTCCAGTGTTGCCCAGCCGACCGCCCCGTGGGGGTCGAGGATGATGCCGTGCCGCTCGTACACTGCCTTCATCGTCGTGAAGTGCGCTGCGTTGGAGATCCCGAAAGAGCAGATGTCACGCCGCATGGCTTCGAGGTCGGGCATGCGGTCGATCACCCCCGGTTTCACGACGTTCCCGGTCACGCTGTCCCTCTCATCGAACATGTGGCCGCCGTAGAAGTCAATGAGGCGCGCCAGGTTGCTCGGGTGCGAAACGATCATCGCTGATGAGGGGGACTTCACCGAGGGCCGGACAGTGTACTTTCCCGAGGAGAGGAATTCCGGGAATTCCCTGTTCTCGTTGACCCCGCATATGATCTTCTCGACGGGCAGGCCCATCTGACGGGCGATGACCGTGCCCATCATGTTCCCGAAATTTCCCGACGGTATGCTGGCTATGAACGGCTGTCCGCCGGTGTCGATCTGCGAATAGGCGTAGAACGGATAAACTGCCTGGGGCAGCAGCCGGCCCACGCTTATCGAATTGGCCGATGTAAAGCGTTCAGGGTCATCGAAGAGCGTTACCGCGAACTCTCTGTCGCCGAGGATGTTCTTCGCGAGGGCCTGGCACACGTCAAAATCGCCGTTCACCTCGAAGGCATGGACGTTGTTCCCGAGCGTTGTCATCTGCCGTCTTTGCCCCTCGCTGATGGAGCCTTTGGGATAGAAGACGATATTGTCTATATTGTTAAGACCGAGGAGCGCATCGGCCACGGCCCCCCCTGTATCGCCGCTTGTGGCGACGATAACGACCCTGCGCGATCCCCTTTCCCCGAGGAAATAATTGAGGGCCCTGCCAAAGAAGCGCGCCGCATAATCTTTGAAAGAGTATGTCGGCCCGCGGGTGAGCCACATAATATACGTCTTTCCCGTCACGTGCTGTACGACGGTCGGTATCTTTTCGGTGTCATAGGCATCGTTGAGGAGGCCCCGCAGGGTGACGGAAGGGATCTCTCTTGCAAGGAAAGGTTCGAGGACCTCAAAGGCGATCTGTGCGTATGTCATCCCGTTAAGGGCATCGATCCGTTCCCGGGGCATGACCGGGACATCTGTGCGATCGATCATGTAAAGGCCGTACCGGGAAGCCATGCCGGCAAGGAGCGCCGCCTGGAAATCAACCCGTTCCCCGGGATCGTTCGTACTGTAAAAAAGTATCTCCTTCATGGAAGGTTAAGCATACAAAAAGTTGGCGTTTTTTTCAACTTGTCATTATACTTAATACTATGGACGCTCGAAAGAACTTCCTGTTATGCCTGGCGGTCTTTTTTGTCATCGTATTCTTCGGATGGGCCCACTCACCGGCAGCCGGCCCGGACACGGATAAGGGCATAAAAGCTGAGACCATGCCCGGCGAAGCGTCTTCCGGCGTAGCAACGACGGTTGTTAAGAACCCCCGTGGTTGCCTTGAATATGATGGGACCGGCTATCGTGTCATAACCCGCGAGGCGAAACCTGACGGCAAGACAAGCCAGGTCCGTCTGAAACCCGTTACCACCAAAGAAAATGGCACCGTATATGTGCTGGAAGTCATCGACGAAAAGGAAAAACCTGCCGCCGAAGATCAGCCCAAAACAGCCGATTCCGGCCCCCGCCTTGCCGTTGAGCGGTTGGAGAACGTGGAAGGCAGAAAGGGTGTCGCGCCCGCGCCGGTCAGGGAGACCAGGGCCGATTACGGTGTCGGTGTGAAGGTGTCAGAATCGAGCGAGGTTCTCCTCGGACGAGGTGTCGTTGTTGAGAACAAGGACAACAAGAACACCGACTCACGCGATGACGGCTGGCGTTTCAGGTTCAAAACGAATTTTTAAAGGGGAAGGAAAACGGGCCCCTCACTGCTGCCTTCGCTTCATTACCTCATATGATGCAACAGCATACGCCGTGGCGACGTTCAGGGAAGAAAACGAGGGGTTTGCCGGTATCCTGACAATATCGTCGCATTTTTCCTTCGTGAGGCGGCGAAGGCCTTCTTCGCCTCCCATGACGAGGCAGACGGGACCTTTCAGGTCTATCTCCCACAACGCGGTGCGGGCATGCTCGTCAAGGCCCCAGCAGAATATCCCGAGTTTTTTCAGAGAATCCAGGTACCGGGCAAGGTTGGTCACACGCGCCACCTCGATGAATTCAACGGCCCCCCGTGAGACGTTGGCGACCGTTTCGTTCACCATGCAGGAACGGTCTTTGGGGATCACGATGGCGTCAACGCCGAGGCATACCGAGGTCCTCACGATATTGCCAAGATTTTGCGGGTCTTTTACCCCGTCAAAGGCGCTTATGAACGGGGCATCCATCGAGCCGAGCTTTTTGAGAAGGTCGTCCTGGTCCGTGTACTGAAAATCGTCACGCTCAAGGCATACGTGAGATCTCGAGGTGCCGCATTTTTTCGTGAAGACCTCCGCCGGCACTATCCGGTACGGGACCCCCTGCTTGCGGGCCTGGTCGATCAGGTCCTGGCAGATCTTTTCGTGGCCCTGCCTGACAAGGAGCCTGCGGGCCTTTTCCGGGTGGGCCGCTATAACGTCACTGATCGCGTTGTGATTAAACAGAAAGGGCATTCCGTATGTCACCGGTTATTTTCTTGAGGAGTTCTCCGGGGTCGTCCGCGTTGCGCACCGCCCTTCCGATAACGATGTACGACGCCCCTTTCCTGATTGCCTCGTACGGCGTGATCGTCCGTTTCTGATCGTCCTTTTTTTCCTCCAGCCGGACACCGGGCGTGATGATGATGAAGTCCCGCCCGCAGATCTCGCGGATCATCTCGATCTCGCTTCCTCCCGCCACCACGCCGTCGAGGCCGGCCTCTCTGGCAAGCAGTGCGAGTTTTCGCGTCAGTTCTATCACGGGGATATCGAACCCGATCCTTTTCAATTCGTTATCGTCAAGGCTCGTAAGGACCGTGACACCTATGATCTTCGGCCGCCGGATGTTCGGGTTCTTGCCGGCCTCGACAAGTGCCCGTTTGGCTTCGGACATCATCGTGAACCCGCCCGAGGCATGGACGTTCAATATGTCGACACCCAGCTTTGCGGCCTCGACCGACGCCTTTGCCACGGTGTTCGGGATGTCGTGGTATTTCAAGTCGAGAAAGACCTTTGAGTTTTTCAGTTTAATATAGTCGACTATTTTGGGGCCGCACTCGGTGAACAGCTGCTTTCCGACCTTGAACATTCCCACGTGGTCCCTGAATTCCATAACAAGCTGCTGCGCTTCTTCGAAATGGTCGACATCGAGGGCAAAGATCATTTTTTCTCTGGGGTCCATCGGGCTCTCCATCATAAATATTCAGTTTCCCGCCATTAAAAATTGACAAAGCGGAATCCGGCATTTAAGAATAGTGCGTGGAACGCGATCGCCTGTCAGACGTCTCGCTCCTGTTCGTTTCTCTCATCTGGGGCGCTAACATTGTGGCGGTGAAGTATCTTCTCACCAGTCTTTCGCCGCTCAATGTCATCCTGATCAGGTTCATCACAGGAAGCGTTCTGTTATTTCTTTTACTCCTTTTTATTGAAGATGTAAAGGTGGCGTACCGCGACATGTGGCGCCTCGCCCTTCTCGGGGCGATCGGGATAACCGTGTACCAGCTGTTTTTCACGTATGCGTTAAAATACACATCCGCCGTCAATGTGGGTATCCTTATAAACATGTCGCCCATTTACGGCGGTTTCTTAAGTTCCCTCCTGGGGTATGAGAGATTTGCGAGAAAAAGGCTGGTAGCCATTATTGCCGGTTTTTTCGGGGTTTTTATCCTGATGGCGAAGGGTGATTGGGGGGCCCTTCTCGCCGGCGACGTCAGGGGGACCGTCCTCGCTCTTCTCGCGAGCCTGTTCTGGGCGCTCTATACGATATTATCGAAGCCGCTTCTCGAAAAGCATTCCCCGTTGAAAGTGACGGCTTACAGCATGCTCGCCGGGTCCGTGCTGCTGGGATGTTTCGTCCCGGTTTTTTTTGACCCGGGCGAACTGGCGGGCCTTTCACTCACGGGGTGGATGGTGGTCATATTCTCCATCCTGTTCTCTATCGTTATAGCCTTCTTTCTCTGGTACCGGGCCGTTGCGAGGATCGGCCTCACGAGGACGATGGTCTACCAGTACTGTGTTCCCGCCGCCGCCGCAGCCGCGGCATATTTCGTCTCAGGCGAAACCCTCAATATTTACCAGCTCGTGGGCGGGGTGATCATTTTTGTGAGCGTGTATCTGGCGAGAAGATAGGCGATGGGCGATAGGCGATAGGCAATAGGATTTTCCCATAGCCCATAGCCTATTGCCCATAGCCTATCGCCTATTTTTTTAATAATCTATCCCTTTTACCGCCGGTTGGCCTGACGTATAGATGTGGCGGAGTTCCTTCATTTCGGTGGCGATGTGTGCGATCTCGATGAGATCTTGCGGCATATCCCTTCCCGTCAGGATAATATGAAGGCCTTTTTTTCTTCGGCGCAGTGTCTCCAATATAAGTGATTGCGGCAAGAAACCGAGGTTTATGGCGTGACTTACCTCGTCAAGGACCAGGATGTCGGTACCGCCGGAGAGGATCATATTTTCAGCTGTCTTCCACCCTTTTTCGGCGGCTTCTTTCTGGGGTTGCGGATCGTCGCCGGGCCTGAAGAACCCTGCGCCAAAGGCATGTA
>CALMFJ010000128.1 GCA_937862865.1 uncultured Pseudomonadota bacterium | reverse complement strand
CTGCAAACGCCCTTTGGCAATATAATCATCCGCCCCGCGCCTCATCGCCTCGACTGCGGTCTCGATGGACGCATAGGCCGTTATCACGATGATCTTGAGCCACGGGGAATCCTTCAACAGGGCCGGTATCAGGTCGAGACCGTCCGTTATCCCGAGCCTGAGGTCGACGAAGGCAAGGTCGAATGCCTGCTCGCGTGCCTCACGGGACGCGTCTTCGGCATTGCTCACCGCGGTGACCTGGCAGCCTTCCGATTCGAGGTACAACCCCAGGGTCTTCCTGATATTGATTTCATCATCCACGACAAGAATGCGAAGATTTTCCCGGGCGCCGGCACTCACGATAACTTTCTCCTGTATCAAATCTAGTTCGCCTGCCATAAATAGGGTATTAAAAGATACGGGGAAGGTATAAAAAATACGTAAAGAAAAGAGGGGTGCCCGGACCGGGT
This sequence comes from uncultured Pseudomonadota bacterium, assembly GCA_937862865.1. Classification (GTDB taxonomy): domain Bacteria; phylum Desulfobacterota; class Syntrophorhabdia; order Syntrophorhabdales; family Syntrophorhabdaceae; genus Delta-02. The sequence continues at coordinate 3,142 of CALMFJ010000128.1, read as the reverse complement.
GTCAGTCGGCAGCGACCAACCGGTACCCGACGCCCGGCTCGGTGATGATGTATGCGGGCTGCGAGGGGTCGGCCTCGATCTTGCGCCTTAGCTGCCCGATATAAACGCGAAGGTACTGGGAATGTTCCTGGTAGTTTGACCCCCAGATCTCGAGGAGGAGCTGCCTGTGGGTGACCACCCTGCCCGCCTTCCGGGCGAGGTATTTCAGGACCTCGTATTCGGTCGGCGTGAGTTTTACTTCCTCGCCCCTGACCGTCACGCTCCTGCGCGCAAGGTCAAGGGAAAGCTCGCCCAATGCGAGGACGGGCTCGTCCTCCGACCGGGCCATGCGGCGCAGCGCAGCCCTCAACCGTGCGAGCAGCTCGCCCATGCCGAAGGGCTTCGTTACGTAATCGTCGGCACCCGCATCGAGTGCCCTGACCTTGTCGTCCTCATGTTCCCTCACGGAGAGCACGATGACGGGCACCTCAGTCCATTCGCGCAGACGCTCGATGACCTCGATCCCGTCCATGTCCGGCAGCCCCAGGTCGAGGATGACGACGTCCGGGTGAAATATCGACGTCTGGCTTAAGCCCTCGTGCCCTGATGCGGCCTCGGCGATATCGTAGCCGTACCCTTCAAGGGCGGCCTTCAGCATCCGCCGTATCTGTTTTTCATCATCCACGACAAGGATCCGTGCCCCCTGGGCCGACATTGCCTGTTCCCCTTTCAAGAATTTTGCCTGTCCGGCGCCTCCCCGGCAGCTGCCAGGGAAAAGCTGAACCTGTTGCCCTGTTCCGGCGACGGGTCTATCCATATACGGCCGCCATGGGCCTCGATGATGCCCTTGCAGATGAAAAGGCCCAGTCCCGTTCCGCTTACATGCCTGGTAGAGCTTTGCCGGTAGAATTTGTCGAAGACGTGTTCGCGCTCCTCTCCCGGGATGGAAGGACCTGCGTTGGCCACGGTCAAGACCAGGTCTTTCTCGCGAACGCCGACCGATATCGAGACCGGGACATCCGGCGGGGAATACTTTGCCGCATTTTCGAGGAGATTGATCACAACCTGTTCTATGAGGATGAAATCGGCCATGACCGACGGGGCGTCGGGGGGTATATCGACCTTTACGGGGTGTCCCGTTAAAGTGTCCCGCATCTCCCGTAACACCACCCCGATGATGTCCTGGATATCGCACACCTTCATGTTCAGTTTCAGCGTGCCGCTTTCGAGGCGCACCATGTCGAGAAGGTTCTCAACAAAGCGGTTCATGCGGCGCGCCTCTTCCCGTATCGTGCCGAGGAACATCCCCCGGGTCTCGGGCGTATAAATGTCTTTTTCGTCGATGAGGCTCGTCACGGCGCCCATGATCGATGCCAGAGGCGTCCTGAAATCGTGTGAGATGGAGTTGAGGAGGGTCCTGTGAAGCCTTTCGGACTCAGCCAGCCATTTGGCCTGCTCGGCCTCTTTCGCGAGCTCAAGCCGCACTATGATGACCGCAGCGAGGTTGCTTAACGTCTCGACGAGCTGGGTCTGGTCAGGGGAAAGGGACGAGGCCTCACCGCCCGGCCTGATCCCGAGAACGGCCAGCGTCCTGTCCTCCGCCCTGACAGGGAAAAAGAACAGCGACCTCTCCCCCTCAAAGATCCCCAGCCCCTTGCCGGCAGGCCGGCCCTGCTCGAGCACCTGCCGCGCGACCGCATATTCCTTTTTGTCAAAGAAGGAGTCGGCCCCTTCCGAAGCGATCTGCTCCATCGCATTGGTCTGCGGGTCATGCACGAGCACGATCGCCATCCCGTCGATGGCCTGCGCGACCTTGTCGACAAAGGTTTTGAGGACCTGGTCAAAATCACTCCTTGCAGCTATCTCACGGCTGAGGTCGTACAATGCAAGCGCCCTTTGCTCCCCCTGTGTGGCCTTGTGCATTTCATCTCTCAGTTTCGTCGCCAGGGTGCTCGTGACGAGGGCCACGAGAAGATAGACGACAAGGGTGAAGAAATGCTGTATGTCTGCCACCGCGAACGTGAATATCGGCGGGACAAAGAAAAAATTGAACGCGAGGGCGCCCAGGGAGGAAGCGAGGAATGCCGGGCCGCGTCCCCAGCGGACGGCGCTGATGAGGACAGGCAGGAGATAAATAAGGACAATGTTCGTGAGGTCGAGGTGAGGCGTCAGGACCTGCCCGAAAACGGTAACGGCGAAGATAGAAAGAACGGCCCACAGATAATTCTCAGGCGAGCTGCCCAGGAAAAGATGTCCCTGAAAGCTTTTCTGGTGTTTGTATGGATCATTCGCGCCGATATTCATTTCCGCAGGTGGACTTCACCGACATTATACTACAAAAGCGTTCAAATGGATCATCCTCTGTTTATAACAGCGGACAGAATATTATCAATGAGCGGTTGATAATTATCAATCGATGGGATATGTATTGGGAATATATGAAAAAGATAATGGCCATCGTCATCCTCGTTCTCTGTATATCCGCCAGCCTCGCCTGCCATAAGGAAGATGAAAAGGAAAAGGTTAAAAAGGTTATCGCGGCGGTCCAGACGGCAGTCGAGGAAAAGAGCATCAGGGGCGTGACGGCCCACATCGCAAAAGACTACAGAGACCCTCAGGGGAATGATTTCGAAACCCTGCGCGCATTGCTGCTCGGCTACTTTTTCAGGTATCCAAAGATATCCGGATACATCACTCATCTCGATATATCAATAGACGGTACATCCGCAAAAACCACTCTCAAGGCCATCCTGACAAGCGGCAAGAAAACGGGCTCGGTCAGTGACGTCGTCCCCGAACAGCTCGGGGTGTACCGGTTCGATGTCGGGTTCAGGAAAGAATCCGGCGACTGGATGATAACGTCGGCCCGATGGTCCGAGGTTATTCCCCAGGACTAGCCCGTCTGTAAACCTTCTCACCGCAGGCCCCGGTCCAGCCCGTCCCGCAGGTTCAGGCACCTCATACATTGCCGGCGATCACTTAAGTTCTTCAGAGCAACAACCGATACACACAGCACGCACAGGTTTAGCCGCGCAATGACAGGGCAGCACCCCCGGCAAAGGAACCGGTAGCTGATATGAATGTGAGAACTGTCGGTACGAAAATGACCGTGACCCTTATGCCCGGGGAATGCTACGTGTCGAGGAACGATGTTGTCATCGGT
>CALMFJ010000127.1 GCA_937862865.1 uncultured Pseudomonadota bacterium | reverse complement strand
AATGGCGGAAGTGCATGGGAATCGAACCCACCCGCCAGCTCGTCACCGGCACACTGGTTTTGAAGACCAGGAGGCCCACCAGGACCCCTCCACTTCCGTTGATATAGTTTAGTGATTGCGGGATGTAATGTCAAATGGGCTTCCGATTCGTTTTATGAATGTTGAGATGTATCAGGATTCGCGGGGTGAGTTTTTGCTCGCTGGAGGCGGCGGAAGTGCGTCCTGATCCTGGCGGGCTCCGTTGCCACCCGCCCCGGCAAGCTTTGAGGCGGGTACCCGGCTATTCGGGACGCGGTTTTTTGTTCGTGTTTCTCCCAGGGCTCTGCGGGCTTGAGCAAGGCGGGCGGGAGGATCTCTTTTTGCAGCGCGCTACCGGCTGAGGAGCCACCGTATCGTTCCCAGGATCGCGAGGTGGCCGGGGTAGAAGGCATAGAAGAAGTATCGCAGTTTAGGGCCGAGCTTTCCGTTGTAGAGGGAGATGAGGGGGACCGAGAGGGCGGCGATGGGTTCCATGAGGGAGACGCGGGCGTGGGGGACGACCCAGGCGATGCTGGGCACGAAGTTCGGGTCGTCGAAGTAGCGCCAGACGATGCCGCGCACCGTGCACAAAACGGCGGCAATAAGGACCCAGAGGAACATCTTTTTGTGGTTTCCCATGAAGTAGTGCATGGCAAAGATCATCAGGACGCCGGGCATGCCGTAGGACGCCTTCACGAACTCGGTCGAAACGGCGGCCAGAAAGACGGGTATGAAACTCTTTTTCTTCTCATAGGCGTAAATGGCATAGAGGCCCGCCGCCAGGGTGAAAAAGACGTTGAAATGGATAACGGGGTACCTGAAGGCGAACATGTAGAAAGGCTGAGAAACAAGGGAGAGGAGAAAAAGCCGCCCCAGGTAGGACGTCCTGTCCTTTGAGTGGCTGTACCCTTCGGCGATAAGGTAGGCGAACAGGGGATAGGCCAGTCGGCCGATGGCCCGCATGACCGGTTCGTGGGGAAAGAAGATAGAGCCCAGGTGGTCCACAAGCATGAGGGCGCAGGCGAGAAGCTTCAAGGTTGCAGAGTTCATGCAAAAAATATTATTGCACTATCCCGGTACTTGGCAATCCTTTTTCGTAAAAACATGGCGCGACCGCATGAATGACAGGCGTGTCGGAGAGAAAACTGAAAAAAACCCTGGGCCCCGAACACCCGGAGGGCACCCGTCACCGGGATGATGCAGGTGGGGGGTTCCCGTCAAGAGCCGGTGCGATGGGTCGGCTTTTGCCTGAAACCCGAAACTATTTTTCAAACTTGAATTGACCCTGCTCGAACAGGGTGCGGCAGGCTTCCACGACGGCGGAGTCGTAGAGGGTGCCGCGGTGGTCGATTATTTCCTGCAGGGCCACGTCTATGCCGAGCGCGGGGCGGTAGGGACGGTGGGTCGCCATGGCCTCGACGACGTCGGCAACGGCAAGGATCCGGGCTTCCATTATGATGGCGTCGCTGTTAAGGCCGTACGGGTAGCCGGTGCCGTTCATCCTTTCGTGGTGCTGGATGGTGGCGGCGGCGACGGGCCAGGAAAACTCGATGCCTTTGAGGATATTGTAGCCGGCCTGGGCATGCGCCTTGATAATGTTGAGCTCGAATTCGTTGAGGGCGCCCGGTTTGCTCAGGATCTCGGCAGGGACGATGATCTTGCCTATGTCATGGAGAAAACCCATCACCTCGAGACCGTCAACGAAGTCCCCGGAAAAATTCATCTGTTTGCCGATCGCGCAGGAAAGCTGGGCGACGCGTCTTTGGTGCCCCGCGGTGTACGGATCGCGCATTTCGATCGTTTTCGCGAGCGCACGGACCGTTCCGTCCACGGTCTTCCGCATATTTTCAAGGCTTTCCTTGAGAGCGTTCTCCGCCTTGCGCCGCTCCGCCACCTCCCCTTCGAGGAACATCGTCTTTTCGCGGACCTTTTCCTCCAGGAGATTGTTGAGCTTTCTCAGTTCCTGCTTCGTGAAGAGAAGGTGCCGGTTCTCCTGGACAAGGTTCTCATACGTCGAATGGAGAAAATTGAAAACCTTTTGCGGCTCGGCTTCAAAGCTCAGGAGCGCGTCCCCGGCAGGCATGCAGATACTGACGGCCCTGTCGCCGTTCGATGAAACGGGCCCGTTCCGGAGGATCGAGCCCACCATGGAGACAAGGACGTCCGCATTGTAGGGTTTCGTCAGGTAGTAATCCGCGCCTGCCTCCAGGCCCTTCACGACGTCCGTGATGCTGGATAACAGTGTAAGCAGTATGAACGGGATATGCTTGAGCTCCGTGTCGCTCTTGACGGTGCGGCAGAGGTCGTACCCGTTCATGTGCGGCATCTCCACGTCGCTTATGATAAGATCGGGCCTCATTTCATTGATCTTGTAAAGGGCATCCATGCCGTTCTCGGCAAGGACCACCTCGTATCCCCTGTCAGCAAAGATCGTCTCGGCAATCAACGCCTGGCTTCTGCTGTCCTCAGTTATGCATATCCGTTTCGTCATGGCTCCGGCCTGAAAAGGCGCTTCCTGACCATATTATCGGAACATGATGGGGATAACTTAATGGGTTCCGCGTTCTGCGTTTTCGCATCATGGTAGAAAATGATAAATGTTTTCCGGAGAATTTGTTAACGTAGAACGCGGAACGCAGAACGTAGAACTATTCTATCAGGGCGCGGCAGTAGTCGCGGAAGTTGTTGACGGCTACGAAGAACTCGCGCATCATGATGACCCAGTAATACTGGCCTTTCGGCGTGAGGGACAGCCTGTTGCCCTTTTTTGTGAGGCCGCCTGTCATGCGGAAAAAGGTAATCTCAGGCAGGAGATAGAGGGGGGCGTTCACCCCGTGCTTACGGGAGAGCTCGTCAAGATCGAGGGAGATGCCGAAAAGCTTCATGAGGAAATCGTACAGGAGGCGCTCCCGGGTCCCGCAGTCTTTCCGGGCGGCCACGGGAAATCTTCCGTTCTTGAGAAGATCGATATACGCGGGGATGTCGAACGTGTTCGAATAGACGCTTCCGCCGAGATAGCCTATCGAACCGCTGCCGAGGCCCGCGTATTCGTCGTAGTTGACGACATACTCATCGATCATGACGTCACCGCGCGAAAAACACCATGCGGTGCTCGGGATATAGGCCTTTTTAAGCCTTTCCGTAATCGTCATGTACATGTCGCGGCCCCTGTCATAATCGACTGTGCCGAGCTTCTTCCCCATGATCTTCTCCGTGGAAGTCGACACCATGAGGGGATAGAAGGTGGCCTGGTCGACGTGAAGCCCCGTGAGAATGTCCAGATCATGCTCCAGCATCGCCATCGTCTGCGTGGGAAAATTGAAGATCATATCGACATTGAGGGTATCGAAATGGCCCAGCGTCTCTTTGAGCCTCGCGCCTATCTCTTCGCCGCTGCCGTACTTGTGAAAGCGCTCGACCGCCTTCAAGATGCCGTCGTCAAACGTCTGCACGCCGACGGACAACCGGTTGACCCCCATCTCTTTGAGCTGTACGAGGTTTTGGGGCGTCAGGTGATTGGGGTTTGTCTCGACCGAGATCTCGCGGACCGGAAAGATGCTTCTGGCAAGCGCAAGCGTCTCGGACAGCTCATCGATAAGAACGGTCGGGGTGCCTCCCCCCACATACATGGCGTTAAAGGTGTAACCAAGGTCCCCGTACAGGGAGATCTCCTTGCGCAGGGCCCGGAAATAGTCACGGGCCAGCGTCTCTTTGAAGACAACACGGTTGAAAGAACAATAGGGGCAAAGCTCCTCGCAGAAGGGGACATGCAGATAGAGCAGGCGGGGGATGGCATCGCGCGGCCGCGGCACATCGTACGATTCGCCCGGCGCGAAGCGGAGGTAGTCCGCATTCTTTTTCCGGGCGACGCTGCATATGAATCTTTCGACCAGCATTTTCCTGTACCAGTTTAAGGGCCGTGCCCATCAAAATCAAGGGAAATTAAATCCTTGACTTGGCCCACAAACCCCGTTAAAACATGACTGTTTTTTGAGGTGTGCAATGCATAGAAGATTTCTATCGGCGGTCCTTTTCCTCGGCATCTGTCTTTTTGCAATAACCGGTTGCGAAACCCTCGACCTCGGCCCCGGCCCCACCGTCATAATGGGACCGAAACCGCCGCCCAGGCAGAAGCAGGAAGCTTCATATCAAAAACAACCCCTTACCGCTCCGGACGAAGAGGCCGCTCTGGGCCCGACCCCGCCCTCCGCCGCACAGACGGTCAGGGACGAGAACCTTGCCGGCTCGCCCGCTTCAGGGAAGAAAACTTCGTCGCCGCTCATGATATTCACGGGAAAAGTGACAAAGATCGACGCAGGTACGATAGCGGTGCGGACCTCGGACAAGCACCTTGCCTTCGATCTCATCAATCCCCTTCTGCGGGGATATGCCGGCACAGGTGACATAAAGATCGGCGACATCGTATCTCTGGGGTACATCTCGAGCGGGATCGCGATAGCAAAGGGGGAGACCTTCCCCGAGGACCTCAAGCCCCAGACCATGGCCGACGATCTATCGCCGCCGAAGACCAACAACAGGAAATCGAGGCAAACCGCGAACAATCACGGCCGGCCGGTCCGCGTGAAATACAAGGTCAACCGGCTGTCCTTTCCGGATGTCGACAATAACAAGGACGGCAAGATATCCCCGGTCGAGCTCGGCACCGTCCTGCCCTCGGTCACCATGGAAGATTTCAAAAAATATGACCGCAACGGCGACGGCTATCTGGACGCCAACGAATATAAGGCGGTAAAGAAATAAAAAGACAGGCGACAGGCTATAGCCTGTCTTTTTCAAAATGTTTTTTGAACGTTTTTTCCAGCACGGTCTTCACGTCATGCCGGAATCCTTCGTAGCTTTTCAGGAATTTCATCCCTTCCGGGGTAATGTGTGAGCCCCCTCCGGACACACCGCCGACCTTACGTTCAAGAAGCGGGAATCCGAGGCGTTTCTCTATCACCTGGATCATAAGCCATGCCTTGCGGTAGGACATGTTCAGTTCAAAGGCAGCCTTGTGCAAGGACCCTGTCTCCTCGATCCTCTTCAGAACTTGATAGGGCCCTTCACCGAACGCCTTGCCGTCATTGTCTACCCAAACCTTGTATCCCACTTTCATACGCAAGCTCCTTGTCTGTCACCGGGATAGTTGATTATAGAAGCCATTTTGTACCAGTGTCAATATATCGCAAAAAAATACTTGACATCGTTATTCCCTTTGGTATATAACCATATCAGGCTGAGCCAGTTGCCAGCTTTTTACGAAAGCAAATCCTCTCAATCCTTTCTATTGTAATATGGCCGTCGCGTGTGATCACGGGGCGGCCATATTCCTTATTGCCTCATCTCACCGACCGGTGGATGACTCGTCGGTCTGTCAGCAGCCCGGCTCGCCCGGGTGCCCGCAGCAGTTCCGCATCGTGACGATCTTCTTCATATTATTGCGGAAGAGCAGCCAGATCTTCCTGTGAAGGGGCATATCAACCTGAAGGTTCGTAAGAAAGGCCCTGGCACTGGGCCGGTCGTGGGGGTGATGATGATGCCCATCCATTTTTATTTCACTCCGATCAGAGGAAGGACCTTGTCCACGTGGAAATAGACCATAAAGCGTTTTTCGGTCTTCTGCTCGTCGGGTATCTGATATGTCTTGCGCCACCTGAACTGCTCGATCTTTGCCGGGTCGCTTTCTTCCTTGATCTTCGTGAGGTACAGGCGCTTGCCGACAAATGCGCTCTCCTTCGCCTCTGCAAATATATACGCTGCATGAGGATTGGACTGGAGGTTGGCGTGCGTCAATCTGTCTGTCATGATCCATACCGCCGTCTCTTCATCGACAAAATGCGGGCGCGAATAAACTGCCGCGTCTACGGCACCGTTCGCATCCGACGTTGCAAGGACCCCTCTCCCCAGGGTGTTCTCGAAATATTCACTCAGCTTCATGGCTCCCTCCCTTTTATTATTGTCTGTGTTGCTATTATAACAAAGAATTCCTGATTTGTTATAGAATACAGGGTATGCACGGCCTTGAGGACAGAATATTTCCCCTCCGGGAAGGTGAAGCGCATTTCGGGTGTGTCGCCCTGTGGATGAGCCGGGACCAGAGGGTGTCGGACAACTGGGCGCTCATATTTGCGCAGGAGGCGGCCCTCAAAGCTGCCCTTCCCCTGGTCGTGGTGTTTACCCTTTCCGGTTCTTTTTTGGGGGCATCCCGCCGGCACTACGCCTTTATGCTCGGAGGGCTCAAACTGGTTGCCAAAAGGTTGAGGTCCCTGTCGATACCCTTTTTTATCCTTCCCGGCGAACCTGGCAAGACCCTGCCGGAATTCATCGCCCGCCACGGAATAACATTCCTCGTCACCGATTTTGACCCTCTGCGCATCAAAAAAGAATGGAAAGAGACCGTCGCGCGGAGGGTCGATATTCCCTTCTACGAGATCGATGCCCACAACATAGTGCCCTGCAGGCGTGCGTCGGGCAAACGGGAATACGGGGCATACACGATCAGGAAGAAGATCAAAAAGCTCCTGCCGTTCTTTCTCGATGAGATGCCTGCCGTGCAAAAACATCCCCACGGATCGGACCTTAACGGGCACCCCGTCGATCCCGGCAGTCTCCTGCAGCAATCAGGGGCCGACGCCTCAATCCCCGGATTGCCCGATGTCGCTGCGGGGGAGGAACACGCGGCTGCCCGCCTCAGATCATTCCTTGAGCGTCTTGACCGGTACGCAACCGAGCGCAATGACCCGACCCGCGATGCCGTGTCGCACCTGTCGCCCTATCTCCATTTCGGGCAGATATCCGCGCAACGTGTCGCTCTCGAAGTGAGACGGTGCCGTGCCGGTGCCGATGCAAAAGAGGCCTTCCTCGAGGAGCTCATTGTCCGCCGGGAGCTTTCCGACAACTACTGCCACTACACCCCGGATTACGCCAGCTTCGATGCCTTCCCCGACTGGGCAAGGAAGACCCTCGACGATCACCGCCACGACAGAAGGCCATATCTTTACTCACGCGACGAGCTTGAATCGGCGGCGACACACGATCCGCTGTGGAACGCCGCCCAGCTTCAGATGACACGAACGGGTACGATGCATGGCTACATGAGGATGTACTGGGCGAAAAAGATGCTCGAATGGACGGCATCCCCGGAGGAGGCGCTGTCGGCCGCGATCTATCTCAATGACCGGTACCTCCTCGACGGGCGTGACCCCAACGGGTACGCAGGCATCGCGTGGAGCATCGGCGGCGTCCATGACAGGCCGTGGGGCGAACGAAATGTTTTTGGCAAAATACGGTACATGAGTTATAATGGGTGCGCGTCTAAGTTCAATGTTAAACGGTACATAGAGATGCTCAAACCGGTCGAATCATGAGAACCGGAAAGGATGCAAGGGACATGGCACTGCAAGGAAAGATCCCCAGCGTAACGGAGAAAGGGGCGGCCGACGTCGCGAAAAGGCTGCGTGCGATGGACGCAAAAGAACCTTTCGCCGTTCTCGCGACGAATGAGAACGGCAGGCCCTACACGTCGCTTATCTCGTTCGCCGTGACGCCCGACCTCACAAAGGTGATCTTCGCGACACCGAGGAACACCCGTAAATTTAAGAACCTCGTAGACACGAAAGACGTGGCGGTCCTTGTCGACAACCGGTCGAAAAAGAACAAGGGGTTCGTCGAAACCCAGGCGATCACGGTACTCGGCAAGGCAGCTGCGGTCAAGCGGGGCCGGTCCTGGCTGGAATATGCCGGGATATTCCTGAAAAAGCATCCTGAGCTTGAGGAATTCATCAACGCGTCGACAACGGCCCTCATCGTTGTCGATATAACGAGCTGCATCCATGTCGGCAATTTCCAAACGATCACCGTGATGGATTGGAAAACGTAAGGAGAATCAACAATGTGGAACTGGAAGCACTTTTTCGAGGACGAGCATATAAGCGTGTTCTGCGATCTTGACCAGATCATTGATACGCTGGCCGATGAAGACGGCCTTTATGCCTCTCCCGACTGTTATCGCCCCTTGCCCACCCGGTTCGGGGTGTTCATATCCATCGTTTTGAAGAAGAAAGAGGACATCGCCCGGTACCTTGAAGAGCGCAAGAAAAGGTCCCTTCCCCTCACCGGCTACAAGTCGTACAAGTATTCCCTCTGCCTTGCGGAAATGGACATCCCCCTGATGACCTGCCGCGTGCTGCCCGCCGGAGATTACGATGTAAACGATAAGGAACTGGGCGAGGCGAGCATCATCACGGAAGCGATGGCCGCACTGTTACCGGGCATCAGCGACGAGTGGAAGCCGATCAGATCAAAACAATCCCATCCTATGGTCCGCAGGCTGGCGAAGAAGTTTTTTCCGAAAGACACGGGTGATAGGTGATGGGTGATGGGTCATAATAATAAAATTGGAGGTTGTGGACCGGTATGATAGAACGGTATACGCGGGAAAGGATGGCGCGGGTCTGGACGGACCGGAACAAATATCAGAAGTGGCTCGATATCGAGGTGCTGATATGCGAGGCTTATACACAGCTCAACGTCATTCCCGCCGAAGATATGAAGAATATCAAGGAGAAGGCGCGGTTCGACGTTGCCCGCGTCCTCGAGATCGAAGAGCGCACGCGGCATGACGTCGTTGCCTTCATAGAAAATGTCGCAGAGTACGTAGGCCCGTCATCGAAGTACGTCCACATGGGCGTCACATCTTCGGATATTCTCGACACCGCGTTCGCGTGCCAGCTCGTCGAGGCCGCTGACATCCTTATCGAGGATATCGCCGCCCTGATGGAGGTGCTGAAAGAAAAGGCCTATGCCGCGAAGGATATGCCCGCCATCGGCAGAACGCACGGCATCCACGCGGAACCCGTCACCTTCGGGCTCAAGATCACCCATTTCTACGACGAGATGCGGCGCAATCTCGAGCGCATGAAGGCAGCGAGGGAACGCATCCGGTGCGGAAAGATATCGGGCGCCGTCGGGACGTACGCCCATGTCCCGCCCTTCGTCGAAGAATACGCCTGCGAAAAGCTCGGGCTCAAGGTAACCCCGATATCATCCCAGATAATACCGCGCGACAACTACGCCGAGTTTTTCACGACGCTCGCCATCGTCGGTTCAACGATAGAAAAGATGTCCATGGAAGTGCGGAACCTCCAGAGGACCGAGGTCGGCGAGGCCGAGGAGTTTTTCAGGAAAGGTCAGACGGGCTCGTCCGCAATGCCCCACAAGAGAAATCCCATCGCATCGGAGAACCTGTGCGGCATGGCGCGCCTTCTGCACGGCTACGCCATGTCATCGCTCGAGAATATACCCCTGTGGCACGAAAGGGACATCAGCCACTCGTCGGTTGAGCGCGTGATCGCCCCCGACGCCACGATCGCCCTCGATTATTCCCTCGAACGGGTCAAGAACGTCTTCAAAAACCTCATCGTCTATCCCGAGAAGATGCAGAAGAACCTCGACATAACGAAGGGGCTCTATCATTCCGAAGCGATCCTGATCGCGCTTATCAAGAAGGGCTTAACGAGGCAGGACGCGTACAAGCTCACGCAGTCCGTCGCAATGCGCTGCTACGAGGGCGGGCTTGATTTTGTGACGGAATTAAAGAAGGACGCTCCGCTCAAACAGTACCTCA
>CALMFJ010000126.1 GCA_937862865.1 uncultured Pseudomonadota bacterium | reverse complement strand
ATTGTCCACGATGATGTGGCACAAAAAAGTGTGCACGATGTCGTGGAAGTCAACAGATAGGTGATAGGTGATAGGCAAAACCCGCGACCCGACAAGGTTTTGAGCTTTTCCCCATCACCCATCACCCGGTTTTCCCCATTGCCTATCGCCCATCGCCTGTTTTTCCCCATCCCCCATTCCCTATTATCTATTGCCCATTTTCGCCGGGCTTGCTATGATGATTACGATGGTAATTTTGGGGATCGATCCGGGGCTTGCGAATACGGGGTTCGGGGCGTTACGGTGTGACGGGAAAACACCTGTCCTTGTGAAGTGCGGCTCCATCAAGACGTTTACGACGGACACGGTCCCGAACAGGCTCATGCAGATCCACGATGATGTGAACAGGGTAATCGAGCAGGTCAAGCCCGATCTATTTGCGATCGAGGATGTCTTTTCGCTGGTGAGGTACCCCCGGGCGGGCATCCTGCTGGGAAGCGTCCTTGGGGTCCTTTATGTGACGGCGCGTGAACGGGGGCTGCCCGTGCAGGAGATCGCGCCGAAGGAGATCAAGAACGCGCTGGTGGGGTTCGGCAATGCGGGAAAGAAACAGATCAAGGACGCGGTGGCGGCCACGCTGAAGATCGGCAACATCTCATCGTTCCACGCGGCCGATGCGCTCGCCGTGGCGCTCGCCGTCTATTACCGCAGGGAGTACAGGGCTGTGATATGATCGCGTACCTTTCAGGAAAATTAAAAGGCATCTACGACGAGCGCCTGACGCTGCTTGTGGGCGGGATAGGGTACGATGTCCTTATCCCGGCTTTCGTGATGACGGATATACGCAGGTCGAAGAAGGCGGACGACGAGCTCGAGCTTTATATCTCGTTCCATCAGACGGAACGGCAGCCGAAGCCCGTTCTCGTAGGTTTCCGTCACGAGCTCGACCGCGAGTTCTTCGAGCTCTTTATCATGGTCGAGGACATCGGCCCGATGGCGGCGATCAAGGCCCTCACCCAGCCGATACGGCAGATAGCCCGGTATATCGAGGAGAAGGACGCGAAGTCCCTGCGGAAGCTCAAAGGCATAGGCGAGAGGAAGGCCGACAAGATCGTTGCCACATTGAAGGGAAGGGTGGCGAAATACGCCCTTATGCCCGAGACGGCGGAGGCCGCACCGGTGGCGGAGGATTTCGTGAAGGACGTCGAGCACGTCCTCGTCACCCAGCTCGGCCACAAGCTTTTCGAGGCGCGGCAGATGATTGAGGACGCAATGAAAAGGGACCCCCGCATCGCCTCGTCGGAGGAATTGTTCGAAGAGGTGTATAGAGGACAGAAGCAATGATACAGGAAGAAAATTCCGACATCACCGAACTGTATAAGAAGGACGAAACGGCGGGCGACGAGTCGATCATCACCCTGCGCCCGGGCCGGCTTTCCGAATATGTCGGCCAGGATACCATCGTCGAGACGCTCCAGATAGCCATCGAAGCCGCACTGAAGCGCGGCGAACCGCTCGAGCACATTCTCTTTAACGGCCCTCCGGGCCTCGGAAAGACGACCCTTGCCCACATCATCGCACATGAAATGGGCACCCGGATCGTCACGTCCTCCGGCCCCGCGCTCGAGAAGGGCGGGGACCTCATGGGCCTTCTCACCCACCTCGAGAGGGGCGACATCTTTTTCATCGACGAGATCCACCGCATTCCGAAGATCGTGGAAGAATTCCTTTACCCGGCAATGGAGGATTTTGCCGTCGATTTTATTTTCGATAAAGGCATCCATGCAAGGACGCACCGCTACCGCCTCGAGCAGTTCACACTCATAGGCGCGACGACGCGCTCGGGGCTTCTGTCATCCCCGCTGCGGGAGCGTTTCGGGATCGTCCGGGACCTCGATTTCTACAAGGATGAGGACCTCGTGAAGATCATCAAGCGTTCGGCCGCAATACTGGGCGTTGCAATAGACGACCACGGTGCCGTCGAGACGGCAAAGCGCGCCCGCGGGACGCCCCGTGTGGCGAACAGGCTCTTGAAGCGCGTCCGTGACTACGCCGAGGTCAGGGCCAAAGGGGTGATAACCAGGAACGTTGCCATAGACGCGCTGGGGCTCGAAGGGATCGACGACCGGGGCCTCACCGAAACGGACAGGAAACTGCTCACAACGATCATCCTCAATTACAAGGGCGGCCCCGTCGGTATCGAGGCCCTCGCCGCGACGCTCCAGCTCGAATCCGATGTCCTGATCGAGGTCGTCGAGCCGTTCCTCCTCAAAAGCGGTTTCATCATCCGCACCTCGCAGGGGAGAAAAGCATCCGAAAAGGCGTTCCACCATCTTGACCTGCCGACAAAACCGGGCACAAAGATGGACAGCCTCTTTGATGGGAAAAACCGTAAGGCGTAAGGCTCCTTCTCCTGCCGTCATTCCGGCGCTTGACGCCGGAATCCAAGGTTTGCCTTTGATGGGGTTTTCTCATCATCCACAACATCATAAGTATAGAATGACATTGTAAAAACAAAACCTTAGATTCCGGCGTCAAGCGCCGGAATGACGTGAACATCATACAAATTTTGGTTGCGGCCGCAGCCTCTTCTCCGGGACGACCGGATAGGCCCAGGACCGTTTGTCTCTCACGCCCTCACGGCCTCTAATTATCTTGATTTATCTCCGATTGTACGATAGAAAAATATGTTCCATTCAATGAAATATCAGGAGACTGAAGATGGCCAATGTGGGTGTTGTCGGGGTTCAGTGGGGTGATGAGGGCAAGGGGAAGATCATCGATTATTTGAGCAGCCAGGCCGATATCATCGTGCGCTTCCAGGGCGGGGCGAACGCAGGCCACACGATCGTGATCGGCGATAAAAAGGTCATCCTTCACCTTATCCCGTCGGGGATACTCCGTGACAATACGTACTGCATCATCGGCAACGGGGTCGTGATGGACCCCGAGGTCCTCGAAAAGGAAATAGAGGAACTCACGGCGCTCGGTTATCTCAAGGACGAAAAGCGCCTTATGATCAGCGGTCTGACCCACGTCATCATGCCCTACCACAAAAAGCTCGATGCCCTGAAAGAAGCAAAAGCGGCAAAGAAGATCGGGACAACCGGCCGCGGGATCGGCCCGGCATATGAGGACCGGGTCGCGAGGATGGGCATCAGGGTGATCGACTGCATCGACAGGAAGGTCTTTCGCGAGAAATTGAAGGCCAACCTGGAGATAAAGAACTTCCTCATCCGCCGTTATTATAAAGATGAACCGGTAATGATGCGCGATGTTTTGAAAAAGTTCGAATCCTACCGGAAATTGTTCAGAAAGCACGTGGCGGATTCCACGTCGTTCCTTCACAAAGCGATCGCGAAAAAGAAAAGGATCCTCTTTGAAGGAGCACAGGGCACCTTCCTCGACATCGACCACGGAACGTATCCCTACGTCACCTCGTCGAACACCATCGCGGGAAACATATCGTCAGGATCGGGAGTGCCGTCCGGCGCCGTCGATTACATACTCGGTATCTGCAAGGCGTATACGACCCGCGTGGGCGAGGGCCCGTTCCCCACAGAGCTCAAAGGCCCCGAGGGCGAGCTTATGAGGAAGATCGGCGATGAATACGGCGCGACAACGGGCAGGCCGCGCCGCTGCGGCTGGTTCGATGCCGTGCTTGTCAGGCGGGCCGTAAAACTGAACGGAATAAGCGGTATTTCCCTCATGAAGCTCGATGTGCTTGATTCGTTCGAGAAGCTCCTCATATGCACCGGGTACAGGATCGGCAAGCGCGTCCACAGCGAACCCCCGATGACGGTTGAAGATTTCTACCGCATCGAGCCGCAGTACGAAGAGATGGAAGGCTGGAACACGCCCCTCGAAGATATCCGCGTGTTTGACGACCTGCCGGAGAACGCAAAGAGATATGTCAGGCGGATCGAGGAACTGGTCGGCGTCCCGGCGGCGATAATCTCTACAGGGCCCGACAGGGACAGCACCATTATTCTCAAAAACCCGTTCGCATGATCCGGGACCTGTCAGAATACTGACAGTCAGGCCTCCTCCGGGCCTCCCGATTGCTCCCCCCGTTTGCAGGACGTTTACAGACAAGAGTTGGCACAACTGTTGCAACACAGTCTGATTATGGCGACTGACCTCGATCTATCCCGAACCGCAACGTATCAGTACATACAGGGCATGCGAAGGAAACCGGAGAATTTCACCGTCAACCCGCAGGCATCCGGTTTTGAGCAGGTCCTTCTGCAGCTCATAAATGACCGGCCGGCTGGTTTCAACACAGCCGCGTCCCCCGTCAACGTTGCCGAGGTGCGCCCTCCCGATGAGGAAACGCGATTCCGGAAATGCCTCGATTTCGTCCTCAAAAAGGAAGGGAACAGACTGGTGAAGGAAGACGCAGGGAAGGGAGCGTCCCGCTACGGCATCCTCCAGTCAACCGCGCGGGCGTTCGGCTACCGGGGGAATATCAAGAACATCACGATGGACCAGGTAGAGGCGATATACAGAAAGATCTGGGACAGGTCCGGTGCAGGTTCCCTGCCGTATCCCCTGTGCATTGTCCATTTTGACACGTACGTGAACAGCCCCGCGGCCGCGCAGAAGATACTGCAGAGGTCGGGCGGCGATATAGACAGCTACCTCGACATGCGTGAGAAGCGTTACATCAGGCTGGCTACCGGTAAACCCCAGGTGTATGCTAAGTATCTAAAAGGTTGGAGGAACAGGGTGGACAGTTTGAGAACGGTCGTGGCGCAGCATCAAAAAGATACGATGTATGCGTACAAGGGCATCCCCGGTCTAAAAGACGGTTAAAAACAACGGAAGAATACCGGCGATCTGTAACCGCCGATCAGCGAATACCCGCGTTAACTAGCTAAAACCTGTTGACTTTGGCTCATTTTTCAGGTTTAAATATGCTCCTGAATTTAACGGACCTATGGAGGGAGGGAAGAATGGATGCCAGCAGTTATTATAAGAGAAGGTGAATCCTTCGAGAGCGCCCTCAAACGGTTTAAGAAACAGTGTGAAAAGACCGGGATCCTCTCCGAGATCAAAAAAAGAGAACACTACGAAAAACCCAGCGTAAAGAGAAAGAAAAAAATTCTCGCCGCAAAGAAGAGAGCTCTGAAGAAACTCAAAAGAACCATGGACAAAGGTCTTTACTAGGAATAGATGGACTATCGATCCACAATTGAAAATGGTTTGAAAGAGGCTTTAAAGAAAAGGGACGCCATCAGGGTGTCCGTTTTCAGGATGCTCCTCACGGCTATCAAGAACAAGGAAGTGGAGAAGATCAGGCCCCTGACGGACGAGGAGTTCTTCGCCCTCATCAAGACATCGATCAAGCAGCACAACGATTCCATCGAAAGCTTTAAAAAAGGTCAGCGTTTAGAACTTGCGGAAAAGGAAGAGAAGGAGCTGGAAATCCTCAAGGAGTTCCAGCCCTCTCAATTAACCGAGGACGAGATCGCGAAAGAGATCGAGGACGCGGTGGCGGCTGTCGGCGCGAAGGACCGCAAAGAGATGGGAAAGGTCATTAAATTCCTCATGGATAAATTCCCCGGGAGGGTCGACGGAAAATTGTTAAGTGCAATGGTGCTTAAAAGACTGTCATCATGAAAGCGACAGTTGAAAGCCGGTATGATCGATAAGACTTTATCGTACCTCGATTACCTCAAACTCCGCGACGTCATCTTCAAATTTTCTGAAACGCCTTTTACAGGCAACGAGCTGGCATCATTCCGCCCCCTCGGCACCATCGAAGAGATACATGCGCGCCATGACCGCATCGAAGCCGTCCTGGACGTTATCAAGTGGGACGGCAGGATACCCTTCGGTGATGTACCCGACGTCAAGCCGGTCGTACAGAGAATAGGGATCAGGGATTCCGTCCTGGAATCTTCCGAATTCCTCACGCTTACCGGCTTCATACGGTCGTGCTCCGATGTGGCTTCTTTCCTCGCGAGGGCCTTCAAGAAGGGAGAGTATATCGATCGTGTCGTCGAGGGCCTCGACAGGCTGACCGCTCTCAACAGAAAGATCACCCGGTCCATCAACATCGAGGGATACCTCGAGGACAGCGCATCGTACGACCTGTCCCGCATACGGTCCGAGCTTTTCCAGAACAGGGAGAAGATCAAGAAACAGCTCGACAGGATAATGGGCCGCGAGTCGGTCAGGCCTATCATCCAGGACGAATACATATCACTCAGGAACAACAGATATGTCATCCCGTTGAAACCCAATTTCAATGAGGCGATCCAGGGCATCGTGCATGATTACTCGCATTCCCTCAAGACGTCTTTTGTCGAGCCCGTGGAGTGTGTCGAGCTCAACAACAGCATCAACATCCTTGTCAACGAAGAGAAAGAGGAAGAGAAGAGGGTCCTGCGCGAGCTGACGGATTTTGCACGCGGGTTCCAGGAGCAGTTCGTGCGGAACGTTGAACTTCTCACGGAACTCGATCTGTATCATGCCATGGCCCTTTTTTCCCACGAGTTCAAATGTGTGAGGCCCGAGGTTACGACGCAGGGAATAATGGAGATAAGGAAGGCTGTCAATCCTTTCATATCGCTCTCGAAAAAGAACGATGCCGTGCCGATAGACATCTTCATGAAGCAAGAAGAAAAAGTCATGATCATAAGCGGCCCGAACGCGGGGGGCAAGACCGCCGCCCTGAAAACGATCGGTCTTTTGTCGCTCATGGCGAAGACCGGTCTTTTTATCCCCGCATCACAGAGGCCTGTCGTGCCTTTTTTTTCCAATATCTTTGCCCTGATCGGAGACGAGCAGGACATTTCCATGGAGCTTTCGAGTTTCACCGCGCATATGTATGCCATAAAGGACCTGTACGAGAGCGCACGCGGTGAAGAGCTCGTCCTGATCGATGAGATAGGCGGCAACACAGAACCGCAGGAGGCTTCCGCCCTCGCGATGGGCGTCATGGACGCCTTCGTTGAGAAGGGGTGCCGGATGGTCGTGACGACTCACCTCAATCTCATCAAGGCGTATGGCTACATGAAGGAGTTTGCCCTGAACGTGGCAACATCCTTCGATTCGCAGAACATGAAGCCGCTATACCAGCTTGTCTACGGAACGGCGGGATATTCCAACGCGATAAACGTTGCCAGGAACATCAACGTACCGCAGGCGATCATCGAAAAAAGCCACACGTATCTTAACGAACAGGAATTCATGCTCAATGACCTGATAACAAGCCTCGAGAAGGAAACGGCGAAGGCGCAAAAAGAGCGGTTGGAGCTCAAAAAATTGAAGGAAGAAGCGCGTGAGCGCCTCAAAGTGATCCGCGAAAAGAAGGATGAGCACATCCGGAAATGGGAAGAAAAGTGCGAGGAAAAACTGCTCCAGCTGGACATTGAGATAGAATCTATAAAAAAAGATGTTGCAAAAAAGGAAAGAACGTCTATAACAAAGAATAAGGAACGAATTCGTTCCCTGAGGGAAAAGGTTGGGGGACCTGCCAGGGAGGCCAGGGAGGAGATCCGAATAGGCGATTACGTTCTGGTGAAGACTCTCGGAAGCAAGGGATATGTCGTAGACATCGACAAAGAGGGTAATGTTTTCGAAGTTGCTGTCGGAAACGTAAGAACGAAGCTGAAACGGATGTTCATCTCCCGGGCGATAGAAGGTCCTCAAAGGGTATCGAAAGACAAGACGCACATAAATGTGGAACCCATTGGAGCGCCCGAGCTCAACATCGTCGGCCTGCGTGTCGACGAGGCCATGAAAAGGGTCGACCAGTTTATTGACAGGGCGGTGGTCCAGGGTGTTCGGGAGGCAAAGATAGTTCACGGCGTGGGGACCGGGAGGCTCATGCAGGCGGTGAGGGAGAGGCTTTCCGATACGCCGTATGTACAGGCGTTCCACGCGGATGAACGGAATGCAGGGGTAACAGTGGTGGAGTTCTCATGAAGGCGTCGGTCGATGAGCTTCTCCAGAAGGTCAACATCGTCGACGTGGTATCACAATATGTGAAGCTGAGGAAGGCCGGCAAGGATTTCATGGGCCTGTGCCCTTTCCACAGGGAAAAGACCCCGTCATTCACGGTCAGCGCCGAAAAACAGATCTTCTACTGCTTTGGCTGCAGGGAAGGCGGCAACGCGATCAGTTTCATCATGAAGTATGAAAACCTCACGTTCGTTGAGGCGCTGGAGCACCTCGGGCGTGAGTACGGGATCGAGGTTGAACGGAAGGGCGACAGAAAAAAAGCGGGCCACTATGACGCTCTGGAGCGGCTGTGCGAATACTACCGGAAGGGCCTTAAGGCAAGTGCCGCCGCCCGGGAATACCTCGAAAAACGGGGCATCTCCGGCGATATTATCGAAGAGTTCCGGATCGGGTACAGCCCGCGGTCGCGCGGGGCGCTGAAGGCCGCCCTCAACAACACAGGGGTGCCCGTCGATGTTTTTCTCAGCACCGGGATCGTCAGGGTCAAGGAGAACCAGTTCTACGACATGTTCGGAGGAAGGGTCGTTGTCCCCATCATAGATGTCAATAAACGTGTCATCGGGTTCGGCGGAAGGACCCTCGAGAAGGACGGGATGCCGAAATACGTGAATTCCCCCGAATCCTCGGTGTTCTCGAAACGCAACTCGCTGTTCGGCATCGACCGGACTAAGAGATATATCGCCGATCTTGACGAGGTCTTCATCGTCGAAGGGTATTTCGATCTTATAGCCCTTTACCGGGCGGGCATCAGGAACGCGGTCTCCACGCTGGGGACGTCCGTTACCGAAGGGCAGATAGGGAAATTGCGGAACTACACCGAAAACATCACACTCATGCTGGACGGCGATCCTGCGGGCATAAAGAGCGCCTTAAGGCTCATCGGGCTTTTTGCCGAGATGGATGTGAATGGCATGATGGTCGTTCTTCCCGAGGGCCATGACCCTGACAGTTTTGTCCGGGAAAAGGGCGCCGGCGCATTGTCGGAGATACTGAAAAGCAAGAAGCCCGTCCTCGATTTTTATTTCGACCATTATTCCGAAAAAGAGGCGATGACCACCGTGCGCGGGAAACAGGTATTTATCAAACAGGTTATGCCCCATATAGAAGCCATCAGGGACATCATCAAGCGCCAGTTGTACATAAAACGCCTCTCTGAATTGACGGGGATAGACGAGGAGCATTTTGCTCCCAAAAAGATATACGGGGCCGGCAACGGGGACCAGCAGACAGGCACGGCAAGGGCCGTCATAGAGAAAAAGGTCATCAATGCCTGCTTAGCCCGTCCCGAACTGCTCCGGTACTTTCATGGAAAGGAGGTTTTGCGGTATATAAAGAACGAAGATGTCCGGGAGATCATGACAAAGATGGCGGCATGGTTTGAGCGGGACAACACGCTGAATGTGCGGGGTTTCATCGAGATGCTCGACAGGGAGGACTTGAAGACGCTTGTCCTCGATGCGGCATTTGACCGTATCCCTGAAGACGCCGATGAGCCCGAAAAGGTGTTCATGGATTATTTCAGACATGTTGAACGTCAGTTTTTCCGGGAAAAATCGAAGAGGATCACCGAGAAGCTTGCCGAAGCGGAGAGCAAGGGGGACGCTGCGGCTGTTACGGAACTCCTGGAACAAAAGAAGCAGGTATTGACGCATATAAAAAATAATTTTTTATAGAGAGGTGGACATGCCTGA
>CALMFJ010000125.1 GCA_937862865.1 uncultured Pseudomonadota bacterium | reverse complement strand
GAGAAAAAGGCAGAATTACCAGAGCATCAATGGTTCTATCCTGGTCCCGAGACTCAATTTGACCATGGAGGACCTTATCATTGCGATCTGTCCGGCAATGGTAGGAAACGGTCTTTCGGGGTTGTGCTCATATCTATCCCAAATATTAGGTATTTTTGTCGGCATCTCCGGCATCTCCGGCTCCATTACCCTCATTGTCTTTGCACAGAAAAAACGAAAAGAAGAGATCAAACAGCGAGGATGTTGCCGTTCAAGCATCCTGAGAAGATACCTGGCATACCTCATGGGAACAGATTGGCTTGGCTGCCGATAAATGCAAATGCGTTGATGGACAATTTCTTCGACCAGATAATTGACGAGGCAATCAGAAAAAAGGCATCTGACATATACATACAGTCAGAAAGCCCCGCATTCCTGAGGATACGCGGGCTGATGGCACAGGCAGATACGCGACCGCCGGAAGGATATGAGCTGGACCATGCCATAGAGCGAATACTGAAGATCCCGGGTGCCAGGTCACAACTTTATGACAGGGAAGAGAAAGATCTTTCATATACAAAACATATAGGGAATGGGCGAGAGAAAAGAACGTGCCGTTTCCGCGTAAATGTCTGTCTTTCGAAGAAAGGTGTTGCCATTGTAATGAGACGCCTCAGGTCGGTGGAGCCGGACCCGGCGAAGCTCGGCGTTCCGGATAACCTCATGAGGCTTATTCTCGATAACTCTGCAGGCGGCATTGTATTCATTGCAGGTCCGACGGGGAGCGGTAAATCGACAACCCTTGCATCGATAATCGCGTTTATCCTTCAATTAAAAGCGCTCAATTGCATCACAATAGAAGACCCGATCGAATATGACATACCGGACGGCAAGGGGAATATAATAGAGCGGGAGGTGGGGACGACAACGCTGTCGTTCGAAAAGGCGCTTCGGGCTGCAATGCGTCAACGCCCGGATATTATCCTGGTGGGAGAGGTCAGGGACCCCGAAACCTCTCTTGCTGTAATTCAGGCCGCCAAGACGGGCCATCTTGTATTCACAACCATCCACACAATGATGGCTACCCAGGTCCCGTCGCGCATTGCATCTATGTTTCCCATTGAAAAACAGTCGTGGGTCATTCAGGAACTGACGGATGTCCTTCTGGCCGTCATGGTGCAGTTTCTCGTACCCGGCGGGAGGTCAAGCGGGAAATCCGGGGAACTGTTCCTTGCGACAGAGTACCTTGATGTGCGGGATATGAGCACACGGGAACTGGTCCTTACAGGACAATATGATCGACTCCGCGACGTGCAAAGAGGCTCGGCGATTGGATGGACCCTGAACCAGAGCTTGAAAAGCCTCATCGTTTCAAACGCCGTGGATGAATCGGACGCACGGAGAGTTTCGAATGACCTTACACGGTTTATGAACGAATAAGGGATTCGTTTCCCGGGCCGCAATCCTCCGCAGCAGCCACTGTCTTCGATAAGACCGGAAAACATCTATCGGTTATTGCCGGCACGAAGCCGGTCGGGCACGGCGGACCGGGCCTGTCGATGCTATTTATAAAGTGCGGAGGGGATAATCATGAAGGGAAAAATGAGGGGATATATCGCGACCCGGACAGGTAAGGCCCTGTGTGCATTCTTGCTCGTATGTGTTCTTGCCACGAGCGCCTATGGAACTGCCGTTACGGTCACAAACTACCAGGTTCTCATGCAAATGATCCAGAGGATGGTCACCCAGGCAATTACCGACAAAATACAGTCGGTCTGGAATGAAGAGGTGAGAATAAAACTTGAGCCCGGGAAGCTTAATACAAAGGGCGTTACATTTACGAATTATGACATGTCATCCTCGATAAAGGGCATGGTATCCGACTACATGGTCAACGGCACCGGGGCCTTTTCCACTGCCAGCGGCAAATACTATGATGAAACGGCGAGATCGAAAGCACAGCTGAGCCTACCCCTTGCAGGCTCTGATTTTTCACAATTTCAGAAAAAAACCCGCGAGGTATCTATCCTTATCGCCGGGGCGCCGGGCGGCGGTACTGCCAGGATGAAGCATTTCTCAACGGCAGATTTCGCGGCGCTCAAGCTTCGGGATGTATTTAGCCAGGCGTCCGTCGCGACATACGAGCGCGCCGCCCAGGGAACATATATCGCTGAAAAGTTTCGCAGTGAACTGTCAGCGTTCAGTCCTTCCGCATTCGATTCCGGGAAATCAGACCAGGCCGTCAAAGACCTGGCCAAACTGACATACTACAATACAATGCTCCAGGCAGAGATACTTGCGGTCATGGCACAGGGTGAAATGCGCCATGCTCTGGAAGGACGATGATCATGCGATTAAGCTCCATTGTGATCGTCGTATCGGCATTTGTCTGTTGCGGTTTAGCGTCGGACCTATGGGGCATAGACGAGCCATGCCCTGTTGTGTCGGAGGTGACGCTGGCCCAGAAGGCGGCACAGTGGGTGACCGCATTTCAGCAGCCTTATTGTGACTACCTGCAAACCTATAGCGCCTTGATGGTAAAGCAGAGATTAACGGCGGGTGTCCTGAAAGCCCCGGGTGCTGCTGACGTGTTCAGGGGACCGGGGGCGATCGGCGAGTCCGACGGATCGAAGGCTCTTGCCGGAATATCATCTCGCATAAAGCTCAAGAGCCCGACGGCTTCGGAGATGGCTTTGGCCAAGCGGCGCGCATTGCAGGCAGGAACGGCCATAACATTATATGCGGCCGGCAGGAAAGCCCTTGCTATGGCCAGCCAGGTCAATGGGGCCCTTTCCGGTTTCGCACCAACGTCTCTCGATTTTGCGTCGCCGGGGCAAACCCAAAAAGATACTGCGAAGCTTGCCCACCTCAGAGGGTTGGTTGAGTCCCAGGAACTCAGGCTTGTAGCGCTCGAAAAAATGCTGGACGCGCTGAAGGAAGGAAGATAAACGATGAGCAGGTTCCGGACAAAAAGATTTCTGGCGGTCTGCGTCGTATCTTTTATCGGTTTGACAGTTTTCTTTGTGTTTTATTCGGGGATCATCCGCAGGGCTGATTGCGCGCAGCCCTGCTCTCCGGTCATCTCGGTGACAAACTATTCGCAGTTTTCCGATCTGTTCAAGAATCTTGTAAAGAACCTTATGATAGGCCAGCTAAAAGCCAATTTGTCCCAAAAGTTGAGCATCTCATACAGACCAGGCAATCTTATAGGCGTTGGCGACCTTGCGGGCATAAATGACTTTTCGTCTACGGTCGGCGATGTTGTCGGTGCAGGGTTGAGGTCCCAGACCAGCTTTGTCAATGCAAATTTAAGCCTTGGAAATTTTATGGGCAGTCTCAACAACGCTGCGACGGCCACTTTTCAGAATGAATTGCGGCGGAAAGGGTTTGACAGGAATGATATCACAGCGGTTCTCAAGAACTACCAGAAGATCCTTGCCTCCGAGGGCTTTGTCGGCACCTATTCCGGCCCGGTGAATGAATATAGGTCAATGGTATGCGGCTTTCTGCCGGTCGCATCGAATTTAGCAGTGCAAATGGCAGGATTGTCGGGAAAAATGGATGTAGCATCCTCTATATCAACCAGGCAGAAAGATCTGACGGGCAATATGCGGGAAGCTCTCGGCGAGTGGGCGGCGCATACCCATGAGGCCCTCGCCCTGCTGGGCAATATCGGAAATGCGTCGATCGGAGAATCAATCGGAGCTCAGTTTGCTGCGGCAAACGGTCAGTACCTCAGGACGACGCTGAAGAAGCTGTCGTCGGGCGCCAGGGTGACCTTGACGGACGAAGGAATAGCAAAAATCGTGTTGAAGGTAAATAATGCTGCCGCAATAACGGTCCGGCAGTACATAGAGGCGTCGACGAGCTCCCTTGAAAAGATGTTCCTTGCAACAAAGACGTCTGTTGGCACCACGATGAGAACGAAAGTGGAGTCAGCTCTGGATGCCATAAATAGAGCAGTAGTTGCAGAAAAGGCGAAAGAAGCTGCTGTTGCGAATATTTATTCCTCGATTGAGAATGAAGTGCGGGAACTGTTGGATAATCCGCGCAATTACGAGACATTTGCCCGCGAAAAGAACCCGGCATCTCTCTTTGATAGCGGTACTACCAGGAAGCTCATGGTACTTCTTGCATCAAAAAGGTGTTCGGCGACAAGGAAAAAGTTGGCCATCAAACATTTCATCGTTGCCCGAACATCCCTGGAGATAGCCTCTGGCATCAAGACACGGCTGAACAACCTCGATCCGGCGGTTTTGGACGGCGGCTTCGAAGACCAGGCGTGGAAAGATCTATCGCGGCTGCAATATTACCTTCTCTACCTGGAGAACCAGCAACTGAAATTAATGGCAATACGGGCGATGGCACAGGCGGCAGATACGGATGACCCGGACGTAGTGAAATATGTTGAGAACAGCGGATTACCTGCCGATTAGGCTTAAGGCGGACCTATGCTCCAAAGATCATCTCCGTTTTACCGACGCATACCGATCACCATGGTCGGCGACGATTGCCTGATCCTGGACAAATTCGAAAAAGCGTATGGTTTCGAGATAATACAGGCCGGTGCGGATGGGATAGACCAAGCTGTTATGGAGATCGAAGTCAATAAGTGCTCGGAATTTCTCAAAAATGTCACGGCACAGAACGTCTTCATCCAGTTTACCACCTATGTAAATCAGGATATCGGCCAACTGCTCGACGAATACACGCGATTAAATGCAGACCCCCTCTCCCGTTCAATGGCGAAGGAGAACGTTAACGAATTGCGGTCCCATGGCGGGATAATCGATACATCCCTGTACTGTACTATTATCGTGCCGTTAAGCGCCAGAGCATCTATCGAGGGCAAAAAGAAAAAACGCCCCGACCTGCATGATTTTCTGGAGCGCAACAGAAAACTGGACGAGGCGGCCTTAATGCTCAAAAATACCCTGATACCCCTCGGCTACGAAATAAAAGAGCTCAGCGGATCCGACATGATGCGGAACCTGTCGAGGATCATTAATCCCGGCGACCCTGCGCCCTCCATGGTCCTTTCGGAGTGCGGTTGTTTGCTCCCTTTGAGGAAAAGAATATTCAACACGGATTTCTATTCGAAAGATTATTACCTGACGAACGGACGGTACTATTTTGCCACGCTGGTGGTCGATTCGATACCCAATGTGATTCCGGTTGGATGCGGGTCCAGAATTCTCCAGAATATCAACTTTCCTCTTGTGATGAACACGATCATCCTGTGCGAGGACCCGTCGTCTATAGCAAAAGACCTTTCCAGGATGCGAATGATGGCAAATATCTTCAGCGGAAAAAAAACATCAGCTGCAATCGAAAATAGGGAAAGGATAATTTCGATAGACGACCTGCTTGAGGATCGCGCCCGGGAAGGCTGGAAGATTGTTAAATGTTTCAACAGCTATCTCGTATGGGACACGAACGTCCAATCCCTGCAGGAGAAAATACAGGCCCTGCGTCTTGCCGTGTCCAAGGCCGTGGATGGGGCGGGCATATTCGCGGAATGGATGCGGAAAGAAGGTGCTTTTGTTGCCTCATTGCCCGGATGCGCAACGAGACATTATGACCCGCAAATTATCTTCGGCCACGATATCCTGAAATTTGTACCGCTTCGCGGTATGTACCGCGGTGACCGGTCAGAGCCCGCCATGCTCTTAAGGAACCGTTATGGCGGGGTCACGGCCCTCAACCCTTTCAGTTCCCGGCAGAACAGGTGGGCAGGACTGGTGATCGGGCCCACAGGAAGCGGCAAGTCCGTCCTGATGAATGGCATCATTGCGGGCGCCATGGCGTACGACCCCGTCATCATTATTGTCGATATGGCAAAAGCATCTTCGTATGAACCCATAGTTTCAAATTTTGGCGGTAGCTTCATACAGGTGAAATTTGGCGACAGCGGTAGACGGGTGAATATGTTTGACCTGAGGCTTGGGTTTGAAGAACCGGCAGGTTCAAAAATACTGTCGTTGAACGCAATCCTCACGGCCATGCTGAGTGACGACGGCAGGGTTCCCAAAGAAACGCTTGCTGTTATGGGGCGCGCCGTAAAGAGAACATATGATATGCTGTTCAAGGAAGAACCGCGACGTGCCCGCACGATAAGACTGGCGAACGAGGCTCAGGAAAGCGTATTTTCGGGATCGCCCTCGTTCGATACCTACCTCGAATATCGGGACCATTACATTAAGAAGTTCCTTGCAACAATGGACAGAAAGGATTTTCAGCTCGCTGAAACGGCACAATGCCTTGCCACTCCGACACTCAACGATTTCATGCGGGTCCTCTCGTCGGATCCAGCCATCAACACAAATCCCAGGGACAGACAGATAGCCGAAGATATGAGAAGGATCCTTAACCTCTATGCCCAGGGCGAACAGGCTTCACTGTTGAATGGTGTGACTAATTTCACGGTTGACAGGGATATCTTCTGCATACACATGGGACTCGTCAGCGAAAGAAAAGAGATGCTGGCACTCCTGCTGTTGCTTTACCGGGATTTCGCCTATCGCAAAGCGGTCTATCTGCCCGGCGAAATGCCGTCTTTTCTCGGTGCGGCATCCGTGGGCTGGATACTCGCGGCGCAAAAAAGGCCCAAGCTGTTCGTATATGACGAGTTCCATAACCTTAAGAACAATGAGCCTATCCTGGATGTCCTCGATAAAGACGCCCGGCAGCAAAGGACCCTGGGGCTCGCGACGTATCTCGTTACCCAGGATATTCTCGATGTGGCGGAAAAGGGAAAACATTTTGTATCGGCAGCTTCTAACAAATATTTCACCCGGCACATATCTCCCGATAACCCCACGTTGGAGGGTATAGACAATATCATGAACATTTTGGGCCTCGGAAGCAGGGAGCGGGAACTCCTTGTTTCCCTGAGGTTCCATCCCGGTAAATATGCGGAAGTGCTTGCCCTCAATGAGGACCTCGGAAAGGGCGTTCTTGTGAATGTTCAGACGCCAGGCAGCAGATGGCGCTACACAACGCACAAAGACGAGCGGTACTTGCGGGAAAACGTTGCGTCGATCCTGAAAGACCGGGGTGTGTCTCCGAGACGGTCGCAGGCAGTGGCCGTAGAAGTTCTTGCTGATATGTTCCCCGAAGGAAGCATCGGAAGGGCAGCGGATGTTAATGCTGTCATGAAAAAAATAGATTTAGACGGCTATTTATCATAAGGATGAAAGAGACGAATATGAAAAAACTCTTCAAATCATTTCCGGCAGGCGTTTTGATGGCCATTGTGATATCGAGTTCGTTTGCCGAAGCACAACAGGGAATAAGGATGGATGCTATCGGTGAATTCTTACAGGCGATCAATGTTTTATCAGGTGGGACAAGAGCATTGCCTTCGGGTGACCATTTTGTTGAAAATATCAGGGCACGCTTTGAAATTCCCGAAAGGATCCCGATAGTTTCCCCTCACGGCGGGAACTCCGTACTTGCATTTGTTTTTGACAGTGAGCGGCTTCCGACAGGGAAAGGCGCATGGAGCGAGGTGTCCCCGGATGAGTACAGGTATCTTCAAACGTACCACAACCTCAAGGCTGTCTATTGCCTTCATGAAAAAGAGCCTTTTGATCTCGGAGATATCATATTAGCCGTCCAGGCTGATGGAGAGGGGCGCATGTCTGTTTTCTTCAATAACAAACATGGGATTATCGATATCGCCAGAATAAGGACCGGGAACTCAGTCTTTTTTTCAGGTTGCCGGTATATTGTGAAACCGGTCGGAGCGGAATCCCGGATATGAGAAAGTTTCCCAAACCGGTCATCATAATAACCATTGCCGTGATCGCGGCCGCACTTTTCATATCTGTTGCCATCGGAATGTTCATGGACAGGTCGAAGAAAGTGCGAATGTCTCAGCTTAAGATCAATAAGAAGTCGGCTGCCGGAAAGAATGCGGGCGCTGCCGTACCGAAAGAAAACAGCCCTTACCCTACAGATGAAAAAAAGAAGGATGAAAGCACGATAGGAGACGTTATCAAAAAGGAACAGCAGATGCTCAGGGCAAGCGAACGGGGCGGGTATGTGGGGGGAGTTGGGCCCTCCAGGAAGAAGAAAGAAGATGCAGGTCTTTCCGGTATGATTGTTCCTGAAGAAGATCCCCTGTCTTTTGCAAAAAAGAGGAAGAACAAGACGAATATCTATAACGACGAGGCCGACCAGCACATCGGCAGGTCCTTTGACGGAGACAACGAACAGGTGCGGCAAAAAACGTGGGAATATATGTATGTTCAAAAAATGACAGGGGGTTTCATAAGAGGTTCTTCACCCCCGGCGATACAAGTGGCCACAACATCAGCTTCAAATGAAAAAGAGGGGGCGGGAACTGAAAAGGCCTCCTCCTATGCAGGCCAGGGGCCGAAGGTCCAGTTCTACAGGCCGTACCGCGCTGTTATAGACCGGACGTTCACCTCGGCCGACACAAAGGCAGTATTTGCTGCGACGGGAACCGAAATCCCGCTCAAAAACTGGAAAGTTGTGGGCAGAGCAAACCCGAACTTTACGGATAACAGGTTTCACGTGGAGGTTTCAGGTGCCCTGAGTCCCGAAAATATTCATTACCCGATGAAGGGATACGTTGCATCCATAGATCAATCGGACGGCGTTATTTCCATGATACGGTATGACGATATTGCCGGCACCATGACGAGCAGCATCCTGTCGGGCATGTCATCTTTTTTAAACGCACTGAGAAAAGACACAACAACCGTCGAAGTAACGTCAGGCACAACTGTCACGGGCCAAACGAAAGATGAGAACCGGCTGAGAGAGGCAGGCCTCGCTTCGGGCGATACCATGTTTCAGGGCATGTCGAAAAAAGTTGAGAATTCTTCAAAGAAAACACCAACATTGATCATGGAAAAAGGCGTGCCTGTGCTTATTTACTTCGTGCCATAATCTGGGGACCGTTTATGAACCTGCGATACTTATCACTCGTTGTTGTAGCCGGCGTATTACTGACAGGCTGCGGGGCCGGCACCGGAGTGCCGGATAGGGAAATTCTGATCCCGACGCAATCCGACATGCGCGGAATAGCGCGTGACGTCGAGCCTTCCAGTCCTTATAGCCGGTATATCTACAGGATAATGGGAACTGACCGAAGCCGGACAAACGAGGGCATTATATCCGTACCCCCCTCATCCGGGCAGGACCTGGTCCTTATGGTGGAAGGATCGAAACTCAAAATCCTTGCAGATAAAACGTTCATGAATACCCACGACATAAAGCTCGGTGATTCGGAGCTTTTGCCATTTGCCGGAGGGAGTTTGGCGGGCGGAAGGCTTGAGGTCGTGCCATGGTTCTCGAAGCCCGTTGAATTCCAGCCAGAATGGCTTCCGGAAGGCCTGACGGTAAGCGTCGACGGGAAATGCAATTTTCTCATCAGATCAAGAGACCCGCATATGTCGGAGACTCGGAAGCTTGTTGCTTTCATTGATGCGAAGACCAGGCTGGACAGGATGCGTTGCGAATTGCTCGGAACATTCCAGAATATTCCCCAGTTGCACCGGATCATCAAAAACCCGCAAGGGAACGGCAAGCATATTGATGGCCAGAGATACGTGCTGCGTCTCAATTGGAGCGACACGTTCGCCCTTGTCAGGATAGTGCCGGAAGATGAAAGGTGACGTTGCGGGGCGTTATTTCTTTTGTTTTATTTCGGCAAGCAGTTTGGCGGCGCATTCGGGGCAGTAGCCGTGGGAGAATTCGGCTTCCGAGTGGTTTCGTATGTACATCTCCATCTGTTCCCAGTATCCCTCGTCGTTGCGTATCTTCTTGCAGGAGGCGCAGATGGGGAGCAAACCGCTTAAGGTTTTGACCTGGGCGAGGGCTTCCTTGAGCTCGGTGATCAGCCTCTCGCGCTCCCCGTCTGCCCGCTTGCGCTCGGTGACGTCCAGGAGCGTCCCGATGATTGCGTTTTTGCCCTCGTACGTGGAAAGAGAACTGTAAACCTCGGCATTTCTTGTCTCTTTGTCCTTTGTGATGATGCTGAACTCGTAATTGAGAGATTGGATCTCCCCTGACATCCTTCGCCGGATGTTCTCCTCCAGCAAGGGCCAGTCTTCCGGGACAACCACGTCGAGGGGCCCCATTCCACCGGTTAATTCTTCGACTGTGTAGCCGAGCGTCACGGCTAATTTTTCATTTACGTATTTGAATACACCGTCTTGGAGCACGTATACGCCGACGACCGATTTCTCCGCCAGGTCCCTGAATTTTTTCTCCGCCTCTTTGAGGTCCTCTTCCATGCGCTTGCGTTCCGTGATGTCCCTGACGTAAATGGATATCTTTGATACCGCTCGCCGCTCGTCAAAGACCGGGTATGCCGATATTTCAAAGGTCCGCCCGTCCCTTTCGTCTTCAAAATTAACCGGTTTACCTGTCAGAACGACCCTGTTGTAGTGCTCTCGCCTGTTTTGTGCAATGTCCGGCGGGAAGAAATCGTACTGGCAGAGGCCGACAAGTTCGCCGGCACTCTTGCCGAGCCTGCGGGCCATCGTTTCGTTTGCCATAAGGATTATTCCCCGGGGGTCTGACAACATCAGGGGTTCGCTTATGGCATCGAAGAAAGAGCGCAGCGTCTCTTCGCTCTCAATGACCGCCATTTCAACCTTTTTCCGCTCGGTAATATCCTGAAGCTTGAACTGGAGGAGTGGTCGCCCCCGGTTCTCCAGGAACATGAGATGGACATCTGCGTCCCATATCTCCCCGTTGGCTCGCTGGTGCCGCCATTCGAATACGTGGGAGCCCTCTCTGATACCGGCCTCGATGTGCCTTCTCGCTTCGGTCGCCGAGTCTGAGCCGTCATACTGCGTAGGCGCAGAAAAGTCGAGCGGTATTTTGCCGAGGACCTCATCGCGGCTCTCGTATCCGTATATTTTTGCCGCAGCCTCATTGCAGTCCACGTATACGCCGGTTTCTGC
>CALMFJ010000124.1 GCA_937862865.1 uncultured Pseudomonadota bacterium | reverse complement strand
TTCTACTGGCTGTACTCTTTGAGGAAATCCGCCATCCGTTCGGCCACGGATCTGATCTCCTCGACACCCGGCAGGAAGACGACGCGGAAGTGGTCGGGATGGGGCCAGTTGAACCCTGTGCCCTGGACCATCAGGACCTTTTTCTCTGTCAGGAAATCGAGAAGGAACCTCTGGTCGTCATGGATGTTGTATTTTTTCGTGTCGATCTTCGGGAAAAGGTAGAGTGCACCCATCGGTTTCACGCATGTGATGCCGGGTATCGAACGAAAACCTTCGTAGGCCGCATTCCTCTGTTCATAGAGGCGCCCGCCGGGGCTGATCAATTGCCTCAAGCTCTGGTATCCCCCGAGGGCCGTCTGGATGGCGAATTGACCGGCCATGTTCCCGCACAGCCTCATGTTGGACAATATGTCGAGGCCTTCCTCGATGTAGTCCTTCGCGTGCCCTTTTTTCCCGCTCACGATCATCCACCCCGCACGCATGCCGGGGATGCGGTGGGATTTCGAAAGCCCGTTGAACGTCACGATAAAAAGCTCGTCCGTCAGCGAGGCAAAGGGATAGTGCTTTGCGTCATCATAGAGGATCTGGTCGTATATCTCATCGGCAAAAACGATGAGATCGTGCTCGAAGGCCATTTTCATTATCTTCTCGAGGATCTCGAGCGGGTACACGGCGCCCGTCGGGTTGTTGGGGTTGATGAGGACTATCCCCCGGGTCCTCCGTGATATCTTCGACTCCATGTCCTTGACGTCGGGTACCCAATCCGACTCCTCGTCACAGATGTAATGGACCGCCTTGCCGCCGGAAAGGGTCACCGCCGCCGTCCACAGGGGATAATCGGGGGTGGGGACAAGCATCTCGTCACCGTTGTTGAGCAGGCCCTGCATGGCCATGACGATCATCTCGGAAACGCCGTTCCCGATGTAAATGTCCTCGATCTCGACCCCTGCGATCCCCTTGAGCTGACATTGCTGCATGATCGCCTTGCGGGCGGCAAACAGGCCCTTCGAATCGCCGTACGCCTGGGCCGACCGTATGTTGAGAACGATATCATGGATGATCTCGTCGGGCGCATTGAGGCCGAAGATCGGAGGGTTGCCGCTGTTGAGCTTTATTATCGTAAACCCCTCGTCTTCGAGCCGCTTCGCTTCTTTGAGGAGCGGGCCGCGGATCTCGTAGCAGATGTTCTCCATCTTGTTCGACTTCATGATCTTGCGCACGTGTCTTTCTTTTCCCATTATGTCTTCGCCGGTCCTTCCCGGTTCATAATTATCGGGAAAAGTCCGGCATTTGTCAACAGCCTGACGCGTGAAACGCAGAACGTAAAACATAAAAAGTCAAAACTTTTTTAGGCGGGCATAATCGCCTTTACTCCTTACGTCTTCCGCTTCACGGTCTCT
The DNA here is from genome assembly GCA_937862865.1 of uncultured Pseudomonadota bacterium. Lineage (GTDB taxonomy): Bacteria > Desulfobacterota > Syntrophorhabdia > Syntrophorhabdales > Syntrophorhabdaceae > Delta-02. The sequence goes on along the minus strand of CALMFJ010000124.1, from coordinate 13,652 downwards.
ATCACTTTGCCTGGCCGTACGTTCCCTTGTGGTTGATCATGGGATAGGATACGCGGGGTGAATGCGCGGCGCGGTCCTTCATTTTTTCGCGCTCGGCTGCGGAAATCCCGGAATCCGTCTTTTGCGCCGCCTTGTTGGCTTTCGTCACATAATCCTGATACGACGTGTCCGCACCGTAACACAAACCGGTAGAGACCAGACTTGCCAGAAGAACTGCCGCACTCAAGATCCTTTTCATTGTTCGTCCTCCACGTTTTTTTCTTTTAGGACAAACAATGAAAGAAAAAGTTCCCTAAAAACAGTAAACACCAAAGAATTACTGCAGAGTTCTTTCGCCGGTATCTTTTTCTCCTTACTGTTTACTGTTTCCTTTCTTCAAACGACCGTCTCCTCCCCCGCCTTGCTCTCGAATGTCCGGTAGTCGTCGTTGACCCTGTCCTGGAGATAGATATGGTCGCCGCTCTTCTTTTTCTTGAGCGAACTGTATTCTTCGAGGCCCCGGGACACGCAGTCCGGGCAGCATGCGGCGGGTATCGCGATGCATTCCACCGAATAATTCCGCCCGCTCCGGTGCGCACAGCCCGATGATATGCGGCGGAACCCGCAACACGTCGGGCACATCCTCAGGTCGAGCCGCTGCTCCTCCTGCAGGTATTCCGTATCGTAGAATATGCTCCGCGAGCTGCCCCAGAACTCACGCCCCTCTTTCCGGTGCTTATCGACCACCGCCTCGCGTCCGCGGAAAGCGGCGAGTTGATGCTCGACGAGCGATTTGATATATGCCCGGTTCCGGGAAGATTCCTTGAAGCGTGACGGGTCGTAATCCGGCTCCTGCAGGTTCGAAAAATCGATCCCCGCCATTGCCATGATGATCCCCATGTTGACATACGGCAGTGCGGTCTCTATCGAATACCCGCCCTCCAGAACGGCAATATCGGGTTTCAGTTTCTGATTGAGGACCGCATAACCCTGCGCGGTAAAGCTCATGTTGGCGAGCGGGTCGCTGTAATGGTTGTCCTGGCCGGCGGAGTTTATGACGATCTCCGGTTTGAACTCGTCCAGTATCGGCATGACGAGGTTGTCCATGATGTAGTGAATGCCCTCGTCGGTCGTCTTTGGGGCCATTGGTATATTGATCGTGGTCCCGTAGGCGAGCGGACCGCCCATCTCCTCGACAAAACCGGACCCCGGGTAGAGCGTCCGGCCGTCCTGGTGGAACGAGATGAACAGCACATCGGGGTCGTGCCAGAATATCTCCTGTGTCCCGTCCCCGTGATGGACGTCCGTATCAACGATGGCGAGGCGCTTAACCCCGTACGTACGACGCAGGTATTCGACCATGACCGCTTCGTTGTTTATGTCGCAGAACCCCCTGTTGCCGTGGACGACGGTCATAGCGTGGTGTCCCGGCGGGCGAATGATGGCAAACGCATTCCTCACCTCTTTGTTCATAAAGGCATCCGCCATGACGAGGGCGCACCCCGCCGATACCATGTGGGCGGTCGTAACACGGCTTTCGATGTCGGGAACGCAAAAATGGACGCGCGACACGTCCTTTTCGGTAGCCAGCCGGGGATGGTATTCCGTAACACCCGGCATATCCATGATGCCTTCCTCGAAAAGCTGGTCACGCGTATAGAGGAGCCTTTCTTCTCTTTCCGGGTGGGTCGGGCTTATGGCCCAGTCAAAGGCGGGGAAGAATATCACACCGGTCGTTTTCAATTTTCCACCCCCTTGAATTCACGGATAAACCCGGGCGATATCTGAATTCCAATATCAAACAGTTTTCCTTCCTGTTCCCAGCCCCGGATAACGTTGAACTGTTCCTCGCTGTAGATCTGGGCGTCGTCGGCATAATCGGCAAGACCCCTGTCGGCGCACACCTGTTTGAGGCAGGCCTGCGCAAGCTCCCGCGCATCCTTGAGCTGGTAGTTGCGTTTATCCACCTTCCCGCTCAAACCGCCCGGTGAACCTGAATACGTCTCGCGCCCCGTGTCGACATGGACCTCCACCGCCAGAGTAGGCCGCGCAACTGCCGCGCCGAGGGCGTTGGCGACGGGCGACAGGCGGTGAAGGAAATGCGGGACCTTCATGCGCTCTGCAAGCATCGGCACGACGGCAGGTGCCGCGGCGCCTATCCCGATCACCTGGTGCAGGTGAAATTCCCTTTTATGGACCACCTCCCATACCTTGTAGGCCGGCTCGTCCTCCCAGAGCCTGAACATATCCTTTATGCTCTGTGCCAGCCGTTCGACGACCTCGCCGGCAATGCTCCGGCACAGGCTGTCGAGCGGCACCTGAAGCCCCTGCGCGACCCTGCTCAGTGCGGCGTGCGATGCCTGCGCATTCCCGAGACCGAGAGCATTCATGATATTGAAGGCGTCCGTCACCGTGGGGACCTCGCCGCCAAAGCAGGCGGCGGGGCCGAGCCTCATCGGGCCTATTTCGAGCTTTCCGTCCGTCGTGTACACCGCGCTGTCACCACCGAGCGGTATCGAGCTCACGGCGAACGAGCTTACATGCGTCAGGTGCCCCGCAATGAGCGCACCGCGCGAGGCATATAACGGCTGTCCCTCGATAAGAAGGCTTATGTCGGACGTCGTCCCGCCGATATCGATCGAAACGGCGTTCAGCTCTTCGCGGCTCAACGCGAGCGTGCCCATGGTGCTGGCGGCGGGGCCGGAAAAAACCGTCTCGCAGGGCCGCTTGCGGCTCGCCGCGAGCGTCGTTGTCCCGCCGTCCGCCTTCAGTATATGGAGTTCACAGTGCGGGGCCCGCGCCCTGATCGCGGCCTCCATGTCGTCGGCAAACCGGTTCCAGTCCCGGACCGTCATCGCCGTGTAATAGCACGTCACGGCCCGCCGGGGGAAATTGAGCCTTCCCGAGATCTCGTTGCTCGTGCAGACATCCATGTGGGGATACAGGGACTCGGCCGTCTTCTTCAGCATTTTTTCATGCGAATCGTTGCGGTTCGAGAACTTACCCGCGATGGCGATCCGTTCGATCCCGGATGCGTGGATCTTCTTCAGCGTGTCCTCTATTTCTTTGGGATCGGGCGCTTCTATCTGCCTGCCCCTGAAATCGATCCAACCCTTCAAAAAATACGTGTCAGGGCTGATGTCATACGCGGAATTGGGCAGTCCCTTCCCCGGAAGGAGAATAAGGGCCGTACGTTCGCCCCGGCCGGTTGCGAGGAGGTTTGTCACAAGCGTCGTGCTGAGCACTATCCTCCTGACGTCCTTTGCCCGCCTGTGTGCAAGGAGGTCGTCGAGGATAAGGAGCAAGGTGCCCTCGAGGTCATCCTCGTCCGTTCTGTGCTTGACGCTGTGCACAACCGACCCGTCACTGAAAAGGACCCCGTCCGTATATGTCCCGCCAACGTCTATCCCGATCAAAGCGTCATTCATGGCCCACACCGTCCTCGTTCATTCGAACTCTTCGTATTCTTCCGTGGAATAGAAGAGGTGCATATCTTTTATCATTTTTTCATCGATACTATCACTCAATATCAGTTCCTCGGCCTTTTTTCTGAACGATACAGCGCCCTCCTCGAGCTCTTTCAGCTTTCGGGGAAGCCCGCGCTCTTCCAGCATAGATTTGACCTTTTTATATATCTCTTCGCTCCCCGCAAGGAACTGCCCTTCGTCGAGTATCTTGACCGCGACCATATATTTAAAATTATCGAAAGAGCACTGTTCCCCGATCCTCCGGAGCTTCTTGATCTTGTAGTCGACCTCCTCGTTGACCGCAGGGTCCTTCAGCATCCTGTACTTCCTGGCATAAACGGCCGCATCGAGCCTCTCTATGTCGTTGTCGGGAAGATCGTCGGTCACGACGATCACAAGGTCGATGTCCGAGCCCCTGACGAGCTTCCCCGTGCTGTGCTCGGGCCTCGGCACGTCATGGGCCATATTGTAGACAATATCGCCCGCGATAATAAAACAGAGGGCGTCCCTGAATTGTTGTCCGGGATCGAACTGCTCGATGATCTCGCGGGCCATCTGCCGGGAAAGATCGAATTTACGCCTGCTGATCTCGTGGACCCGTTCAAGAAGTGCGCGGCACCGTTCGTTCACGGCGTCCGCCGCATCCTTCCCGCCGACAACGGAATACGTGAGGAATTCCCGCAGGATCGAGGGGGAGAGCCGGGCATATCCCGCCACGTGGCGGTCAAGCCTCATGTACCGCGAGCCCACCGACCGGACCAGCAGTTCACGCGATTTGACGCACGTTTTCCAGACGGCGAGTACGTCGGCGTCCATCTCTCTTACGATCTCGGACCCTGTCGAGGGCCCATTGGCACGCACAGCACCGACTATCTCATTTTCAATACGGGACATTCGTCTTTATTGATCCACTGGCTGTCAGGCTTCTATGACCCGAGGATATTTTTTACGACGCCGGCAATCTCGGCGCAAAGACCCCCGGTGACCGTATCGTTCGGGCCTTCCACCATGACCCGGCACATATTCTGCGTGCCGGAATAGCGGACAAGCACGCGGCCCTCATCGCCGAGTTCCTTCTCGACGCGCTCGATCACTGCCATCACTTCCGGTATCGTGGATATGTCGGGTTTTCGCCTGACGTTCACGTTAATCAGTTTTTGAGGATACATATCCATGAGGTCGGCAAGCTCCGAGAGGGGTTTGCCCGTCCTGACCATGCAGGCGACGAGCTGCAATGCCGTAATTATCCCGTCCCCTGTTGTGTGGTGATCGAGGAATATCATGTGGCCCGACTCCTCGCCGCCGATGACGCCGCCGAGCCGCAGCATATCCTCGAGGACGTACCGGTCGCCGACCTTGGCAGCATGGTAGGCAAAACCATGTTTCGCGCAGGCGACGCGAAGGCCGAGATTACTCATGACCGTGCCGACGACCAGGTTGTTTTTCAGCGTGCCCTCGTCGGCGAGCATTTTCGAGCACATGAAGAGGATCCGGTCGCCCGTTATCTCCCGGCCTTTTTCGTCGATGGCGATGAGGCGGTCGCCGTCCCCGTCAAATGCCAGCCCGATCGATGCTCCCGTTGCAAGCACTCTTTTCCTGAGGTCTTTTGTATGCTGAGAGCCGCATTTATCGTTTATGTTAATACCGTTCGGGTTGTTGTGGATAACGTCGATATCGGCCCCGAGCTCCCAGAACGTGTCGGGGGCGACCTTGTACGTGGCGCCGTTCGAAGCGTCAATCACTATCTTCATGCCTTCGATCGAGAGGTCCCGCGGGAAGGTGCTCTTAAGGAAGACGATGTAACGCCCGTGAACGTCGTCAAGTCGGAACGCCTGTCCCATGTCGCGGACCGGCGGGACGAGCTTATGCAGGGTATTGCTCATCATCAGTTCCTCGATCTCCTCCTCCTGCTCATCCGAGAGCTTGAACCCGTTCCCGGAGAAGATCTTGATCCCGTTGTCCTGGTAAGGGTTATGGGAGGCCGAGATGACGATGCCCGCGTCTGCGCGCATGCTCTGGGCAACAAAGGCGATCCCCGGCGTCGGAAGGACGCCGAGCATGTAAGGGTTCCCCCCCATGGACGTGATCCCTGACTCGAGGGCGCCTTCAAGCATGTACCCCGAGATGCGCGTATCTTTACCGATCACCACCCTCGGGCGGTCGTGCGTTTTCTTGAGGATGTAAACCATCGCCTGGCCGATCGCGAAAGCGATCTCGGCGTTCATGGGATAGCGGTTCGCCTCGCCGCGCACCCCGTCTGTTCCAAAAAGTTTTCCCATCATTGAACCCCGTTTCTATCGTATGGCAACTGTATTATACCAGAAACCTTCATAATCATGGCAACTTCGTGCGATTGGCGGTCAGCGGAAGATATTGAGGGACGGCACGACGGCCCGTATCCGTACGCAATACCCGTCAACGATCCCCTGAAGCCAGCGGACCCCGGCATTGCAGGTCCCCTCGTCGATGGCTTTGATCGCGGCTATATAGGCAGGCCCCGCGAAGCCCGCCCTGTCGGAAAAGCGCGACAGGAAGGCATCGCGGTCTGGTTCGGCCAGGCCGTCATTCGGTCCCGGTTCAAGCAGGGACCTGATCTCTGCGAACCTCTCCCACAACTCCCGCTTCCCGGCCGTCTTCCTCACGGAAGACTTCCCGGCCTTTTCGGCAAGCATCTCAAGCCGTTTAAGCCTCTCGCCCCGGGCGAGCGCGAGCTTTTCGAGCAGACCGGAAAAGATAAGCGCACCGAACTCTTCCCGCTCAAGGAAAGAACGCCTCACATGACGGTACCATTCGCCAAGTGCGTTCAGGTTTGCGATATAGATAATGTTGTTCTCTACGATCCTGCCTATGTTCGGATAGTCGTGCCGCTTGATATCCATCGTCATCGCGGAGTGCGTCTTCCCGATGATAAGCTTGTTATCGGCAAGGTAGTCGTTCCTGATGACCGAGTTTGCCGAAACCACGTTCCCGTACCCCATGCGCACGGGGCCCACCATACCTCCCTGGCCGCCGAGGAAGATCGCAGGTTGGTTGAGCATAACACCACGGGGGACATCCCCGATCAGCGACGGCGTTGTCTTGTCACCGTCAGGAGTAAAATTGAAATGGATGTATGAGCTTCCAACCTCGCTGTGGTCCTTCCGGCTCGTCCCGCCCGCCATCAGACAGTCGCAGAAATTTATGAGGCTCCCCAGCGTCACGAAGGGGAAAAGTATCGTCTGTTTCATCCCGACGCAGTGCGCACCGCTTGCCTCTTCCTCGAGGATACAACCCTCGCGCACGTGGGCACCAAGGCCCATCGACGCCTTTTCGAGAAAGACGGACCCGGCGAAATATCCCCCTTTCAGCTCCACGCCTGATGCGAGCTGGCAGTTCTCTATAGTTGCGGGACCTTCGTACCCTATCCGCGCACCGGATGATATGACCGTCCTGTCGCCATAGATCCTCGTGCCCGGATAGATAATGACATCATTCCCGGATACGCGGCCGGTATCGACCTCATCGCCGATATCGACCGTGAGGGGATTCGGGATGTCTACACCTTTTCCGATCAACTGCGCAACTTTGTCGTAACATCGGGGCCGGATGTCCATGCCCGATCACCTCCGTTTTTGTCGATTTGTCACGATTACAGAATAACCGGGTCACAATCAGGTAAACCTGAAGAAAATCATAACCGTTATCTCACACCTTTGCAATATCCAATCGCGCCCCTCACGGCTTTTGTGGTACAATCCCATAGCCTTCGAACAATGAAACCACACCCCGCAAAATCCTCTCAACTCCTTGCTCCTCACTCCTTACTCCTTACGGTCTTCTAAATGTTCTTCGCCGACCTCCACATCCATTCTCACTATTCCATAGCGACAAGCCGGGGCATGACCCCGGAAACGCTCGCGCGGTGGGCCCGGCTGAAAGGGGTGACGGTTGTCGGAACGGGCGATGCGATACACCCCGGATGGCTCAGGGAGCTTGGCCGTAAGCTCGATTTTGCCGGGAATGGCCTTTTTGTCCTTCGTGAAGAATTGCAGAATATCACACCGGTTCCCGCTTCATGTGCATCCGACGTCTATTTTATGATGAGCACCGAAATAAGCTGCATATATTCAAAGCGCGGGCGAACACGCAAGGTCCATTGCATCGTTCTTTTCAATGACATGGAGGGCCCGTTCAGGTTGCAGAAGCGCCTCGCCAGGGTCGGCAACATAGCATCCGACGGAAGGCCTATCCTCGGCATGGATGCTGAACGCCTGCTCGAGACCGTAATCGAGGAGTGTCCCGAGGCCCTTTTCATCCCGGCGCACATCTGGACCCCCCACTTCTCGGTGCTGGGGAGCACTTCAGGCTTCGATTCGCTCGAGGAGTGCTTCGAGGAACTGACCGGCCATATTTACGCCGTCGAGACAGGGCTCTCCTCCGACCCCCCGATGAACTGGCGCGTATCATCGCTCGACCGGCTGACGCTCGTGTCCAACTCCGACGCGCACTCGCCTGAAAAGCTGGGCAGGGAGGCTAATATATTCGACACGGAGATCTCATTCGATGCCATGGCCCACGCAATCAGAACAAGAGGAGGGTTCGCGGGGACAATAGAATTTTTTCCCGAGGAGGGGAAATATCACTACGACGGCCACAGGCCCTGCAAGGTAAGGATGTCCCCCGAAAAAACGGTGGAGAGGGGTGATAACCGCTGCCCCGCCTGCGGAAAAAAGATGACGCCTGGCGTCCTCGGCCGGGTGCTCAGGCTCGCCGACCGGGGCAGGGATGAAATACCCGGCAATGCAAAACCATACCATTCCCTCATATCCCTGAAGGCCATAATCGCGCAGGCCCTCGGCATGGGCGCAGGGACGAAGAAGGTGGACAGCGTTTACTTCGATCTCCTCGAAAAACTCGGGAACGAATTGAATATCCTGCTCAATGTCCCTGCGGCGGCTCTATCCGATGCCGGTTACCCCGCAATAGCCGACGCGATCGACCGCGTCCGCTCCCGGGGAGTCTCGATCGAACCGGGATACGACGGGGAATACGGAAAGATACGGTTCTAGCCCCGCACACCGCCGTCATTCCGGCGAAGGCCGGAATCCAGGGTTTTTCTTTTGTACTTTGTTGCAATGAAATCAAGAACAACAAAACCTTGGATCCCGGCGTCAAGCGCCGGGATGACGATAAGAGAAGGCCGGCATAATGGCAGCATAGGTTTTTTAGTCTGAAGCCTGCAACATGAAACTTGAAACTTGAAACGTTTTTCGTATTTAATATGTCGATGCACGACCCCGACTACCTCCCTGTTACTGCTGCTGTGATACAAAAGGACGGCAGGATATTGATCGCCCGGAGAAAGCACGCTTATATGGGATATCAGTGGGAATTTCCCGGGGGAAAGCTGGAAGACAACGAGACCCTCGAGGAGTGCCTGAAGCGTGAGATACTCGAGGAACTCGGGATAACCATAACGGTCGGGGCCCTCATCTCATCCCGGAAGCACATCATAAACTGCCAGGCCGCGATCGTTCTGTACGCGTATCATGCCGCGTATGTATCGGGCGATATCACCCTCACAGACCACGACGAGATAGCGTGGGTAAGGCCCGAAGACCTGCCCCGCTACAGCTTTCCCGACCCTGACAGTCAGATCGTCCGGGAGCTCTTAAAAAAATAGTTCCACGTTCTGCGTTCCGGGTTCTACGTCAAAAACTCCTGTGATATTAATGTATTTGGACGTGGAACGTAGAACGTGGAACGTAGAACGTGGAACGTAGAACGTCCCTTCCCTGCTTGCCTTAAAAGCCCGATTTCATATACAATGAAACTGTGCACAACCACCTGTCCACCCGTCTGAAAGTGTTTCTCGTCGTCTTTTTCACCGTTATGATATTCGGGACGGTGGGCTTCATGTACATCGAAAAGAGATCTCTCATCGACTCCGCCTATTTCGTTATCGTGACAATGGCGACCGTCGGCTACGGCGACATCCACCCCGTGACCGATCTCGGCAAGGCCCTCGCCGTCGTGATAATCGTGATGGGGGTGGGGACATTTCTCGGGGTCATCGCCAACGTCACGGAAATGATGCTCGCGAAACGGGAGACGGAAAGCCGGATGCAGAAGTTGAACATGGTGATAGGCGTCTTCTTCAGCGAGGTCGGCACCGGGCTCCTCACGATCTTTTCCCGGTACGATCCCGAATTCGATGCCATACGCCCGGGGCTCATGGTCAATGCCAGCTGGACGGACAAGGACTTTCAGAGGGCGATAAAGGAGGCCGGCACGCACGATTACGGGGCAAAGATCGAACATATCGACTTTCCCGTGTTGAAAGGCTTTCTTATTGAGCACCGTGAATTTCTCGAGCGGCTCCTCGAAAACCCCGTACTGCTCGAACACGAGTCCTTCACCGATCTTTTACGGGCCGTCTTCCACCTTACCGAAGAACTGGCCTATCGCGCAGACCTCAAGGATATCCCGCAGGCGGACAGCGATCACCTTGCAGGGGACATAAAGCGGGCGTATCATCACATCGTCGGAGAATGGCTCGTTTACATGAGGTTTCTCAAGAACAATTACCCGTTCCTTTACTCCCTCGCGCTTCGCTTGAATCCGTTCGACCCGGGATCGTCGGTAACGGTCAAGGGTTGACCGGGACATAAAAGAAGCCTTGAACGGGTCGTTGTCAGACGGGCAATTGTCTTCGCCCGGAGCGACTGTTCAAGGCCTTTGAGAGGCTATTCCTGTACTTTTGCCTGTACCACCGGTCCCGGTCAACCAGTCCCGTTTTCCACTACCGGTTTTTTTCATTCCGGTCCGGCAGCGGTTTTAAGCTCGGGTCGGAATAGCACTAGAATAAGTGTAGCAGGCATTTCGATTTTGTCAAGTCATGGAAATACGTTCTGCGTTCTTGACGAAAATATGACCTGCTTTTATTTTTTGTACAGTTTTTTGTGTGGGAACTCCCGATTTTTTATGGGTTTCTTAACGCGGAACGTAGAACGCGGAACGTAGAACCTCTTCTATCCATTCTCAAGGATCGACATGAAATAATCCCTGATGGCGGGGGTTGTGGTCGAGAAATCGAAGCGGTCGATAAAGGCGGCCACGTCGAAGTTCTTGCCTTCCCGGAACGTTGCGTTGACCCGGGCGTAGACCTCGCCTGAGGCGTCTTCGACCCACGCGGAGGCGTATATGTTCTTTTCCTCGATCCTTGTAAGCTTGCCTTTAGCCCGGTAGGCAGTGCTGCACATAACGGGTTTCATGAACTCCATCTCAACTTTTCGTGTCATCGCGATCTTCCTCGAGCGCATGAATATGACATACCATATGATCACGTCGAGAATGCCGAAGATCATTCCCCCGTGCAGGACCTCCGCATAACCCTCGAAACGATTGTCAACGAAAAGGTCACAGGAGACAATGCCCTCCTGGTAGAACATCTGGAGCTGGAGCCCGTCATTTCTGTCGGGGCTCAGAAAGAACGATTGCCTGTAAGCGGGAAGCCTGCCGTTCATGCCGTCACCTCAGGAAAGAGTGGTCTTTTGTTATGCGAATTCACGGAGTTCGATGGATCACTGTTCAGGTAATTCATCCCGAGCTGCCCGCAGGCCGCCGACACGTCCTGGCCGCGCGAGTCGCGGATGATAACGGTAAAATACCGGTCGAGAAGATACTGGTGGAACCTGTCGACAACCTCCCTGTCCGGCCTTTCGAAGTCGGTGTAGGGCGACGGGTTGTACGGTATAAGATTGATCTTGCATTTCACGTCTTTCAGGAGGTCTGCAAGATGCCGGGCATCCTCAGGGGAATCATTGATCCCCTTGATCAGGATATATTCGAACGTGATACGGGTCCTCTTTGTCCCCTTGAAGTTCCTGACAAAGTCCATGATCTTTTCGATGGGGTACAGCCTGTTGATGGGCATGAGCATAGAACGGGTATCATCGTCGGCCGCGTTGAGGGAAATGGCGATGACCGCCGACTTTGCATCGAGCATGGTAAGCCCGTCGATAAGGCCGACGGACGAAAGGGTGATCTTGCGGTACGAGAGATCAAGGCCGTTCGGGTCCTTGAGGATATCGAGCGCGGCCATGACATTTTCGCTATTGTCCAGCGGCTCCCCCATACCCATGAACACAAGGTTGGTCACGGGGCTTTCGTTCTTTCTCTTCAGGTACTCCCGTGCCGAAATGAGCTGCCCTACGATCTCGCCCGCACCAAGGTTCCGCCGAAAGCCGATCTTGCCGGTAACGCAAAATTTGCATCCCATGCGGCAGCCGATCTGCGTTGACACGCACAGCGTCATACGGTTCTTCTCGGGCATGATGACGCTCTCGATCGTCTCCCCGTCTCGCGCGGTAAACGCGAGCTTCACGGACCCGTCACCGGAAGGGAATTCTCCCGTTATCGGCATCGGCCCAAGCGAGAACATCTCCGAGAAAACGGTGCGCAACCCTTTCGGGATATTTGTCATTTCATTGAAGTTGAGGTTTCCCAGCTTGTAGACCCAGCGAAAAAGCTGACGGGCGCGGTATTTTTCCTTGCCCAGCGCACCTATGCGCGCCTCGAGGTTCGAGAGGGTGAAACAAAAAAAATCTTCCATTATTTGCCGGCTCTCCGGTACGGGTATATGACCAACCGAACAGCCATACAATAACAGAAAAAGCTTATTTCTTCAACGTATTCGGCTTACCTAACGCCTGCGGTGATGGTGATACGGAGCGTACGGGCGTCCCCGGTGACCGTAATAGCGGGGCCCATACCATGGCCGTGGGCCATACCATCCCCGGTAATACGGGCCATACCAGCGCCAGGGATACGGGCGGTATCCCCAGGGATAATAGTACGGGTACCACCAGTATGGTGCGGGGGCCGCATAAACGTACCCCGGGTCGACGATAACGGCCGGAGGCCCGTTTGGCGCGGCGGGAGGGACGGTTTCAGGGGCGGGGTTCACATTTGCCGCGGCGGGCGGCCGCGGGCTCGCCATCCCCGGACCGGTCCCGTCCTTCTTTCTGTTCCACGCATCCCAGGCATCAGCCTGCCGGTTCGCGGTGTAAACGGGAGCTCCCCCGTCCTTCTTCATGATGAGCCGCGTCCCGGCGATAATCGTCATTTTCCCTTTCGGCTGGGCTATATACAGCTGCCCCGCGTGCACGGACACTTCCGTATCTCCCGTCGGAGTGATATCGGCCCGGAATATTGACGGGTCGTACCCGTCAAGCTGAGCTGACGGGGTATTGAGGAACAAGGGGTAACCGTTGAGCCCGGCACATTTGACATACGCCTTGCCGCTCTCGAGAAAGAGCTGTACCGCCGTCTGTTCGATGGCGAGGACCTTCAGCCGGCTTCCCTCTGCTATCCGGACGACACTCCCGTCCCGGACAAGGATCTCGGCATTCCCGGGGCCGTTCACCGCGACCGTGTCCCCTTGCACGACCGGCTTATTAGGTTTTGCTTTCGTGACCTTCTGTGATGCGGCGGGGATGTACTCGACGTTTCCTTCGACCGAATTGAGATAGACCGCAGCATGCCCGGATGCCGCCATGAGCGGCGGCGCCGTTATGATCAAGAGGAGGAAGGCTATGACGAAACGCATGGCCGTGTCCATCATGCTATCCATTCTATCACCCTTCGCGCCGGAATCATACCTCATTTCTTCGCCCTCCTGGAAGGCCCGACGCGTAGTCTCAGGTGTGGGGCCTGTTATTGTTCTTCGCCTGCCCACCCTTGTTATCGTTCCTTGCGGCGGGGGCCGGAGCGGGCCCTGGCGGGGCTGCCGCCTGCGGCGCCGGGGTGCGAGCCGGCGCAGGGGTTGCGATTCTGGCTGGTCCCGAAGGTGCCGTCCGGGCCTGGCGACCGACCTGCGGCGCAGGGCCCCTTGCCGGCTCACTGCGCACGACGGCCTGACGCGTCACCGTCGGGGTGCTTGACGGCCGAGGTACGTTTACCGAAACAACAGGAGACGGCTGTTTTCCTGCAAATGCCGGACGGGCGGCCCGATTGGCCGACGGGGCCGGGCTTACGCTGTTGGCCCTGACAGCCGGCACCGGTTCTCTGGCGGGAGATGTCCTTGCCGCAGCCTGGTTTGAAGGTCGGTGATCGCTTCGGGGCGCGAGGTGATCGAAAACCGCCCCTTCTCGGCGGGCTTGCAGCTCTCTGAACCGATGTGAACCCGGCCTTGCGAACAGCATGCCGGCCGCTGGCGTCATGAAG
>CALMFJ010000123.1 GCA_937862865.1 uncultured Pseudomonadota bacterium | reverse complement strand
CTTTCGATGCTTTCAAAACGTCTTACCGGATACCCTCGGGAAAGCTTCTCGGTATATTGACATTTGAAAGACTTGATCATCCTGAGAAAGCATAACGCGTCGCATGAATAACGTCAAGCATGATTATTGCCAGGACATGAAAAAGCCGCGTGATTCTCTCAACCACGCGGCTTTTTAGCGGTTATTTTTTCCCTATTGCCTATTGCCTGGCCGCTAGCGGCCCCCAAACTCCCAGTTCAGGTTCTGCACTGCGTCCACCACCATACCTGTGCCTGTGGCGAGGAGGAGGATGTCCTGGGCTACGCGGACGTATTTGTGGTTTGGCGGCGGGGGGCCCAGCTGGACGACGAGGGGAGGCGGGACCTCGTAGTAGATGACGCCGCGTGGAAGGGGTTTGCCGATGGCCCATTTTTTCGCCTGGCCGGGGGGCATGCACCCGTTGTGCTTTTTCGCGAGGCCCGGGGGGCAGCCCTTGCCGTGCCTGTATTCGCCGGCGTAGTAATCGTGAATGACCATGCGTTTATCGTCCGTGAAGTACCTGTAATGTTCCCCGTCTTTGCCTTTGTGTTTTCCTTTGACCTTCCCGGGATGGTCGTCGCCGGGAGGTCTGTGGTCGGGCGGTCCGGCTTTCGATTCGTAGGTTGTGTCGCCGGGTTTGCCCTTGCCGCCTCCCGCCCACGGCGGTTTCTCGGCGAGGGCCGGCCCTGCAATGAGGAACAGGACCAACAGGAAAACGATCAGGGCGAAACTTTTTCTTACATAAGGCTTTTTCATTACTACCTCCTCGATCAAAAGTCTCAGCTTCCGCCGGCTTCCCCAGTGGGAAGCCATCCCCTACCCCTTGCATAGACGTAACAGATAGAGGGCACCAAGTAAAGAAAATCTGTTGAGAAAAATATTTTCCCCTGAGGGCGAAGCATATTACAATGGTGCTCATGAGTTTCCCGTATCAGATTGACGGGACTATTTGACATCATGGGTGAGGTAAAAGGATCATGTTTATTTTTAAGAAGATCATTGGGCCGTGTTTTGATCCGTTATCGGTCTGCCTGGTGCTGCTCGTGGCCGGGGTTCTGGTGTTGTGGGCTACGAGGAGGCAGAGACTGGGGAAGGTCCTGGTGAGCATCGGGGTTGCCGCTTTTATTTTCGCCGGCTACGGGTGGTTTTCAAGGCCCTTCGTAGAACGGCTGGAATTGAAATACCCTGCCCTGCTCGAGGTCGATAAGGCGTCCGGCGTGAAATGGATCGTGGTCCTGGGATACGGGGTTGTGCCGGACAAGAAACTGCCACCGAACAGTCAGCTGTGCAATGGCGCGCTGGCGCGGCTGGTGGAGGGGATAAGGATACACAGGGCCCTGCCGGGGAGCCGGATCATCCTCTCGGGCGGGCCCCCGTCCGGCGGCGTTCCGGAGGCCGAGGCTATGGCCCGGACGGCAGCGTTCCTCGGGGTCGACCGGCAGAAGCTCGTCCTCGACTCCACATCGAAAGACACGGAAGACCAGGCGCGGTTGATAAAGCGGATGATCGGGGACGAGAAGTTCATCTTAGTGACCTCCGCCGTCCACATGCCGCGCTCCGTTGCCCTCGCACAAAAACAGGGCCTCCACCCCATCCCCGCCCCCGCGGACCACATAGTCAAAGAAAATGCAGGGACGATCAGCCCGGCCGAATTCTTTCCCGGCTCGGGGAGCATTGCGGCGATAGAATTGGCCATGCACGAATACCTGGGGATGGTATGGGCAAAATTGAGGGGGCGGATCTAGGAGACCGGCCGAGAAAACGATGGGGATCGGATGCGGGCCTCCCACTTGACAAAATTAGTATTGTTTACTATAATTACATTGTTTACGATATTATAAACATATGTTATGGAATGGACAATGAATCGACAGCAGATCATATCCCGCTTGAAACAGACTTTTAAAACTCCAGGAATTCCGGATTTGCATCTCGAGCAGGTGAACAGGTCGAAAGGTCAGCCTCGCAAGAGTGCGGATCTGGTCGTTAATTTCAAATATGGAGATAAGGAATTTCGGCTTCTCTGTGAAGTTAAGGGTGATGCAAGGTCGATCACGGTTGAGAACGCGATATCACGGCTCCAGGAGTTGATCAAAAAGGATGCCGGAGGGGAAAACGAAAAGCCATGCCTCGTTGTTCCTTTTCTTCCAGAGACCATGAGAAATAGACTGAGGAAAAGGCAGATATCATTCATCGACCTTTCCGGAAACGTGTATATAAGCGAACCCGGCCGTCTGCACATTGAACGGGACGGAAAACCCAACGCCTTCGTTGAGACTCAATTATCCAATAATGTCTTCAGCGATAAACGCTCCCTGGTGCTGCGCTATCTTTTTGCCCGCCCCGGAGAATTTGCCGGCGTCCGTGAAATTGCGGAAGCGTGTCAAATAAATCCAGGGGGGGTGACCGTAGCCGTAAAGCTTCTCGAAGAAGCCGGGTATATCGCGAGGGACCACAGGGGGCGAAGCAAATTGGTCCGTTGGCGCGAACTGCTCGAAGATTGGGCGGCATACTGCAGGGTCAAGAAACAGAACGAGTCCAGGTTCTACTGGAATGCCCGCTCGCTCGGCGAGATGATCAGCACACTGGCAAGTATCGCCGGTCTGCCGGGCCGCAGCTTCGCGTTAACGCGCCACGCGGGGGCGCACCTGGTTGCACCCTATGTTAATTATGAAGGGCTCCACGCCTATGTTGGAGACGACGAAGTCAGAGATGAACTCGTGGAGGCACTCAAATTGCGGCCAGTCGACAAAGGGGCAAATGTGTTCTTCTTGCAGCCCTATTACAAGGGATCGGTCTTCTACGGCGCAAGGGTGGTGGAGGGCGTCAAGGTCGTCTCCGATATCCAGCTTTATCTCGATCTAAAAAATTTCCCTGTCCGAGGAGAGGAACAGGCCGAAAACTTATTACGCACGGTCATCGCTCCTTTTGAGGAATCGGTGTGAACGAAGACCTTCAACCCCTCATTGAAATTCTGGAAGTTGTCAAACCCTATCTCGGCGACATTGTCCTCGTTGGGGGGTGGGTCCCTATTGTATATGGACGATGCACCCCTATTTATCCGACGAAGACGGTGCGGACCGCGGATGTCGATTTTGCCTGTCTCGCTCCTCTTGACGTCCGAGGCGATACAATGGACCGACTTCTCAACCGGGCAGGGTTTCGATGCGACGTTTTTGGGAATACAGACGTTCCTTATTGCAGGTATTTTAATGACCGTAACCTTGAAATTGAGTTCCTGACCCCATTGAAAGGCGACGGGTGTACAGTTGCGACGGAGTTACAGCAAGGTCTGACGGCAGAAAATCTTCGGTATCTTGATGTACTGCTTGCTCATACGAATGCAATTAGAATCAACGAAGAACTCATTGTTAAAGTCCCATGGATATCAGCGTTCTTATTCCATAAAGGTCTTTCGTTCCCCGACCGTAGATCCACACTGAAGCGAGATAAGGACCTGTACTATATCTTCAAGATCGTTGAAACGGTTGACCGGGAGTATCTACTGCCCGAAATGAAGCAAGTTTTCAGATGTCATCCCGGCAAATGGCGGACGACATTTACGCGCAATTTAGAAAAATACTTCCGGGACGAGCACTCTCCCGGTGTCGCATCCGTCGTAAGCCAGCTAGAGCAAATTCCGGCGGAGCAAAGCCGGCGCGACGTCCTTGCTATGAGGGCGTTCACAACAATGGAACGCTTCGCGATAGATTTAAAACATCTCTGATGACAAATGACCATGGACCTTAATTCGTAAGGTCTTACGGTGAATGAGAGACCCTGAGACTCGAGGCTATTCCTCTAAAAACCTTAGATCCCGGTGTCAAGCACCGGGATGACGGGGGTGGCGGGTGGATCCCGGCTCGGGGGTGGCGGGTGGCGGGGATGCGAAAATGCACTGGATTACAGCAGGCCGGGGTGACGGGGGATGAGGACAGGGGCCGGATGATACCCCAAGCCGCCAGCGTTCCCGTCCGGATCAAAAAAACGCCCGATGATTCGGCCTTTAAAAATGGAAGGTCTTGTCCAGCCTGGTTTCCGGGTCAATCAGGATAGTTTTTAACGTAGAACGTAGAACGCAGAACGTAGAACGTTATTTCTTTAGCTTTCCAATATGAAAATGACTTCGAGGGTTACGCGGAATTCGACGATCTTTCCATCTTCTACGCGGGCGCGCTGTTCTTTGACACGCAGGCCGGTTATTCCGCGGAGCGTTTTGGATGCACGCCGGAAACCTATGATGATGGCGTCTTCAAAGCTTTTCGGAGACCCGGCAATGACCTCCGTTATGCGTGCTACTCTGCCGTCTGACTTCATATAACCTCCCCGATGTTTTTTATCAAGGTTATCAAGCTAAGTATGCGGTGTCAACAGGTTTTTCGAGTGAAATTGGCGGGCCGTTCTGCGATCGGGAATAGAAACCGTTCTGCGTTCGGGATTAAGAGACGTTCTACGTTCTGCGTTCTGCGTTCTGCGTTAAAAAGATCAAAGACACTGGCTTCCCGCTACGCGGGAATGACGACCTTTCCCTATATTTTCAATGAATTAGTCAACGCAGAACGTAGAACGCGGAACGTAGAACGTCCCCTTCCCTCTACCTCCTGTACGTTCCCATCGTCTGTGCTTCTCCCACTATATGGCCTTTCATTGCCTTTTCGACGTCGCGTTTGACGACTTTGCCTTTTATGTCGAGTTTTGTGTCGAGGGCGTAGAGTTTGAAGAAATAGCGGTGGGTGCCCGACGGGGGACAGGGGCCGCCGTAGGTCGTTTTATTGAAATCGTTTATTCCCTGGACGGAACCTTGGGGGACGGAGTTCTCGGCGATCTCTCTCGTTCCCGGGTCGATGTTGTAGACGACCCAGTGGACCCATATGCCGACCGGCGCATCGGGGTCATCCACGATGAGGGCGAGAGACTTTGTCCCGCTGGGGACGTTCTGGATGACGAGCGGCGGGTTGACGTCCTTTCCATCGCACGTGTATTTCTTCGGGATGGAACTGCTGTTCTTAAAAGCGGTGCTTTCGATCGAAAATGCGCCCATCTTGACTGCCTCCTTGCCGACGGCCATGGAAACCAATACAAGAATGGCCGCCAGGGATATAAGCAACGTCCGGTGGAACATATAAGCCTCCTTCGGTGCGGGTGTATATGGGAAGTATAGCAGAAAAGAAGGTTCTACGTTCTGCGTTAGGGATTGAAAGACGTTCTGCGTTCTGCGTTAGGGATTGAAAGACGTTCTGCGTTCTACGTTGTTTAATTCCTGTGATGCTTTTGGTGGGGCATTGTGGTGGAGAGGGATGACGGGGAGGGCGTGAATTTTGGTTTTCGGATCTGTTGTACGATGGTATAATTGTCAGGGTAATCCATCTCCATATCTTAAAACCAAAACATTCGGGGGGTGGGGTGTGAAGAGCTCCGGGGTTGTACGGTTTTTCGCATTGGTACTGGTATGTCATTTTGTTCTGCCTCTTCCCGTTCTTGCGGACAGTGTTGGTAAATTTCGCGACGTTCAGGGGAATGTTTCATTCACCCGCGCGAAGGCGGACAACAAGGCGAAGGCGGGGGATGACGTGCAGCTCAATGATCTCGTCTCAACCCGCGAGAAATCGAGGACAAAGATCGCCCTGTCTGATAACACCCTTCTCACCCTGGGGCAGAATTCGAGACTGGAGATAACGAGCTATTTGTACTCTCCGCAGAAAAAGGCCGGCACCATATCCCTGAAAATGGGTACGCTGCATTCACAGGTCCAGAAGGCCGTGGATTCTTCATTCGAAGTGCGTACCCCGAATGCTATTGCCGGGGCCCGCGGGACGGCATGGCTCAGTGTTGTGGAGGTCGTCAATGGCGTCCTGCAGACCAATGTCTACGTTCTCGAGGGAACGGTCACCGTCTTCAACGCCGCCATTCCGGGACAGATCGTGACTCTCGCCGCCGGACAGTTCACAACCGTCATCGGCAGCCTGGCGCCCGCCCTGCCGGCCGCTTTCAGTCCTGCCGTCGTAGAGGGCATCATGGGCCAGCTCGGCATCAGCAGCGTCCAGGCCGTCGGCGCGGCGGCAGGCTCGGCGATTACGGCGGGAACGGCAGCAGGGACAGTTCCCGTCGCCCTGGCCGTTAGCGCTGGCATCATCGGAGGAGTCGTAGCCGTAAGCGGCTCCAGCGGCAGCAGTAGCGACACCACGACAACGCACACGACGACCTCGCATCATTAGGGAAACGTAGAACGTTTTTTAACGTAGAACGTAGAACGTAGAACGTAGAACGTGTTATTATACGCCATGCCTGCCGGATTCCTTCCTATGACACTCGACGAGATGCGCCGGCTCGGGTGGGACGAGTTGGATGTTATCATCGTCTCGGGGGATGCGTATGTTGATCATCCGGCGTACGGGGCTGCGGTTATCGGGAGGGTGCTCGAGGCGGAGGGGTTTCGCGTGGGGGTGATCGCGCAGCCGGATTTTACGGGGGTGGAGGCGTTCAGGAGGCTGGGGAGGCCGCGGCTTTTTTTCGGGATCACTGCCGGGAACATGGACTCGATGGTGGCGAATTACACGACGCATAAGAGGCGGCGCGCGGCCGACGATTATTCGCCCGGGGGCAGGCCGGGATTGCGGCCCGACCACGCTCTGGTCGTGTACGCGAACCGGGTGCGGGAGGCGTACAAGGATGTGCCTATCGTTCTCGGGGGGATCGAGGCGAGCCTCAGGCGGTTTGCGCATTATGACTGGTGGAAGGATGAGGTGAAACGGTCGGTCCTGCTCGACAGCCGGGCCGATATTCTCGTCTACGGGATGGGCGAGACGCAGATAGTCGACATCGCCCGCAGGCTGGCGGACGGGCAGGCGCTTTCGGGCATCCCGGGGACCGCGGTGGTGGCGAAGGACCTTGATGGTGCAGAGAACATTATCGAGATACCGTCGTATGAAGACGTCCGTAACAACCCGGACATGTTCAACGAGGCGCTCGTAGCGATAGGAGAGAACCAGGACCCGTTCCGGGGGGCTGCCGTTGCACAGAGGCACGCAAACCGGTATGTCGTCCAGTACCCCCCTGCCCTTCCGCTTCGGGGACGCGAGCTCGACAGGGTATACGAGCTTCCGTACGCGTACGCATGGCACCCGTCGTACGATAAGAAGGGAGGGGTGCCGGGATTCGAAACGGTCCGCTTCTCTATCACATCGCACCGCGGCTGCCCGGGGGCCTGCTCCTTCTGCGGATTGTCGCTCCACCAGGGGAGGATCGTCGCGTCCCGCACCGAGGCGTCCATCGTCAAGGAAGCGGCGGCAATGAGCAGGCGGCACGATTTCCGGGGGACCATAAACGATGTCGGCGGGCCGACCGCAAACCTGTACGCGGCCTCCTGCAGGAAATGGGAGCAATCCGGGGCTTGCCTGAAAAGAGATTGCCTCAGCCCCTCACCGTGCAGGCAGCTCGACCCCGGTTTTCAAAAGGGCCTCTCGCTGTATACAAAACTGGCTGCCCTTCCGGGCGTGAAGCATGTCTTCATCGAAAGCGGGCTGCGCCACGACCTCCTCGTCGACGACCGGTCGCGGGCATACCTCGAAGGCGTCTGCAAGCGGCACATAAGCGGACGGATGAAGGTGGCGCCGGAGCACTCGGTGCCGCATGTCCTGCGGCTCATGAACAAGCCCGATTTTTCCGTCTACGAGAAATTCAGCAAGCTCTACCGGTCTGTTTCAAAGAAGGCGGGCAAGGACCAGTTCCTCGTCAACTATTTCATCAGCGCCCATCCCGGCTGTACCCTCGAAGACACCCTGTCCCTCACCATGAAACTCAAGGACCTGGGCATTCACCCCGAGCAGATCCAGGATTTCATTCCCCTCCCCATGACCCTCTCCGGCGCAATGTACCACACCGAAAAAGACCCGCTAACAGGAAACGGCCTCTATGTTGCCAAAACATTCCGCGAACGCAAAATGCACCGCGCCCTCATCCAATACCGCAACCCGAAGAACACCCCCCTCGTACGCGAAGCCCTGAAAATCCTAAAACAAGAACACCTCATCCCACA
>CALMFJ010000122.1 GCA_937862865.1 uncultured Pseudomonadota bacterium | reverse complement strand
GCTTTCTTAACTGCCGGTTTTGCGGCTGCCTTCGCCGGTGCGGCCTTTTTCGCAGGAGCTTTCTTAACTGCCGGTTTTGCGGCTGCCTTCGCCGGTGCGGCCTTTTTCGCAGCCGGCTTCGCCTTCACTGCTTTCTTTGTTTCCGCCTTAACAACTGTTGCTGCCTTACTGGATGTTCCACATTTTCTCGCCATAATTCCCCCTCTTTATTTTTTGTACAGCGCGAACCTGTTAATTTTAGATTGTATATGAATAAAACATTCTGTCAAGAAAGAATATAATAAAACCTGACTATCCGGATCTGTGCTTGCGGAAAAAATGATGGATCTTGCGCACCGTATCGAGAAAGAATTTTACGAGAGTATTTCGGGAGACGTAGAGAAGAAAGGTCAATATGATGCTGACCGAGAAAAGGACAAAAAAGAAACGGTATTGTTCGGAGTGAACGGCCGTTCCCTGCATGGTAAGCATGAAAGTTCCGGGAAGTCGCGCGAAAACGTTGATCAGGATAAAATCGATGACACGCATGTGCGTGAGCCCGAGGAGATAGCACAAAGAATCTTTCGGAAAACCGGGGATCAAGAAGAGGATAAACGAGACATTCACCCCTTTATGCTGCACGAAATCATTGAAGCGGTCGATGTAGTCCTTTTTTACTATCTTCTCAACGAAGGGCAGTCCCAGGAATCGCGATATGTAGAATGCGGCCAGCGATCCGAGCACGAGGCCGGTTGTTGAATACAAAGTACCGAGCACATTGCCGAAGATAAGGCCGCCCACAAAACCGGTGATCTCGCCCGGTACGGGCGCGAAAACCACCTGAAGCGCCTGCACCAGGATGAACATGATAGCGGAAAAAGGGCCGAACGACAGGATGAACAGGCGTAATCTCTTGTAGTCGAAAAAAAACCGGTAATACGAAAGGATCTCTTTCCACGCCCCTTCCTGGTATGCATAAAAAAGGAGGAAGAACAGTATGAAGGCAAGCGCTGCGAGGATCGACCGCAGAAGATAGGTAATTTTTTTCGATCGGATTATTTTCGTCAGGATCAATTTTGGACCGTGACGGTGCGCAGGACTTCGTCGACCGTTGTGTGCCCCTCTTTGAGAAGGATAAGGCAATAGTCTTTCAGGGTTTTCATCCCATTCCTGACAGCTGCGTCACGAATGGCCATTGTATCGGCTTCTTCGGCGATAAGGTGCCTGAGCTCCTCGTTCACGATGAGGACCTCGTAAACGCCGACCCTGCCTTTGTACCCGCTTCCTGAGCAGGCATCACACCCTTTTCCTTTATATAATTCCATGTCCTCGTTCAAATCGAGATATTTCAGGACCGTGGGATCGGGCTTATACGGCTCCTTGCATTTCGGACAGATCCTCCGGACGAGGCGCTGCGCGACTATGCCTATCGCGGACGTAGAGATGAGGAAAGGCTCTATGCCCATTTCAGACAACCGCATGAATGTGCTCGGCGCATCGTTGGCGTGAAGCGTCGTAAAAACGAGGTGACCTGTGAGGGCCGCCTCGACGGCGATCTTGGCGGTCTCGGTATCACGTGTCTCGCCGACCAGGATGATGTCCGGGTCCTGCCTCAAAAAGGCCCGGAGCACGCGGGCAAAATTAAGCCCGATATCGGAGTTCACCTGCACCTGGTTCACGCCTTCAAGGTCATACTCCACCGGGTCCTCGACCGTCGAGATGTTCACGCCGATGTCGTTGATCTCGGCGAGGGAACTGTACAGCGTGGTGCTTTTCCCCGACCCTGTCGGTCCGGTGACATAGATGATGCCGTAGGGCCTCTTGATCATATCGCGGACGAGGTCGAGAACCGGCAGGTGCGAGATCAACTTGTCAAGGCCCATTGTGGTGTTCGTTTTGTCCAGGATCCTCGTACAGATCTTTTCGCCGAACTTCGTCGGTACCGTCGATACACGGAAGTCGACCGACTTGCTGCCGAGTTTGATCGTGATCCTGCCGTCCTGCGGGAGCCGGCGTTCGGTTATGTCGAGTTTCGATATGATCTTCACCCTGCTGATGAGCGGCAGCTGCACCTTCTTGGGAAGCATCATCTCCTCGCTCAGGACGCCGTCGATACGGTACCTGACACGCAGCCCTTTTTCCATCGGTTCGATATGAATATCGCTGGCGCCTTTCTTCAATGCCATCGCGATGATATTGTTTGTGAGCCGTATTATCGGGGCGCCTTCCGCTTCGCGCGCGAGATCGGTAATGCCTTCATCATCGACCGCCCCGTCGTCAAATTCGGCATCCTTCATAAAGTCGGACTGGATATGGTCCATCGAATCAAGAAAGTCGTCGAGGTTCACTTCAGGTTTTTCTTCGATAAGCGGTTTTGTTATCGTCTTGTACTCACCTTCCATAAAACGCTTGAAATCTTCTTCCGTGACGATAACCTGGTCGAGCGGGACCTTTTTTTTGAATTTTGCCGTTATCAGCCGTGTCGCTTCGTCAAGCGCCATGAGGTCGTGCGGATTGACCATCACAAGCGTGAGGCTGCCGTTGCCGTACGATGTGGCGAGCATTTTATATTTCAGGGCAGTCGCTTCGGGTACCACGGTGATAAAGTCGGGATCGACCTTGAGGTTCTGAAAAGAGACGAAGCCCATCGACTTCTGGGTGTTCATCTCTTCGATCCGCTCCGCGACGATCTTGTTTATCGATATGGATATGCTGGGGTGCTCGAGAAGCAGGGCCTCGAAATCGCCTTTTTCAAGGACGAAGAGTTCCGTCGCGGCTACAGCGATAACCGTGGCCGAACGGGGTTTTCCCGTGAGGAGGGCCATTTCGCCAAAACACGCCCCCACCCCGAGCGTCGCTATCGTCAGGTCGATGCCGAGGTTCGGCTCCTTCTTTTTGACCTCTACCTGCCCGTTTTTTATTATGAACATGGCATCGCCGGATGCCCCTTCGCGGACGATGGCGGTATTGGGCGGGTACACGCGCTCCCGCAGCTTCGAGGAAAGCTTTTCCAGCTCATCGTCTTCAAGCGCGCGGAAGAGCTCCGTGTTCTTGAGAGACGAAACCCTGTCCATAACGGCACTCACGATAACACCTTCGGGGGTTTACAATAACGCTTTGCCACGGATACTTGCCCTCGTCCCATATTTGCGAAACCTACCGCTCCGGCAGACCGGTCTCGTGAAAATTATAAAGGATAAAACGCAAAATAGTAAGATATTTTTCCCGCCGCCGACGTTAAGGGGTATTCTTATTGATGCATAAGGTTTTTCGTCCGCGACGTCAGGGCCTTTATTGCATCCTTGAGCCCGTCTATCGTAAGCTCGAACATAGGGAAGATCTTCCCGATCGTATCAACGGTATAATGCCCCCAGAAATTCCTGTGTGTCGGGTTAAGCCAGATAGAATGAGGGAAATGGTCCCGGATCCTGGAAAGCCATTCGAGGCCGGGCCTGTCGTTGGTCGAGAAATAATCGATGCAGCCGTTCACGTCAAAAAGCTCGGAATAGGCCATCCTGGCATCACCGACGAGGATCAGTTTGTAGTTCTTGTTGAACAGTGAGAAAAGCTTCTCCGTAGGGACATTCTTGTAGTTGGCCATGTCTTCGTAAATGTCCTGATAGATGCAATTATGAAAAAAGAAATAACGGAATTCTTTGAAATGGTTTGCCTGGGTCGCCGCCGAAAAGAGTTTTTCGCACAGCTCGGTATAGGGCAGCATCGACCCGCCGGTGTCCATGAGAAGGATGATCCGCACCGAATTTTCACGTGAACGGTTAAAGACGAGCTCGATCTCCCCGCCTTCCTTTGCCGTTTTATCGATCGTTTCCTCGATATCCAGTTCTTCCTGTGCACCCTCACGCTTCAGTTCACGCAGTTTCTTGAGGGCCATCTTCGTTTGCCGGACGTCAAGGATAATGTCGTTCCGGTAATTCCGGAACCGCCTTTCCGCCGCAACTTTGGATGCCGACTGCATCCACGATTCCCCTCCCGCCCTGATGCCGCCGGGATGGTAGCCGTATGCGCCGAACGGGGAATAACCGCCCGTCCCGACCCACTTATGCCCGCCGTCATGGCGCTCCTTCTGTTCCTTCAACCGCTCACGGAACTGCCGCATCATCTCTTCGAGATCGTGTGTGCGCTTGAACTCCTCGAGTTGCTTCTGGAATTCCATCAGTTCCTCGGGGGACATCTTCGGCAGCCGGTTGAGCGGGTTCTCGAGCCAGCCCAAAACCTTGTCAAGCTCGATGTTTTCCGTCACGATCCCGCCGAAATATTCGTTGAAGGCGAGATCATAGGCGTCGAAGTACGCCTCGCTCTTTACAAGAAATGCCTTGCCGATATGATACAGGTGATTGATGCTCGATTGAAAATGCCCGTTATAGAGGGCCTCTATAAACGACATGAATTCCTTGATCGATACCGGGACACCTTTTTTCCGCAGAGTATAGAAAAAATCTACAAACATCAGTTACCTTCTCTTGAAACCGAACCCGCCCTGATTGGTCGAAATCCGGACAAACCTGTCCGTATCCTGCTCGTTTTTCAGAAGAGTGCCGAGGAACGGGATCTCGTTATTGATCTTCTCGATCTTGACCCCGCCCAGAGACAGGGCCTTTATCCAGTCGAGGAGCTCGCTTGTCGACGGTCTCTTTTTCAGGCCGTCCATTTCGCGGATCCAGTAGAATTTCTTCAGGGCCTCGCGGACAAGCTTGTCCTCTATGTCCGGGTAATGGACCTTTATGATCCGCTCCATCATTTCGCCGTCCGGGAACTCTATGTAGTAGAAGAGGCACCGCCTCAGGAATGCGTCCGGAAGCTCCTTTTCGGAGTTGCTCGTTATAATGACGATCGGTCTGTGCTTCGCAGTCACCTCTTCGTCGAGCTCGTTGATGTGGAATGTCATTTCGTCGAGCTCGTTGAGAAGGTCGTTGGGAAATTCGATATCGGCCTTGTCGATCTCGTCGATGAGGAGGATGACCTGTTCATCGAAGTTGAAGGCCTGGCCGAGTTTCCCCATTTTTATGTACTGCCGTATATCGCTGATGTCCTTGTCCTTGAAGCGAGCGTCGTTCAGCCTTTGCACCGTGTCATAGACATACAGGCCGTCACGGGCCTTTGTCGTCGACTTGACGTTCCAGATAAGAAGTTTCTTGTTGAGCGCCCGTGCTATGCTGTGGGCAAGGAGCGTCTTCCCGGTCCCCGGCTCTCCTTTGACCACGAGCGGCTTCTGGAGGACCACGGCCACATTGACAATTTCCATAAGAGCCTTCGATGCTATGTAATCTTCGCTGCCGTGATATCCCTGGTTCGTGCCTGACATGGTAATGCCTCCTTACAAAAGTGAAAAAATCCGCTATATTATAAGTGCTAAACCCCGTCATGTCAATGTATATGGCTCAGAAAGCCGCGGCAATGCGCGGTTGGCCCGCAGCCCGGAAACCTGAATCTTTCGCTTGACAAAAAATGGGCTTTGCTTTTTAATGTTGGCAAGATGAAGATGATGTCTTTCTTTTTTAGCTTTTTCTTCTTTAGGCGCTTGCACCCGGGCCTACCTTTGTGCTGACACAAAGGGCCATGGGTGCAAGGAGCCCATGGCCCTTTTTTTTGCGCCATGGGCCGGATGCACCCATGGCTTTTTTATTATTATGAAGGAGAGAATATGATCGTTTCCCGACAGATCCAAAAATTGATAGCAGACCAGGAAGGCTGGACGCGCCGGATGTTTGAGGAGGGCCTCAAGATCAAGAAACTCTACGGCGAGGACAATGTCTATGATTTTTCCCTGGGAAACCCCGACACCGAACCCCCGGAAGAACTGCAGAAGATGCTCGTCGAGGCGATCTCAAACCCGGTCAGGGGCATGCACCGGTACATGACGAACAGCGGTTACGACGAGGTGCGCCAGGACGTTTCCGGGTATTTGAGTGAACTGTACGGACTGCCCTTTACCGCGTCGCACGTTTTTATGTCCAACGGGGCCGCCGGCGGGCTGAACATCCTCCTCAAGGTCATGCTCAACCGGGGGGACGAGGTGATCGTGCCATCCCCATTCTTCTGGGAATTCAGGAATTACATCAACAACCACGGCGGCACACTGAAGACGGTCAGGTCAACCGACGATTTTCAGCTCGATATCGACCGTGTGGCGGATGCTATAACCCCGAAAACACGGGCCGTGCTCATCAACAGCCCCAACAACCCGACCGGCACCGTTTATTCTGAGAGGAGCATTTCGGATCTCGTGACACTTCTTAACCGGAAGCGGTCGGAAGGGCAGGACATCTACCTCATAGCCGACGACGCTTACAGGAAACTGGTCTTTGACGGCCTTCAGCTGCCGAACCTTTTCAGGGCCTACGACCTTACGTGCTCGATAAATTCGCATTCCAAAGACCTTGCCCTGCCGGGAGAGAGAATCGGCTATGTCGCGATATCGCCGCGTCTGCCCGATGC
This sequence comes from uncultured Pseudomonadota bacterium, assembly GCA_937862865.1. GTDB lineage: Bacteria > Desulfobacterota > Syntrophorhabdia > Syntrophorhabdales > Syntrophorhabdaceae > Delta-02. The sequence continues at coordinate 1,619 of CALMFJ010000122.1, read as the reverse complement.
CGATCTGCTTATGTCGGGGCTCATGATCACGCAGAGAACGCTTGGTTTTGTCAACGCGCCGGCCCTGTTCCAGCGCGTTGTGTCCAAATTCCAGCGGACATCGGTGGATATAGGGGAATACCAGCGAAAACGGGACGTCCTCTACGAGGCCTTAATGGAAGGCGGTTTTGAATGCGTCAAACCGCAAGGCGCGTTCTACATGTTCCCGCGGTCACCTGTTGCCGACGAGTTGAAATTCATACGGGCGCTGCAGCAGGAGGAGCGGATCATGGTCGTCCCCGGAAGGGGTTTCGGGAAGAAGGGCCATTTCAGGATTGCATATTGCGTTCCCATGTCGACGATCGAGAGGAGTGTCGGCGGTTTCATCAGGATGGGAAAACGTTTCATAAAGAGGTGATCGCAATGGGTATCTCAAAAGCTATCAGCAAATCCATGAAGGATTCATCATGGATCCGGGCGATGTTCGAAGAAGGCGAAAAGATGAAAAAGGTCCACGGCCCGGAGAACATCCTTGATTTTACCCTCGGGAACCCGGACGTGGAGCCTCCCGAGCAGTTAAAGCAGGAACTTGTCAGACTTGTCACCTCCGACACGCCGGGGATGCACCGGTACATGACGAACAGCGGTTATGAAGATGTGCGAGCTCAGATTGCCGGGGTCCACGCCTCAAGGACAGGCCTCAAGTTTACGAAGGACCATATCGTCATGACCGTGGGGTCTGCAGGAGGGATGAACGTTGTCCTGAAATCGCTTCTCGATCCCGGCAATGAGGTGATCGTCCTGTCGCCTTTTTTCGTTGAGTTCAAATTCTATATCGAAAACCATGGCGGGATAATGAAGCTCGTCGAGACCACGGAGGATTTTCATCTCGATATCAGGAAGATAGAGCAGGCCATAACCCGCAGGACGAAGGCGATCATCGTCAACTCCCCCAACAACCCCACCGGCGTCGTGTACACCGAGGAGGAGCTCAAGGAACTGGCCCGCCTTCTCAACGGGCGCAGGGAGAAAGGCCAGAGGATCTTCTTCCTCGCCGATGAAGCGTACCGGAAGATCCTCTACAACGGGACGACGCTTCCCGACGTGTTTAACATATACGATGATACGATCACCATAACGTCCCACTCGAAAGACCTGGCCCTGCCCGGCGAGCGCATCGGGTATATAGCGGCGTCACCGCGCATCACCAACTTGAGGCCCCTCATGGATGCGATGATATTCTCCAACAGGATCCTCGGGTTTATCAACGCGCCTGCCCTGATGCAGCGGCTTGTCGGCAAACTTCAGGGGATCAGCGTCGACATCCGGGAATACCAGAAAAAGCGGGACACCCTTTACGCCATCCTTATCGAGGCGGGATTCAGCGTGGTGAAACCAATGGGTGCGTTCTACATTTTCCCCCGCTCCCCTATCCCTGACGATGTCGCCTTTGTGCGAGAGCTCCAGAAGCACAAGATCCTTGCGGTCCCCGGCGTGGGCTTCGGGACACCGGGCTATTTCCGCCTCGCATACTGCATCCCCATGGACGTCATCGAGCGGTCGCGGCAATATTTCATGGAAATGGGAATAAAAAATAACAGGCGATAGGCTATAGGCAATAGGGGAAAAGCCGGACGATC
>CALMFJ010000121.1 GCA_937862865.1 uncultured Pseudomonadota bacterium | reverse complement strand
ACGGGCGAGAGATGTCTTTTACCTCGGGAGGGTTCTCGGGTGGATGATGTCGAGTTTGGCGAGGCGGAATTTTAGGGCGGTCCAGAGGCAGCCGAAGCCGTATTTGACGCTGCGGGCGAAGTTGATCGAAGATGAATCGGCGTAGTATTTTGTGGGGCAGCTGACCTCGGCGATCGTGTAGCCGCACCAGATGATCTGGGCGAGCATCTGGTTGTCGAAGATGAAGTCGGCGGAATTCATCTCGAAGGGGACCTTTTCGAGCAGTTCGCGGGAAAAGGCCCGGTAGCCCGTATGGTATTCGGACAGCTTGGCGCCGAAGAGAATGTTTTCGGCAAGCGTGAGGAACCTGTTTGCGATGTACCGCCACAGGGGCATGCCCCCCTTGAGGGCGTGGCCGCCGAGGATCCTCGATCCGAGGACGCAGTGGTACAGGCCGTTCCCGATGAGGGACGCCATCGCGGGGATGAGAAGGGGGGTGTACTGGTAATCGGGGTGGACCATTATCACAATGTCGCCCGCCTCTTCGAGGGCGAGGCGGTAACAGGATTTCTGGTTCGCGCCGTACCCGAGGTTTTTCCTGTGTTCGTATATCTTCGTGCTGGGCAGGGTGCGGGCCAGCTTCACAGTGTCGTCCTTGCTGTTGTCATCGACGACGATGATAAGGTCCACGATCCCCTGCTCCATGACCTCGTCGTACGTTTTCTGGAGGGTGCCCGCAGCGTTGTAGGCAGGCATGACGACGATGACCTTCTGATCTCTGTACATGAAATGCGCCCCCGCTTTTTCTTACATACAATGAATCATGTCATTTGTCTATGACTGATCTCACAAATCTTGTTTCCGGGAATACAGAATGAGCGAAGCTCCTTTTCCCGCGATGCCCGATACCAGGTACTCTGCCGCGGCGAAAGGGAAGATGCACGCGGCAAGTGCGGCCCAGCCGATAAAGGCGGCAGACGAGGCCGCCCCGGACGTCTTTTTGAGCAGGGAATAAAAGCGGTTCGGACAGCGGGGCGCCATCGCGTTCAGGGCGCTCTGAACGAACCCGAATATGTTCTGTTCGGCCGAAAACGTGGTTGACGATACCACGGCAAAACCGAAGTGCTTGAGAATGCCCGTAAGCGTTTGCGGTGTAAAGTGATAGAGGTGCCGGGGAAGGTCGAGGTGGAACCAGTTGCGGCGAAAAAGCGACGACTGCATGCTCCCGAAATTGGGGACGGCTATCGCGAGAAGCCCGCCCTTACGCAGGATGCGCGCGGATTCCCGGACCGTTTCGACCGGGTCGCCGAAGTGCTCAAGCGCGTGCCAGATGATGACCGCGTCGAAAGACCCGTTCTCGAATGCACAATCCTTCAGGTCCCCGATATGCAGGGTAATGTCCCGGGTCGTATCCCCGGCGGGGAATTCATTTCTCTCCACACCGTGACATTCATAGCCCATGTCCCGCAGGGCGGCAAGAAGCCTCCCCCGTCCGCAGCCGATGTCAAGGACCCGCCGGCCCTCTCCGGGGCCTTGCCCGAGCCGCGACCGGATCTCTTTCGCACGGAGATTGTTGAAAAAGCGTGTTATCGCCTCGGCCGGGCCCGAGAACTTCGCCTGGCCGGCGCCATAGTAAGGCACGGAATAGTATCGCCCCAACTCCTCATCGGACGGACGGGGCCCGGTCCTGACAAGCCCGCATGTCCGGCACCGGCATACCGCGAACCGTACCGTGCCGCTGTCAAAGTCGGGCCCGGAAAAAAGAACGTCGCAGCCGGTCTCCCCGCAGGAAGGGCACTGTCCGTTCATTTGTCTTTTACCGCCGCACTGCCGGTGTTGCGCATGTAGCTTTCGATCTCCTTTTGGAACTCGGGATTGACCGTAAGCCCGAGGGCAACCGCGGCGTTATAATGCTTCACCGCCAGGTCGTATTGTTTTGAAAAATAGTAGATGAGGGCAATGTTATGGTGTGCTGCAGCAAGGTAGGGATTGATCGAAACGGCCTTTGCGTAGTTTGCCAGCGCCCTGTCGTAGTCTTTGGTCCGCATGAAGATATTGCCGAGTGCCTCGTAGGTGAGGGCATTGTCGGGGTTCAAGCGCAGGGCCCGGGAGCATGCGGCAAGCGCTTGCCCGTAGTCCCTCTGGCCCAGATAGAAATTACACAGCCGCATATAACCTGTATCGCTCTCGGGATTCACATAAACGCTGTTCCGGTACATTTCCAGCGTAAGGAGAGGGTTCACGTCCTGGAAGATGTCACCGAGCTGCGCGCACGCGTTTGCGATCCCGATACTGAGCGGGGCGTTCTCGAGCCCCTTGAGGCAGTATTGCACGGCCGTCACCTTTTCACCCCTGAGCAGGTATACGTTGCATATGTTGATGAAGGGGTCGGGATAGTCGGGTTTGACCTGCGCCGCCATTTTGTAATAGTAGAGGGCTTTTTCGGTGTCTGTCCGGTGATATTCGCCGCCAAGGTTGTTGTACGCTATATAGCTGTACGGGTTTTTCCTGATTATGTATTCCCACAGGGTGCGGTTGCTTTTCCAGACGCCTGTCTGGGCGGATGTGAGGCACACGAGGGAGATGACGGCAAGCCCGCCAATGCACAATGCGGGGGCCTTCAGGATCGCCTTTTTGACAGGCAGCTTTTTCCACAGCCATACAAGAAAGACGCCCACTATGAAGAAAATGCCGATCAGGGGGACGTATGTGTACCGGTCCGCGGCCCGGGCATGCCCGACCGGAATGAGCTGTATCGCCGGGAAAACGGTCGTGAGGTAAAAAGCGGTCCCCCAGAGCACCGCCTTCGTGTACCGGGTCGACAGGTACACGAGCACGGCAAGTATCACGACGACGACAGGGGCGAGCATGTATTCGACGGGCAGGAACCCGCTGTAATTGTATGGGTAATGGTAGAGCGGCATAAGATCGACAGGGGCGAACATCTTGACAATGTAGAAAAGAAGGCCGTGGGATGCGATGAAGGCCCCGCGCAGGAACGAATATGCCGTCTTGACCTGCATCGCGCTGTGCTGGGACATGAGGGCAAGGATACCGAAAACAAAGGAAAGGGCAAAGAACGGGACCTTTTCCCCGATCAGCCGTTTGATGCCCCGTCTTCCCTCATAGTAGTCCACGAGAAAAAGAACGAGAGGGAAGCTCATCGCCATGGACTTCGCCATGAGCGACATGAGGCACAGAACGAACGTGTACACGTAAAAACGGGCCTGCCGCTGCCGAACATACGACAGGTAGCTCAAGAGGCCTCCCATAAAGAACAGGGTGTACAGGACGTCCTTCCGCCCGGATATCCAGGCTACGGATTCGACATGGAGCGGGTGTATCCCGAAGAGGAGCCCCGTGATAAAGGCGACAGGGATGCTCCGGGTGAGCCAAAAGAGAAAGAGGAAAACGAATACGCAATTCACGAGGTGCAGGACGATATTGACGACATGGTAGGGCAGGGGGTTGAGCCCGAAAAAAAGGTACTCCCATGCGTACGAGAGTATCGTGAACGGATGGTAATTGCTGACGCTGAACCGGGTGAACGTGGTCTTAAGGGTTTTGAGGGAGATATCCTTTACGAGATGGTTCCTCTGAATATAGCTGCCGTCGTCCCAGACGAACCCGCCGTATATGGCGGGATAATAGGCTATCGCCGTCAGAAGGAGGATGCATGCCAGGCACAGGCATACTGTCAGATTCGTTTTGTGGTTCCCTGAAATTGCCATAATCTGGTTATCATACTATATAGTACGTAAGAACAATTAACGGAATTCGTGACAATTTGATAAAATCCAGGCCGGTTTGTAAAGTTTTTTTTGATCATAACATAAATGATTATGGATACCTTTTGCAAAACAGATATTTGTGCTACAGTTAAACCATTATACATAACATACATAATAGTTGCAGGAGGTGCAGTATGTCAAAGCTTCACAACAGGAAGGGTTTCACATTGATCGAACTGCTCATCGTTATCGCCATCATCGGCATCCTCGCGGCAATCGCCCTGCCGGCCTACATGGACTACACGAGAAAAGCGCGGCTTACCGAAGTGACAAACACCATAGGGGCGGTGAAGACCGCATGCGCGTCGCTGGCGTCGGAGTCGGCGACCGGTGCGGCCGCCTGCGCATCCGCCAGCGGCACGGCTGCCTCGGCAACCCTCGGCGTCAACATACCGGCCAGGATCAGCGACCTGACGGTGGCCGGGAGCACGGGCGGGACTGTGACGATCACCGCGACCATCACGGGCGTCGGCAGCTCCGACGTTGACGGCAAGACGCTGATTCTCACGAGCGACACCGCCCTGAGGACGTGGACCTGGTCGGGCGGCGGCGGCCTGCCGGCCAAGTTCATACCGAAGAACTAAAAAGCGCTGCCGTACATGGAAACAGGCCTGAATATTTGAGATTATTCGTCACAACTTGACAAAATCCCTGCGGATTTGTAAAGTTTTTCCGGGTGTGGGACGATAATCTCAAAGTGTGACGAAAATCATTTACAAGCGGAATAATTGTGCTACAATAGCCATTGAAGTACTACTATCTTACATTATTTCAGGAGGTGCAGTATGTCAAAGCTTCACAACAGTAAGGGCTTTACATTGATCGAGCTGCTCATCGTTATCGCCATCATCGGCATCCTCGCCGCGATCGCCCTGCCGGCCTACATGGACTACACGAGAAAGGCACGTCTTACAGAAGCGGTGAACACCATCGGCGCTGTTAAGACCGCATGCGCGGCCCTGGCCTCAGAGTCATCCACGGGCGCGGCGGCCTGTACTGCGGCCGATAAAGCCGCCGTTACGACGACCCTGGGCGTCACGATGCCGGACAGGATCAACGACATGTCCGTCGCGGGCGGCACCGGCACTGCCGTTACGATCACAGCCACCATCACGAACATTGGAAGCACCGATGTTGACGGCAAGACGCTCATTCTCACGAGCGACACCGACCTCAAGACATGGACCTGGTCAGGCGGCGGCGGCCTGCCGGCCAAGTTCATACCGAAGAACTAGCAGAGGCGTAAACGGCAGAGGGGGCCTGATGAAGGCCCCCTCTTAATAGGAACGGTATGTCTAACAAAGGTTTTACGATACTTGAACTCCTGACGGGCATTGTCATTGTGATCGTGATAGTTCTTATCGCGCTTCCGCTGGGTGCCATACGCGCGAAGAAACAGGCCGAAAAGGGCATGAAGGTCCAGATGACATGCATCAAGGAAGCCGAAGAGGCGTATAAGTCCAGGTATGGCACATACACATCGGATGAAACAAAGCTGGCAAACTGGAAGCGAACGGCCAGGAGATACCATTTCCGGATACGCGATGCGAGCGTGGACCGGTTCGTTGCAGAGGCGAGGGCGGACCTCGATAACGACAGGGTAGTTGACACGGTCTGGACGATCGATCAGAGCGGAGTGCTGGCAAATACCAAGTGAGCCCGGGATATTATGCATATAACGCGTCTCATAATAGTTTTTATATTCGGTGCAGCTGTCGGCAGTTTTCTTAATGTCTGCATCTACAGGATCCCCCGCAAAAAATCGATAGTGTTTCCCCCTTCCGCGTGCCCGAAGTGCGAAAAGCCTGTCAGGTTCTACGACAACATACCCCTCGTGAGCTATATTGCCCTGAGAGGGAAGTGCAGGGATTGCGGGGCCCCGATAGCATTCCGCTATTTTGTGGTCGAGCTTTTGACCGCGGTCATTTTTACTCTTATTTACCGCAGGTGGGGATTGTCGGCTGAATTCTTTATCCAGGTGTTTTTTACCGCGATCCTTATTGTCATTTCTTTCATTGACTATGATTTCCAGATCATCCCGGATGTCCTGAGCATCGGGGGGATGGTCGCGGGATTGATCATATCGTTTATCAGGCCCGGTTTCCGGGTCATGGACGCCGTCTACGGTGTGCTCATCGGCGGCGGCGTGCTGTTCGTCATTGCTTACGGGTATCAACTGGTGACGAAGAGGGAAGGAATGGGAGGGGGGGACATCAAGCTCCTCGCAATGATCGGCTCGTTCAGCGGGTTAAAGGGGGTTCTCTTCTCGCTCATCGGAGGGTCGGTCGTCGGGACCCTCGTCGGGATCCCGCTTATGCTCATGAAGGGCAAGGGGGAGGGCACCCGGTACGCCATCCCGTTCGGGCCGTTCCTGTCATTGTGCGCGGTGCTCTACCTGTTCCTCGGCACGGGGGTTATCCATGCTTTCAACGCGTTATTTTTGCATAGATAAGGGAGAGGAGAGATGAGAACGGTCCGTGTTGTTGCCTTCTGCGTGTTGGCCCTCATGTGCACCACTTTTGCGCATGCAGCGACGAACAATGATTACTGTTCATTCCCCGTCTTCGCATCGAATGCCGTGAAGCCGAACGTCATGATCATCATGGACCTTTCCGGCAGCATGCAATTCTCGGGATACATGGCCTGCGATCTTTACAACTACCGTTCGTCGCCCAACTACAGCGCCATGTGCGGTGTCCCCAAGACGAGCTATTCCGATTACGCCAACCAGAAATACAGCACGACAAAGACATACTACGGCTATTTCGATTCGAGTGCCTGTTACCAGTACAGCACGACGAACGGGCGTTTCGAGGTGAACACCGCGGGGGCCTGCGCCGACAAGATCGGAACGGCGACGGCCATCTCCGGCAACCTGCTCAACTGGATAGGGACGACACGGCTTGATGTTGTGCGAAAGGCCCTGACCGGGGGGAGGGCCTATGATTCAGAGACCCTCCAGAGCGAAGGGAACGAGTTTTATAACAGCGGCGGGACGGGTTTCCAGAGCACCTTCGTGGACACGACCACCCATTGCACCTTCGCGATATCGAACAGCAGTTACCTGTACAACAGGCGGCTGACCGTGACGAACCAGACGGGATTTACATGCCCGCTGGGGAACGGCACGATCAGCAATTACAACATCCGGGTCAAGGTGGACCCGGCGACCATCACGGGCATAGTCGATGATTTCTACGGCAAGGTAAATTTCGAGTTCATGGGATATAACGACAGCGGCGGGCTTGACGGCAAGATCTATGCAGGGAAGAATACCAGCCTTGCCACGCTGAAGACGCAGATAAACACACGAGTGGCGATAGACGGCACACCCACCGGTCAGGCCATCCGGAGCGCAAACAATTACTTTCGCCAGAGCACGTATTTTTCAATCGATACCAGCAACAGCACATATATCGACAAGGGCAACGGGGATGTGGACCCGTACTATGACAAGGTGTCCGGGGCGAATACTGCCGTCCCCTGCAGGAGGGCTTTCGTCCTTCTTTTCTCGGACGGCCAGTGGAACTCCGGCACTGACCCGGCGAAGTCTGCCAACGAGATCCATACGGTCGACCTGCGGTCGGAATTGACGGGGTCGCAGTATGCCAACGTCTACACGATCTATGCATTCGGCGACCAGGATGCGACGGCGAAGCTTCAGGGAAGGCGGGCCATGATCACGACGGCCATATTCGGCGGTTTTGATTACGCAGGCACCGACAAGACCCCCTATGGTTTTTCCGGTTTGCCGTCTGACAGCCGGACCGTGGTCTATCCTTTGTCTGTCTGCAACCCCTCCGGGACCTGGAATGAGGGGTGCCGCGAGTGGGACAAGGACAGGACCGGCCTCCCGTATAATTTCTACGAGGCCGACGAAGGCGACACCATAGTCTCGAGCGTTTCCAACGCCCTTAATGATATGCTCAGGCGGGCCTCTTCAGGGACCGCCGCATCCGTTCTCGCGTCCTCGGAGGGAAGCGGGGCGAACATCCTCCAGGCGTTCTTCTTTCCCCAGCGCCTGTTCACGGACGTCGAGATAGCCTGGACGGGCGAAATGCAGAACCTCTGGTACTTCATCGATCCCCAGATAGGCAACAGCACCCTGAGGGAAGACACGGTGAGGAACAACCTTCTCGATATATACAACGATGATATCATCGAGTATGAATTTGATGTCGGTCTCGCGAAGACGGTCGTGCGCCGGTACGCGGTCGATTCGTCCGGCCAGAAGGGCGCCGAGGACCATCCGTCCCCTGTAGACCTTGACGAAACAAACAATCTCTGGGAGGCCGGGATCCTCCTGTGGCAGAGGGACCTCGCGTCGTCCCCGCGCAACATATACACGACCCTTGACGGATCGAACATGATACCCTTCACGGCGGCACAGGCGGCATCGAACGGGACCTTGCAGACCTATCTCCAGGCGCCCGGCGATCCGGCGACCGCCCAGAATATCGTCAACTATGTCCACGGCTACGATATGACGGGATACCGCAACCGGACCGTTACGACAACCTATAGCGGGACGACGGGGACCCATGTATGGAAGCTGGGCGACATCGTTCAGTCGACCCCCAAGATCAAAAGCTCGGTGCCCTTGAACTCATACCACCTGTATGCGCCCGAAGGCTACAATGACCGGACGTACTATCAGTATGTCAACGATGTTGATTCCGCGGGGAATTCGGTGGGCTCTTACAAGGCAAGGGGAATGGTCTTCGTCGGGGCCAACGACGGGATGTTCCATGCCTTCGAACTCGGCAAGCTGAGCTTCGACAGTCTGCCGACAAATACGGCCGCGCGCCTGGAGACAACGGACGTGCCGCTTGGCACCGAGCGCTGGGCGTTCGTACCGAAGGGGGCCCTGCCGTACTTGAACTATCTCACGAGCTCCAACTATTGCCACGTGTTCTATGTCAACCAGCCGGCGGTCGTATTCGACGCGAGCATCGGAGCGACAGGGAATGACCCCAACGGGACCAAGACGAGATACACATGGAAGACGATCCTTATCGGCGGTATGGGCATAGGAGGGGCGTGCAGGAATGCCGGCACGTCATGTACCAACTGTGTGAAGACGCCGATAAGCGACGTGGGCTATTCCTCCTACTTTGCGTTCGATATCACCGATCCGGTCAACCCGGTGTTCCTGTGGGAATTCTCGAACAGCGCCCTTGGGTTTTCGACGACCGGGCCCGCGATCATCAGGATAGGCGACGGCACCAAGAACGGAAAATGGTTCGTCGTGTTTGCGAGCGGGCCGACCGGTCCCATCAATACCACGTACCACCAGTTCATGGGTTCCTCCGACCAGACCTTGAAATTCTTCGTTCTGGACCTTTACACCGGTTCGAAATCGTCATATACGACGATCGATACCGGTATAGCGAGCGCCTTCGGCGGGTCCCTTGCCGGCTCGGTGATCGATGTGGACAGGGGCAGTCCCGCGTCGGCCAGCAACTACAGCGATGACGCGCTCTACATGGGATATACGAAGCTCGACTCGTCGACGTGGACGAAGGGGGGTATCATCCGCATCCTCACGAAAGGCGACACAAACCCGGGCAACTGGTCGGTAAGCAGGCTGATCGACAATACGGGCCCGGTCACGACTGCATTGACGAAACTCCAGGACCGGAAGAACGGGAAGTTCTGGATATATTTTGGGACGGGACGCTATTATTACCGCTTGAACGACGGGCTCCTTCTCGACGATCCCGACAGCCAGCAGGCGTTTTACGGTATCGAGGAGCCCTGTTACAACGGCGGGACGAACACGCTCTCCTCGACCTGCGCGACGACTGTCACGACAGGCGACCTCGTTGCGGGCTCTTCATCGGCCCTGCCCAGCGCCAAACTGGGATGGTATATCAATTTTCCAACGCCCGATACGGGCTACAAAGCGCACCGGGTGCTCACACAGCCGGTTGCATCGTATAACGGGGTTGTCTATTTCCTGACAAGTTCACCCTCGAGCGACGTATGTTCGCTGGGAGGTTATACGTACCTCTGGGCGGTCCAGTATGATACGGGCGGCCCTCCGTCGCTTGCCGCCCTGTCGGGCATGGTCGTCACCCAGTTGTCCACGGGCCAGATAGCAACACCGGTCCTGAAGACGACAGCCGGGGGATCGGCCCTGAACCTTTCGTCCGGCCGGGCCATGGCGATCGGGCAGGGTATCAGCGGCGGCGGTCTTTCGCTGCTCGGGCCGCCGAAGCCGATCAGAAAAATACTGCATATGAAGGAACGATGAGAAAGAATTCGGGTTTTACACTCATAGAGCTTCTCGTTGTTATAGGGATCATCGCCCTGCTTGCGGCAATGGCCATCCCGAGCATGAGCGATTTCGTGCGGATGAACAGGATCCAGAACCAGACGAGGCGCATTTTCTCGGACCTGGCGAACATGCGCACAATGGCAATGAACACCAACAGGATGCACTTCATGCAGTTCGCTACCGATGGTACGTACACGGTGCTCGAAGACACGAACGGGGACCAGCTGCCAAGTGCTGTGGGAGTGGATACGCAGCGGCTTGCCAGGAAAGAGGCGCCGTTCACATGGTCCAACACGGCGCAGGTCAATGAACCGGTCACGACCTCGCCTGCCGGTCTCGTGCCAACGTTCGACGCACGAGGGTACGCATCAACGACGGGTATGGTATGTATGCTGAGAGCGGGAAAAACGGAAACGGGGAACATTACGAATTGTATCGCTATTTCCCCGACGCGCATCCGCATGGGAAAGATAAAGAAAAACGGGGGCTGCAGTGAAGCTGATTGTTTGCAGCAATAAAAAGGGCTTTACCCTGATTGAGCTTCTTGTTGCCCTGCTCATAATGTCCATCGGCCTTATGGCGCTGCTTGACGGGCTGACGAATTACATCAGGATAAACATGGAGAACCAGATGCGCCAGGAGGCCATGCGCATCGGGGAGGCCGCCCTGGAGACCCTGCGGAACTCGGACTTTTCCCAGGTAAAGGCCGGTACCGCCACGGTCACGAGTCCGGAGACACGAAGGATCAGGAACTTTGATATCAGCTATACCATCACGTGGGCACCGACCTCGATATCGGCCAGCAGTGTGGCAGTCCAGGTCGCCGTTACCTGGGCCTTCAAGAACATAGCGCACCGGCATGACGCTGCGTCCGTGATCAGCACGGACCTGTGAGGACGTGAACATGACGAGGGACACCAGGGGTTTCAGCCTTCTCGAATTACTCATTGCCGTTGCCATCATGGGGATAGTGATGGCAATGAGCAGCCAGCTGCTCCAGCACATGGTGACAAGCCAGAAAAAACAGGCCGTCGTTGTGACGAACCAGTTCGAGGCGGCACTTGGCCTCGAGATGCTGAGAAATGACGTGTCAAATGCCGGGTTTGGGCTTGCAGACGAGTTTAAAAGCACCCCCAGCCCGTATTCGGAGGCTTCGAGCGACCCCGCACTGCAGTTCAACAACACCCCCAATGTCCCGAAGGCACTGCAGCACGCAAATACCGTATCGACGGCAGGGTATATTCAGAATTCCGATTATCTCGTTATACGCTCGCCAGCCGTCGGGATGGAAAGCGCCGCAGGCAAATGGACCAACATCACGTCGGCCAGGGTGCATTTCTGGAACGACGTCAACCTTGACATGACAACGAACGATTACATGATCGTTATTAAGCCGCGCAGCGTGTCCGGGGGCAACGCAGTGCTCATTGTCGCGGGCGGTGTCTACGCGATCAAATATCCCGGTCAGACAGCCGACCTCCCCACGGATTACCAGCCGAACACAGGCGAAGGAGAGCGCTTTCTGGCATTCGGCATGGGCACAAAAGCCCCGACCATGCCGTTCACGAGGGCCGACTACTATGTTGCGGCCCCGGTGACGGTAAATCCCAGCTGCGCCCCGGGTACAGGGACCCTGTACAAGAACGTCATCGGTGACACCAGCAGCCCGTATCCCCTGATCGATTGTGTCGCGAACATGCAGGTAGTCTTCAGGCTTGACACGAATCAAGACGGTATTCCCGACCAGACGGTGAATGATATATCAGGGCTCGATGCGTATACGGTCAAGACACAGGTCAAACAGGTCGACATATATATACTCGCGCACGAGGGTACAAAGGACACGTCTTACACGTCCGAGCTGGCAAGCTCTTCACTTACAGTCGGGCCGTCGGCGTCTTTAGGGACAACTGTTGACCTCAGCACCCTGGACACCACGTCGGCAACGGCCTGGAAGAACTATCGATGGAAAGTAACGAAGCTCACGGTAAAACCGAGGAGCTTCTATTGATGAATTCAGGAGATGCGATGATGCGCCGGTACGGCTTGAAAAAGTATGGAACGCCCAGGGGCATGGCCCTGGTCATGGCCCTCATCGTTGTATCCGTTGCAGCCGGCATATTCGCCGCGATGATGTATTTCTCGCTGACGGGGACCGAGGTTTCGGGCCTGCAGAGGAAATACCAGAGCTCGAAGGAGGCCTCTCTGGGCGCGATCGATGTTGTCACGAAAGACCTTCTTCCGCAGGTCCTGAGCGGCAGCACCCTGTCTTCCGTTGTCGGTGCACTCGTCAAGCCGGCAGCGGTCCTTCCGGCGGTGACGGTGGACGCAGCGAAAGACACCTGCTTTGCGACGAAGCTCACGACCACGACATCGGGCTGGCCCGGCGGTACGTGTGAATCGGGGTCAGACCCGACAACGAACCCCGACATAGTGTTCAATATGAAGGGCAAATCCGACCAGGTAAAACCGTACGTGGTCAGCATGAAGATAATCGACACCGTTTCCGGCAATTCCGATAAGACGGGCGTTACACTGGACCTCGGGAGCGGCGTCGTCGACGATGCCTCTTCACTTATCCGGATACAGCATTTCCCGTTCCTGTATACTATCGTAACCGATGCGCGTCAACAGGGCAGCACCTCGGAGCGCGTCAACATAGAAGTCCTCTATGCCTACTAACCCCCCGCCAAAAAAGCCTGTCCGACGGCCCGTGCGGAAACCGATCAAACCGGTCAAGCCGATGGGCTCAAAACCGGTCATCATAGCGGTCGTTGTCATTCTTGTTCTTATCGTTGGGACAATGGCATACTATTTCTTCAAAAGCCCTTCCGGCCAGACCGCCGGCCCGTCAGCCGGTAAGCCGCAGGGCACGGTTGAGGGGCAGGGGGCAGACGGCGCAGCGGGCCCCGTCCAGATGGCCGTTGCAAAGGCAAAACTGCAGTTCGAGACCGCGGACGGGAAGACCATTATCAAAGTGATCATTGACAGGGCGACCGGGGTCGACGGGCGTGATGTCGTGTATAAATTTGACTGGACCATAAATGGCCAGCCCGCCGGCGACGGCACCGACCGGCTCGGCGGTTTCAAGCGCGGCGACAGGGTGGGCGTCAAGGTGACGCCGGTTGAAGGCGACAAGCCCGGCCAGGCACGCTTCCTCGATGTTCTGATCAACAATATGCCTCCCCAGGTGACGGAATCAAAACAGGTGAGTTTTGACGGCAAGACCTTTGTCTACCAGGTCAAAGGGACCGATCCGGACGGCGACACTGTTTCGTATGCGCTCGAAGATGCCCCTGCGGGCATGACGATCAATTCCCAGACCGGGCTTATCACGTGGCCGATAAAGGAAAATGATTACGGGGAAAAAATATTCAAAGTCAGGATAGATGATGGAAAATCCGGTACGGCCATCCACCCGGTCAAAGTCGATATATCGAAACCCTCTCAGGAAGAAAAGCCTTCTGAAGAACAAAAGTGAATCATTCAAGGAATTTCTCTAGTCCGAAAGATGATCCTTTGATTTTATTGATCATTATCGAACATTAGAAATTTTTAATGAATATGTCTACCAATCATTTGTGTTGTAATATCATTGTGTTGCACGTAAAAGTTTAAGCTTCGTTGGTTAATATTTGATCTAACTTCAAAAAATTATGTTGACAAAAAAATGACCTTTTGATAGCTTGTCAACATGATAGAGGTATAAGCCGCGCGCCACGGTAAATACTGGTTTTATAGCGCCGGCGGTTTTATCCGGAAGAGGGTTGATGTTTTTGTCTGATCGGGTAAAACGGAAGTTGTTTGGCAATAACGGGCGGCCTTGAGTCGTTCAGGGCTTGCAGATCGAACATTGGGTGATTATGACAAATCCATTTGAAGCGTTTGGCATAATAATCTTCATCCTGCCTGTCGTGATTTATCTTGTCATGAGCTACGTGCTTTACAGGATCGGGCAAAAGTTCAGCCTGGGCGCCCCGTTTGTGTATTATCTGGTCCCTATATATAATATGGTGCTCATGTGCCGATGCGGAGGCGTGTCTGCGTGGAACGTCCTGGGAATGATGGTATTCCCGGTCAGCATCTACTCTACAATTAATGTATGGGGAAGCATCGCGGAGCGGCTGGGCAAGAGTTACTGGTTGTATGGTATCCTGACCCTGCTTTTCGGGATCCCCGTTTTTATCCTTGCATTCGATTCCTCGACACCCTCCTGGAAGACCGCAGGCGCAGCCGAACCGGCCTTTGCGGAGGGGCCGGCCGCGAATACCTTCACGGAGGAGACCCCTCAACCGGTCGACCCGGCGTTTGCGTTTGCTTCACAGCTTGCCTCCACGGACGCGACCGAGGCGCCTTCCGCCGCGCCGGAACCTCAGCCGGCGGCCCTCGAGGAAGATCTGCCGCCTCTGCCCGTCAGCGATCCCGGGCCTCAGAAGATAAAAATGAAAAAAGGCATGTTCGATTCGATAAAGCAGTCGGGGATGTTCAGCAGTTTTGTCGTGAAGCAGATCGACGAACTTGTCGGTATTGACATCGGCACGACATCCGTCAAGGTCTGCAGCCTCGGCAACGCAAAAGGGATCTTCACGATACGGAACATTGTTAAAAAGACCTATGAACAGGAGCTTATAAGCGACGGCCACATCGTTGATATCGAATTTCTCGCGCAGGAGATCAAGAACATATTCCAGGAAAACAACATCAAGTCGAAAAATGTTGCGTGCGCCCTGTCCAGCTATTCGGTCATTTCAAAGAAGATAAGCATGCCGCAGATGGAAGAGGACGCGCTGGAGAACATGATAGGCGTCGAGGTCGAGAACGCCATCCCCTTTCCCATGAAAGACATTTACTATACGTATTCCGTGATCGGTCCCGACACGGAAAAGGCGAATATGATGAATGTCAAAATAGTGGCCGTAAAGAGGGAGATCGTCGATGCGTACATTGCGACATTCAGCCTGGCGGGCTTGAGCCTCCATATACTCGATGTCGACATGTTCGGGATATCCAATGTTGTCGAACAGGTCTACGCGCCGCGGGAATACTCGGTGCTCATCGTCGACATCGGGGCCTCGGTGACCAATATAGCGATCCTGAACGGCGAGAACATCGAATTCACCCGCGAGATCCTGATGGGAGGCAAGTACCTGACGAGCCAGATCCAGAAATCGATCAAGGTCAAATACAAGGAAGCGGAAGAGAAGAAGATAACGGCGGATGCCGACGTGACGTACCTGTTCGAAGACTTCATTTTCAACATCTCATCGGAGATAAACAAGACCGTCCGTTTCTATCTTGCAACGAAGCCGAAAGAGAACATAGGCAAGATATTCGTGACCGGCGGGTCGTCCCTGCTGCCGGGCATCAAAGAGAAAATCGTGGATGAAACGGGTATACCCGTCGAGGTTATCAATCCGCTCCTGATGATCCCGGAAGCCGATCCTGCACTGTACGATGAATTCAAGGAAGTCATGGTAGTGCCCATGTACCTGTCTACACGGGTGCTCGAACTGTGATGGTATGACATGATAAAGATAAACCTTCTCCCCTACAAAAAATCCAAGGCAAACGCGCTCAGGACGCACATCGTCACCTTTCTGTTGCTGCTTATCATAGGGAACATCTTCTTCTGGGCGGTTTACGTTTACAACCAGCGTGAAATTGCCGGGTACAGGCAGAATATTCAGGCCGCAAAGGCGGAGATAGCCACCCTGCAGCCCATCTACCAGGAATACCAGAGGATGCAGAAGGCAAAGGAAGAGATCCAGCGCAGGATCAAGGTGGTCAATCAGCTGAAGGCCGGCCGGGCCCTCGTTGCGCGGTCACTGTACGACCTGTCGACGACGATGAAAGATGGTGTCTGGCTCAAGACTTTCAAGAAAAAAGGCGACAAGTTTGAGATCGAGGGCAGGTCCATGGTCAACGAATCCATTTCGGAATTCATGGAAACCATTACCAGGCTGCCCTACATGAAAAACGTGGAGCTCAAAAATATCCAGGATGTGACGGAAGAGGGACTGGTGGTCAAGAAATTCATCATCCAGGGGAACATGGCGCTATGAATCTCGGAATTGACGCAAAAAGCCTGGGAAAAAAGCTCGAGAAGATACCGCAGAAGTATGTGCTCATCGTAATGGTGGTGCTCGTTCTGGTCGTTGTCGGCCTCCTTTATTATTTCGTGATGACGCCCCAGCTTGAAACAAAGGCCAGGGTTGCCAAAGAGGCAAACGATCTGAGGGCCGAGGTCGAGAAGCTGAAACTCATCAAAAGAGACATCGTGAAACACCGACAGGAATATGCGAAGCTGCAGGAGACCATGCAGGAAATGCTGCGGCAGCTTCCCGAGTCGAAGGATATCCCCAATCTCCTGCGGAACGTAACGATGGTCAGCGAGGAATCCCGGCTGAAGGTCAAGCAGTTTGAGCCGAAGGTTATGAAATCGAAAGATTTCTATTCAGAATTACCGTTTGAGATGAAGCTGCAGGGGAATTTCAGAAACCTGGCCTCATTTCTCGACGGGGTGAGGAAACAGGAACGGATCATAAGCATTACCGATTTTTCGTTCGAGGCAAAAGGGCCTCCGAATAATGTCACGATCGAAGGGGCCTGTGAAGCGAACGCATATATGTACCTGAGGGAAGGGGCCAAGCCCGGGGCCAAGCCCGGCGCCAAGCAGGCCGCACCCCCAAAAGGAGCATCAAAGGCAAATGAACCGGCCAAGAAATAGTTTGATAATAGTTTTCGTGTGCCTGCTGGTTGGGCTGTCAGGATATGTCTTTGCGCAGACAGCCAAAGCGCCCGCGCCGGCAGCGAAGCCGGGCCAGGAGACGACACCCGCCAAAACGCCCGCGCCTGCTGCGAAAACAGTCCAGGAAGCGCCTGCGAAGGCAACCGCCCCGGCAGCGAAGCCGGACTCACCTGCCGCGCCGGCGGCACCTGCAAAACCTGCGGCAGCGCAGGCGGGCAAGCCAGGCAAGGAGACGGCACCGAAATATGATGTAGAAGATTTTGCCTTTTCCCCGGACGACGCACGAAATCCGTTCGAACCCATCCTCCTGCTCAAGGCGAAGACATCGCGGGGAATAAGCGTCAGGCAGGCGGGGGTCAATAAAAAATCGAAGGCGAAGCCGGAAAAGGCCGATAAGGTCGACTATGTACTTGAAGAGCTGCGGCTTGTCGGCGTGATCAAGAGCGGTACCGGCATGATAGCGATGATGGAAGATTCACAGGGGAAGGGAGTGTTTTTTCGCAAGGGCGATTATTTGAACAAGAACCTGTGGGTAATGGACGTTGCAGCCAGCGGCATTATGCTGGGATACAAGGCAAGAGGGGAAATAAAGAAAATTGCGGTTAATATCCCCACGAAAAACTAAAGGGTGACATATGACGAGAAAATTGGCGGTACTATTTTTTCTGATGCTTTTGGTCATACCCTTAATATGTTCTGGCCAATCCGGGAAAAAAGCGTCATCAAAGGTGTCCTTTGATTTTATGGATGCCGATGTGAGGAACGTGGTCCGTGCCCTCGCTGAGGTATCACCGAAGAACATCATCATCTCCGATGCGGTCAAAGGCAAGATCACGATGAAGCTCGACAATGTTTACTGGGACGACGCGCTTGATCTTGTTGTTGAAACGGCGGGGTTGCGAAAGATTGAGGCCGACAGCGCCATTCGTATCGTCACGAGCAAGGAATACGAAGATGATCTGAAAAGAAAGATGGCGGAGCGGGATTCTTTCCGCAAGGAACGCAGCGAGCGGCAAAAACAGGGTGAAGAGTTCGTCACGGAAACCGTTTACCTGAACTATGTCAACCCGGCGGATATGGAAAGGATGCTCAGGGGCGGCGTGTTGCTTGCGGGGGGGGTTGCTCCGACAGCGGGCCAGGCGTCGAGAGGGTTTCTTTCCGAGTTCGGGACGATAACCCAGGTCACCTGGAACAACGCACTCATCATCAAAGATACGAGAGAGAACGTTGCAAACATGATCCGGATCGTGAGGGAACATGACAGAAAGCCGAACCAGATACAGATCGATTGCAAGATCGTTCAGGCCAATACGAAGTTCTCACGGGAACTTGGCATACAGTGGGGTATGAACTCGAACATGACATCGGGTGCGCTGGGGAATAAGGAACTCCTGATATCCGGCGGCCGCTATGCGACGAGCGTGTCGGACACGGGGACCACGGTCAATTCCACCGTCGACCTCCTTGGTTTCAGGTCGGGAAGCGGCAGCGCCATACCGTATAATGTCAACCTGCCCGCAAATGTCATGGGCGGCGGCTCCGGCGGTATACTCGGTTTTTACATAGGGAGCGCCACCGATTCCTTCCAGCTTGACGTCCAGTTATCGGCCCTTGAAAACGAAGGAAAGGGCAGGATACTCTCGAATCCCAAGGTTATCACATCGGACAATAAGAAGGCCATCATACAGCAGGGCAAATCTATCCCCTACAAGACCTACTCGAACTCCGGTACCCAGACACAGTTCGCAGAGGCCGTACTGGGCCTTGAAGTAACGCCTACCCTTACGAAAGACGGATTTATCCGGCTGGAGATCCTGGCAAAGAAGGACCAGGCTGACTTTGTCAACACATCGGAAGGCGTGCCGACAATCGACAAGAAACAGGCGTCCACCCTGCTTTACGTGAGGGACGGTGAGACGGCGGTCATCGGCGGCATATATGAACGTGAAGAGGGTTCGAGCGAGAACGGTATCCCCGGCCTGATGAACATCCCGCTGCTTGGCTGGCTTTTCAAGAAACAGACGAAGTCGGATACGAGAACGGAGCTTCTCATTTTCATTACGCCAAGGGTTGTAAAGAATCTCTATAATACAGAGGGATAAATGAAAGCGATACTGGCGTTTATAATTTGCATATCGGTGCTTGTGCCGGGATATAGCTGCCTGGCGGCAAATCCTGACAGCCCTGTTGCCACGACCGGAAACATCGTCGCCGGAGTGATCACGGATAGCCTTGAAGGCAAGTTCAAGATGCTCATAGGGGACAAGGCATTCACCAATATCGGGGCCAATGTGGGGATCATCAAGGGCGACATCCTGACCGTTTACTTCAAGGCGGACACGATGAGAAGTGATCCTATCGGCAAATGCGCGGTCGTTGAGATCTATGATACGAGAAGCGTTTGCCAGATCATCGAGATGACCCGCGAAATCGGAAAGGATGTTGTTACTATTGCGAAGCTCGCATCCGACGATGCCCTTCTCTATCCGGGCGTATTCACCCTGCTTTCAAAGATCGTCGAGCCCTACCCGCCCGAGAAAAAGGTGAAGGTCTATGTGTACCAGATATTTGACGAAAAGAACAATATAACCGAGTTCTCCCAGAGGATCCGGAAGGAGATCATCAAGGTGTTTTCCCAGAAGAAGCGCATGCAGCCGGCAAGCAGGCTGATCAGTCCTGCACTGGGGGCGTATCTCCCGGGGGAATACGATGAATACAACAAGACCATCGAGGAGTATCTCAAAAAAGACAACGTCGACGTGATCATATCGGGAACCTATAAGATAGTGGGGGACAAGGTCCAGATATCCTACTACAAGATCGATAAGACGTACGAGGATATCGTTGTTGATTCTGTCGTGCCCGCCCAGCCCTATACGGCGATGGCCGCGAAGGTCGTGGTCCCCTACCAGGAAAGGAAAAAGGAACAGATCGTCAAGTGTGACCTGATATTTAAACCCGTGCTGTACAGGGCCCAGAGCCGGGATGAGAGAAATACGGTGCTCAGCGACGAGACCCGCGGCAACCCTGTCCTGGAGTATACGCTGAAAAGGTCCGAATTCAATATCATGGTGCCGGTCAATTTCACGGTGACCATCGACGGGAACCCCATCAAGTTCGACAAATTTACGGAGTTCTCCGTTCCCCTGACGACAGGGGAGCATACCATTACAGTCTCGTACAGCAAGGGCCTGTATATGAACGACACCTTCCTCATGACATTGCCGGCCTCGAACGCGGTCAAGAAAACGGCCATCCTGCAGATCGAGAACCCTGATGACCTCGTCATGGAGATCGAGGCCAATCCCTTGCCGAAGCGGGAGAACATCGTGTTTCACGTCTACCGTAAATCGACCCGGACCTCTACCATCGTGAAGCCCGTTCCCCTGAAAGAGACCAGGGTGCCGATAGAGGTTTTTAAGGACTAGGGATTCTCTCGATACAGTATGTTGTGAGATGGAAAGCCTCGTCAGGTTCTTATCGCGCGCAGGGCAATACCCCCGCAGACAAGCTGAGTCGTTGATCCACGAGGGCAGGATAAAGATCAACGATATTCCTGTATCCTCATTGTCGGCACAGGTGGGCCCGGACGATAACGTCACATGCGACGGTGCCCCGTTAAGGCCACAGGCGATAAAGGTGTACATCGCCCTGAACAAGCCGGACGGTTATATATCGGACCTCAAGGACCCGAAAGGGCGCAGGCTGGCACGAAGCCTGATCAAACATGATCTGCGTCTCTTTCCCGTCGGCAGGCTCGACTATCATTCCGAAGGATTGATGATATTCACGAATGATGGGGACCTCGCCAACGAGGTGATGCATCCGAGCCACAACGTTACGAAAGAATATCTCGTGAAATTCAAGGGCTTGCTCGACAGGGAGACGATACGCAGGATGAAAGAGGGGATCGTCTTTGAAGGCGCCGTTTACAGAGCGGAAGCGGCCCGTCTGGTAAGAAAGTCGCCTGCGAATGTCTGGTACAGCATCGTGGTCAACGAGGGGAAGAACCGGATGATCAGGAAAATGGGCGATGCCCTCGGGCATCCCGTATTGAAGCTCATTCGTGTCCGGATCGGCAAACTTGGTCTTCGCGACCTCAAGCCCGGAGAGTACCGCCACGTGGAACGCTCCGACATAATCTAGAAGCGGTTCTGCGTTCTACGTTCTACGTTCTACGTTAGAAAGACCAAAGACACTGGATTCCC
>CALMFJ010000120.1 GCA_937862865.1 uncultured Pseudomonadota bacterium | reverse complement strand
GGGCCGGATTTGAGAATCCGCGTTTTTTGGTGCACAATATGCAAATTTACCGGGGTATGGCTTTTGTGGTAGATGAATGTATGGACCTTGATCAGAAACGGGCAGGGCTTTATGGATAAAACCGGTGCGCGCACGCCGCATGATGTTTTAAAGGGATATTTCGGGTATGACAGTTTCCGGCCTTACCAGGAAGAGATAATCAACGACCTGCTTGACGGAAATGATGTTTTCACGGTGATGCACACGGGAAGCGGGAAATCGCTCTGTTACCAGGTGCCCGCTGTCTTGCTGCCCGGCACGTGCGTGGTCGTATCGCCGTTGATCGCGCTGATGCAGGACCAGGTTGAAAGTATGCGGCAGGTCGGGATACAGGCCGGTTTTCTCAATTCCATGCTGCTGCCTCAGGATGCATTCGAGATAGAGCAGGCAGCGAGAAACGGGGGCCTGGACCTTTTGTATGTTGCGCCCGAGCGGCTCATGACGGAGGGTTTTCTCGCTTTCCTCAAGACGATAAAGATCTGCCTTTTTGCCATTGACGAGGCGCACTGCGTGTCGCAGTGGGGGCACGATTTCAGGCCCGAGTATCTGCAGCTCGGGGTGCTGTCCGGGATGTTCCCGGATGTTCCCCGTATAGCCCTGACTGCCACCGCGGATGAATTCACGAGGAAGGACATCATTGAGAAGCTCAACCTGGAAAAGGCGCGCCATTTCCTGTCGGGCCTCGACCGGCCGAACATTTCGTACACGGTTGACGTGAAGAATAACGAAAAGAAGCAATTGCTGAATTTTATCCGCGACCGGCACCCGGGGGAGTCCGGTATCGTCTATTGCACGACGAGAAATAAGACCGAAGAGATCGCCGGATTTTTGCGGGAAAACGATGTACCGGCATATGTGTATCACGCGGGCCTTGACAGGGATACGCGGTTAAGGCATCAAAATATTTTCCTTCAAAACGACGGCGCCGTCATGGTTGCCACGATCGCCTTCGGTATGGGGATAAATAAGCCTGACATCCGGTATATAGCGCATCTCAACCTCCCGAAAACCCTGGAGAACTACTACCAGGAGACCGGGCGGGCGGGGCGTGACGGCGAACCCGCAGAGGCCTGGATGATATATGGCCTGCAGGATGTGGCGGTATTACAGCAGATGATAGACGCCTCCCGGGGCGAAGAAGAGTTCAAGAGGATACAATACAGGAAAATGGACGCCATGCTCGGCTACTGTGAATCGGGACACTGCAGGAGGCAGGTGCTCCTGGCGTATTTCGGCGAGAGGCTCGACGGGCCGTGCGGTAATTGCGACATATGCATAAAAGGCATCGAAACGGTTGACGGGACACTCGCAGCCCAAAAGGCCCTGTCATGCTCCTTCAGGACAGGGCAGAGATTCGGGGTCAATTACCTGATCGACGTTCTGCTCGGCAAGCCTGCAGAGAGGATACGGAATTTCGGGCATGACAGGCTTTCCGTTTACGGTATAGGGAAAGAATTGTCAGCGGCCGAATGGAGGTCCGTGTTCAGGCAGCTCGTTGCCGCCCGGTTCCTGAAGGTTGACATGGAAAACAAGGGCGGCTTGCGGCTGACCTCAAAATGCCGGCCCGTACTTACCGGAAAGGAAAAGTTCCTCTTGAGGAAATACCGGGTGGCTGATGCCAGACCTCGCGAATCCGGGAAGAGGGCGGCGAGCGGGCCCGGCGCGGCGGCCCGGTCATCGGGACCGCATGTTTGCCATGAGGAGCTCTTCGAGAGACTGAAGACGGCCAGATATGAACTTGCCCGGAAACAGTCATTGCCCGCCTACGTTATCTTCCATAACAGCACGCTCGCCGGGTTTGCGACATTCTTGCCGGACTCGTTGGCCGGGATGAGAAGTATTACCGGTGTCGGGGAGACAAAACTGGAAAAATACGGAGAGGTGTTCCTGGAGATTATCAGGGAATACAAACGGGAAAAGGACCTGGCGGTCCTGCAGCGCGGCGAAGATTGAGCTTGACACCGATATAAATATTCAGAAATAATTTCGATGTATTGTGCCGCAGTATACTTCTGCCTTCGCAACGGGAGGTTTCACAATGAACACCGGGCCCCGGACTGTCGAAGAGCTGCTCGAAGAAATATCCTCCTTAAAACGGAGAATCAAGGAACTGGAACACCAAGACAGACCGGGCGGCGATGAGCGGCCCCGGTCTGAGGTAAATTTCCGGGACCTGGCCGAGAATTCGCTTGCAGGGTTCTATGTAATGCAGGACGACGGCATCCTGCGGTACGTCAATTCACGTTGTGCCGAAATATTCGGATACACGGTCAAAGAAGTGGTTGATGTTCTCAGGGTTGATGACGTGATATTCCCCGAAGATTGGCCCCTCGTGAAGGACAGCCTGCGCCGGAGGATATCGGGGCACTTGCCGTTCCATCACTATGATTTCAGGATACTCACAAAGACTCACGGTGTTAAGTACGTCGAGGTCTACAGCTCTTCAACCACGTATAAAGGACAACCTGCGATCATCGGGATACTGCTCGACATCACCGAGCGCAGGCGGGCAGAAGCTGCCCTCAAAGCAAGCGAGGCAAAGTTCAAGGAAATTTTCGAGACCATAGAAGACCTCTATTTTGAAACCGACTCGGAAGGCAGGATCACAACTGTGTCCCCGTCCGTTAACCGTCTGGCAGGCTGGGACCGGGAAGACCTCATAGGGAGGCCGGTCATCGAGGCCTATGTCAATCCGGAAGAGCGGCAGCGTTTGCTGGCGAAGCTTTCAGAGAAGGGGTATCTTCACGACTATGAACTGTTGTTGAAGGCGAAGAACGGGAGGGAGCGGCAGGCGTCTCTTTCGGCGCGGCTCATCATTGGCGCCGACGGGCGCCCGGCCGGTGTCAGGGGATTGCTGCGGGACATAACGGAACGTAAGCGGGCCGAACAGGCGCTGCGCGAGAGCGAGCTCAAATTTCGCACCCTCTTTGATTCGGCGAACGATGCCATCTTTATCATGAAGGGCCACCTTTTCTTTGATTGCAACAGCAGGACGCTTGACATGTTCGGGTGCGGTAAAGACGACATTATCGGCCACTCCCCGGTCGACTTCTCGCCCGAATTCCAGGCAGACGGGGCCCCTTCCCGAAAGAGGGCGGTTGAAAAAATGAATCTGGCGCTGGCGGGCGAGGCCCAATTCTTTGAGTGGCGGCATCAAAGGCTGGACGGGGCGGCCTTCGATACGGAGGTAAGCCTCAACCGCTTCGAACTGGATGGGTCCGTATACTTGCAGGCAATAGTGCGTGACATGACCGAGCGCAAACAGGCGGAAGATCAGCTTGCCCTTTCGGAGCAGCAGTTGAGGGCCATCCTTCTCGCCTCGCCCATCGGGATAGCCCGCGCAAAAAACAGGATGCTGGAGTGGGCGAACGAAAGAATGGGCCAGATCACGGGATACGCCCTGGAAGAGTTGATCGGGCGGGACCCTTTGTTCCTGTATGAAAACAGGGCAGAGTATGAGCGGGCCGGAAGGGTCCTTTATCGGGAAGGGATCGTTGAGACGAAATGGGTGCGCAAGGACGGGGCAGTCCGCGATATCCTCATGCAGGCGACCCAGGCCCCCGGCGGTACTTTTATCAATACGGCCACCGACATTACGGAGGAAGCGAAACTCCAATCCCAGCTCCGGCAGGCCCAGAAGATGGAGGCCATTGGTACCCTCGCCGGAGGGATCGCCCATGATTTCAATAATATTCTCACCGTTATCATGGGATTCGGGACGATCCTCCAGCTAAACATGCCGGAGTCAGACCCATTGAAGCACTACGTAGACCAGATACTTTCCTCTACCGAGAAGGCGGCAAATCTTACCAGGAGCCTCCTCGCCTTCAGCAGGAAACAGCCCATCACCCTCGCCCCGATAAATCTCAATGGCTGTATCAAGGGGACCGAGAAGCTCCTGAAAAGGCTTCTCACGGAAGATGTCGAGCTGTCGATATCGCTGATGCCCGAAGACATTGTCATCATGGCCGACACCACCCAGATCGACCAGATACTCTTCAACCTTACCACCAATGCCCGGGACGCCATGAAGAGCGGGGGAGTTCTGACGATCGAAACCAGCCTGTTTGACATGGAAGACAGGTTTATCGAGTCCCATGGATTTGGCACTGCGGGAAGATATGCCCGCCTGACAGTTTCCGATACGGGTTCGGGCATCGAGGAATCGACAAAAGAGAGATTGTTCGATCCATTCTTCACCACCAAGGAACCCGGCAGAGGCACCGGCCTCGGCCTCGCGACAGTCTATGGCATCGTAAAACAGCACAAAGGGTATATAGATGTGTGGAGCGAACTGAAAAAGGGAACAACGTTCTTTATCTATTTCCCTGTGATGGAAAACACTGTGCGGGAGGGGGAACCCGTTTTCTCCGAATCGCCTGCGGCCCATAAGGGGACGGAGACCATCCTCGTTGCCGAGGACGACACGTCGGTAAGGCTTTTTTTAACGGAGATCCTGACCCATCACGGATATACCGTTCTCGAAGCAGTGGACGGTCAGGACGCCGTAGAAATCTTTGCACGACAGGGAGCCGGCATAGACCTCCTGATCCTCGACTCCGTCATGCCGAGGAAAAATGGAAGGGAAACCTATGACGCCATAAAAAATATGAACATACCTGTAAAAGTCCTGTTCATGAGCGGTTATACGAAGGACATTATTCTCGACAAAGGTGTTGAAGAGGGGGAGGTTGATTTTATTGCCAAGCCCATTACGCCGGACGATCTCCTGGCCAGGGTCAGGGATATACTGGATAGATAGGGGATCGGGCCCTTTGCGGATGAACGGTCTGCCGCACTTCTTTTGACAAGCCCGGGATATTTATGCTAATTAAAAGGTGTGACGGACATGGTTTCATGCCCTCGCAGTTATTGCAGCCGCCGTTGATATCCTGGAGATCCGTCTTTAAAACAACTTTCTTGATCAAATACTATACGTTGCAGGACATCCTGTCATGACAAAGAGGAATATTTATATAAACCGGTACGACCTGGAAAGACTTCGCGCCCTCGTCGATGCGAGCGGCGGGCCCAGCGCGCCGTACCTGGAAAAACTCCAAAAGGAGCTCGAGCAGGCTACCGTGGTGGAACCCAGGGAAGTCCCGGGTGATGTCGTTACCATGAACTCCATCGTCCGCGTGAGGAATGTCAATACAGGCGAAGAACACAGCCTCATGCTCGTATTCCCCGGCAAGGAAGGCGTGAACGGCAAGGCCGTTTCCATACTTTCACCTATGGGTATTGCCCTTATCGGCTGCAGGGAAGGTGATATATTGTCATGGGACCTGCCCGGGGGCCCGGTGAAAATACAGATCGAAGAGATCATATACCAGCCCGAAAGGCTGGGTAATTTCGCATTATAATATGTTGATCAAAGCTGACATTCAACGAGGGCCCTCATTTTTCGATCTTTCCCGTCCGGTCCCCGTTCCTGTCGTATAGCGTGCCGTCGCGGACGTACCCCTCGGTATCCCAGCTCTTGTCGTATATCTTCTTCGTGCCGTGCCCGTCGTCCCGGATGTATCCTTTGACCCTCCAGTCTTTATCGTAGACCTTTCTGGTGTCCCCGGCCGCTAAGCCGCACGCGCAGCCGGCAAGTATCAAGACGATTGTCAGGAAGCGAAGCGCAAGCTTTTTCATCATATCCCCCGCTACGGGTCAAACGTCTCGTCCAGAATGGCCATAAGGAGGAACTTTTTATAAGGGTCATCCCCTTCTGCGGGTTCATACGGCTTGTCCCCGGAGGGTCCGGCCTGTTTCAAGGCGTCTTCAAGGTCGCGTGCGTCGATCGTCCCGTGCTCAGGGCCGCCTGACTTAAATATGTATCGGGGCATGACAACCTCCTTTATAAAAAGATTATAGCTGGCCGCGATGACAGCATTGTGTCACTAAGGACGCAATACCTCGCGTCATGGTGCCCGGTTGACGATGCGAAGGCCCCGGTATTTCAAATACCGGGGTATGGCGATGGATGATGTGCGCAGCCTGCCGGGGGCTTAACGCGGTGCGAAGGTCGCTATCAGGTTGTTGGCTAATTTGATCATGGCCCCCGCGGCGCCGAAGTCGAATTTGTTGATGGCGATGAAGACGGCCACGTCGCGGGCAGGCGCAAAGGCGATGTAGCTGACGGTCCCCTGGAGGGCGCCCGATTTCTGGAGAATGAACGGGCGGCTGCCTTCCGGCATCATGGCCACCCAGCCCAGTCCCATGGCGTCCATATGGCCCGATTCACCAAAACCGGACACTGTGGCGAGGCCGTCGCGCGGCACGAAGAGCGCGTGGTTGAGCAGCCGCGCCTCGGCGTCTTTCCGGCCGAAACGGTCGAGATGCCACCGCATCCATTTCACGAGGTCGTTCGGCGTCGAGTAGAGGGCCCCTGCTCCGTAATTTACGGGAGCGGGCGTCGTGTCAGGTATGGGCGCCCCGGCAGGGTCATGGCCCTGCATGAGACGCTGTTTTTGCTCGGGGGAAAGGACAAAAACGGTGTCCTTCATGTCCAGCGGGCCGGTGATGTACTGTTGGAGGAGGTCGGGAAAGGATTTCTTCGCGGCCTTCGATAAGCTGATGGCAAGCACATCGAACCCGACATTCGAGTAGTGGACCAGTCTTCCGGGTTCGAAGAGGAGCTTGTGATTCTTGAACCATCCGGCGTATGTCTCGGCGGTCAACGGCCCTTTTGATTGGACCTCGGGGGGAAGTTCGCGCGGCAGGCCTGCGGAATGGGTCACGAGATCGATAAAGCGGACCTGCGCGACGTTGGCCTTAGCATGCACGGCAAGCTCCGGCCAGGCCTTTGTGACCGGGTCGGTGAGCCGGACGATGTTCCTCGCGGCAAGATGGGCGAGGAGCTCGCCGTCGAACGCCTTGGTGATGGAGCCGATCCTCAATATGGTACTGCCGTCCGGGGGCCTGCTGTCTTTGCCGGCGCGCTCGCCGAAGCCGCGAACAGAGGTTTCCCCCTTGCAGACCACCGCGATGATGAGAGCGGGCACGTTGTGCTCGGCCCCGAACATTTCCCCGGAGAACTCGACGATCTCATCGAGCAGCGGGTCCGCATGGACGGGCCTTACGGTGGGGAAGGCAAAAAGTGTTATTGCCGCGAGGGCAATGAAAATATACCGGCTCATGCGGCGGATTCTTTTAAAATAAACCATGTTTGTCATCATAAGACCTCCGGCAATAATGTCATTCAATCTGCAAGGCGGGATGTGCCAGGTGTACACAAAAAACACTATGCGATTGATGAGATTGTAGTACCCGCCAAAGAAATGGTCAAGAATAACATGGCATTAGGAACTATGAAAAATTCTATTGATTGCGGTCTCAAAAAAAGCTCAAATATTACGTATCCCGGACCTGAAATTGTGTTCCTGCTGCACGTGCTGAGAAATTGTAAGGATGACCTGCTATGAGCCCGAGATTCTTCCCGAAGGTATCTAAATTCTTCGACTTATTTGAAAAACAGAGCAATATAGTCAAGGACGCCGCCATTATTCTTGACTCCATCTTCAAGAATTTCACGGGTGTCCCCGAAAAATGCGAAAAGATAATTCAACTCGAGATCGAAGGGGACGACCTGTCCCGCGAGATCTCTTCGCAGTTGTCCCTTTCGTTCATAACCCCTCTTGACCGTGAGGACATCCACTCGATAAACATGGGACAGGAAGACGTGCTGAACGCGATAAAGTCCGTCGCATCCCGTATCGGGCTCTACCGGTTCGGGACCGTGAAACCGAGCGCCGTGGAGCTCGTCGAGAACCTGCGGGAGATCGTCGAAGAGACGGAGATCATGCTCCATAAGCTCGGCAGCAAGAAGGCAACCGAAGAACATTCAAAGAATATCATCGCCATATCCAACCAGTCCGAGATGCAGCTCCTGCTCGCACTTGGCGAGATCTATGATTCCAATCCCGGGGACAGCAAGGAAGTCCTGCAGGTCCTCATGTGGAACCAGATCTACAACCGGATCGAGCGCGCCTTGAACAAGGCCGGGACGCTTGCGAATATCATCGAAGGGGTAAGCATCAAGAATGCCTGATTCCATGGCGCTCCTCGTGATCATTGTGACCGTCGCGCTGGTCTTCGACTACACGAACGGCGCGCATGACAGCGCAAATGCCATCGCATCGGTCGTCTCGACCCGGGTCCTGTCACCCCGGAGCGCGGTCATCATGTCGGGGGTCCTCAATTTCGCCGGCGCGTTTCTCGGCACGCACGTTGCCGAAACGGTCGGGAAGGGCATCGTGAGCCCGGAGATGATACTCGGGAGCCGGACGATCCTTATCGCCGCCCTGTCCGGTGCCATCCTGTGGAACGTGTTCACATGGCGTGCCGGCCTTCCGTCGTCTTCGTCGCATGCGTTGATAGGGGGCCTTATAGGCGCCGCAGTCGTACAGAGCGGGTGGAATTCGCTCGAGTATTCCTCCATCCTGTACAAGGTTATTATTCCCCTGTTCCTGTCTCCCGTGGCTGGATTTATTGCCGGGTACATCATCATGCTCATCCTCGCGTGGATCAGTCTCGGTATGCGGTTCAAGACGGCAAACACCGTCTTCAAGAACCTGCAGGTCGTCGCGGCCGCGGGAATGTCCGTAAGCCACGGGATGAACGACGCGCAGAAGACAATGGGCGTCATCGCGCTCGCCCTCTTCATATTTCACAAGATACCTGTGCTGTACATACCGGTATGGGTGAAGATTGCCTGCGCGGCCGTGATCATGATGGGTACCCTGAACGGGGGCTGGCGGATCATCAAGACGATGGGGCAGAAGATCCTGAGGATGCGTCCCGTTCACGGCTTCGCGTCCCAGAGCGCCACCGCCGGCGTCATCTTCACCGCATCGCTCTTCGGGGCCCCCATAAGCACGACCCAGGTCACGACATCGTCACTGCTCGGCGTCGGGTCGTCGAAGCGGTTTTCCGCCGTGCGCTGGGGCGTCGCGGGCGGCGTCGTCATCGCCTGGTTCATCACGATACCCGCATCGGCGATCGTCGCGGCACTGTGCATGCTCATATTCACATTCCTCGGGCTCAGTTAACCCCGCCGAACGGTGCAGAAAAAACCGCCTTTGCCTTCAGTAAATTCTCCAAATGTAGCCCCGCTGCAGGATTTTGCCCTTCAATAGTGACAACAGTATGGTACAGGCCGGTGCAACCATCGAAGTTGTGAGGCACATTCAGCCGGCCGGGTAAAAAATTCAGACTGCCACCCCCCTGTCATTCAGGCATGGTAATTGATAAGATATGAAACGGGCATCGGTGACAGGTAAACTTCGTAATGTTGAGCAGACAAATCAGGGGGAGATTATGGGCCGGACCAGCAGCGATCCATTATTGAGCAAATCGAAATTCGTTCAGGGGCTGCAGTGCCACAAGGCGCTTTATCTGCAAGTGCATCATCCGGAGCTCGCCGATCCGGTGCCGCCATCTCGGGAGGCGGCTTTCCAGGCGGGGACCGAGGTGGGCAAGCTGGCGCAGGGCCTGTTCCCCGGCGGTGTTCTTATACCTTACGAGGCTGATGATCATGACGGGCAGATCGCCCGGACGAAGGCCGCAATGGAGAAAGGGGCAGAGGTCCTGTATGAGGCCGCCTTCAGTTATGACGGCGTTTTTGTGAAGGTCGACATCCTGAGGCCGGGGAAGTCGGGCTGGGAGTTGTACGAGGTTAAAAGCTCCGCATCGGTGCAGCCGTACCACATACCCGATATCGCCGTGCAGTATTACGTGCTCCGGGGCGCAGGAGTCGACCTCTCCCATGCTTACCTCGTGCATATCAACCGTGCATACGTGAGGCATGGCGCGATCGAGCCGGAAAAACTGTTCACGATCGAGGATAAGACCGGCACCGTTCAGGATATGGAGGATTTCGTCAAGACGGAGATCGCGAAGATGAAACGCATGCTGCAGGGGGAAATGCCTGACACGGACATAGGGCCCTACTGCACCGACCCGTTCGAATGCAACTTCTACGGGCACTGCTGGCGGCATATCCCCGAAAATTCCGTTTTCACTCTGAAAAACAGGGGGATTGATAAATTTGCGCTCTACCGGAACGGGATCGTGAGGCTGCAGGACGTGCCGCTCGACAGCCTGAACGCGCGGCAGAGGCAGCAGGCGGAGTTCTTCCTTGAGAAGAAGGAAGCGGCGGATACGGCGGCACTGAAGGATTTTCTCGGGGGCATCCGTTATCCCCTCTACTTTTTGGATTTTGAGACGTACATGGTCGCGGTCCCCCTGTATGACGGCACGTCGCCGTACCAGCAGGTGCCGTACCAGTATTCATTGCATTACCGGGAATCCGAAACGGCCCCTTTAGGCCATTATGAGTTCCTCGCGGAGCCGAATGTGGACCCGCGCGAGGACGTGGCAGCCAATCTTTGCAGACAGGTCCCCGATGACGCGTGCGTCCTGGCTTTCAACTCCGGGTTCGAGATCTCCCGGCTGAAGGAACTTGCCTCGGCTTTTCCCCGGTATAAGGACAAACTGGAGAAGATCATCGGCAATACCCTGGACCTCGCCGCCCCGTTCAGGTCACGCCACATCTACCACTGGGAGATGAACGGGTCGTATTCACAGAAAGTTGTCCTGCCGGTCCTCGTGCCCGGGCTCAGCTACGAGGGGATGGAGGTCGCGGACGGGATGATGGCCATGGACGCCTATTTCGCGATGTGTGCAAGCAAGGACCCGGACGAAGTTGCAAAGACCCGCGCCAATCTTCTTGAATACTGCGCCCTCGATACAATGGGCATGGTCAGGATACTGGAGCGATTAAAGGAAATATCCGGGACCGGTACAATAGACCGGGCACGCCCTTAGAGTGCCGCCGGACCGGCCAGACGCACGGCATTCAAGACAGGTTTGTCCTCATGAAGCCGCGCCCGGCGGTCGAGGAACCCATCGCGTTCCCCCTCACGAGCGCTCCGAAAAGAGATAACCAACAAAAAAGGATATCCAAATTCTTGTGACTGACAGACTGCTGTCACGCCCGGTCTTTATACTATTTTCAAAAAGGGGCCGTGAGGCGTGGAGACGGAAAAGAAGGAGAGTTCCGAGGACATTGTTGTCTGTGACTGGTGCCGGGAAGCTGCCGCGTCCGGGGCGTATTTTGTTCCCGGGAAGGGTGTTCTCAACCTCTGCGGGCGCTGCAGGATGGTGCTCAAGGCGGTTCTCGTAGACACTGCTCGAAGGAGGGTAAA
Organism: uncultured Pseudomonadota bacterium; assembly: GCA_937862865.1. Classification (GTDB taxonomy): domain Bacteria; phylum Desulfobacterota; class Syntrophorhabdia; order Syntrophorhabdales; family Syntrophorhabdaceae; genus Delta-02. Next base: position 7,574 of record CALMFJ010000120.1, on the reverse strand, counting down.
TTGGATAAGGTGATCAGTGATTTTATCGATTCGATCAATTTTGGGGAGCCGAAGACCTTTCGGAACATGACGGTCATTCCGCTCCTCACGCAGGCGGACCATGTGCCCGAATTTCTCACCCTGAAAAGGGCACTGGGCGCGCGGCTCCTCGTTGTCACGGAGGTGAGTGCGAGCGGATCGGTGCCGGAGCTGCTTGCGAAGAATAGTGCCGATGTCCCCGTCCTGCTTCTCGACGGGGAAGAGTTGACAGGCGCCAAGCAGAACAGGGTGCTGAATGCCACCATACTGCTCCGGGAGAAGTCCGAGACGGTGGTCCCGGTCAGCTGTACCGAGCACGGGAGGTGGCATTACAGCAAGGCCGATTTTGACGATTCAGGGATCGTTATGGCCAGGGGGGCCCGCGAGAATAAGGTGAAGGGGGTTACGCAGAACCTTCGCAACGACAGGTCGTACCGCTCGGACCAGGGCAAGGTCTGGGACGATATCGCGCTCATGTCGCGCGAGGCCGGTGTGCGTTCCGCAACGGGCGCGATGCGCGACGTGTATGAATCGCACAAAGCGGGCCTCGACGCATACATCGACGCATTTCCCCTGCGGGAGGCGCAAAAGGGGATCTTCATCCTGATCGGCGGCACGGTCGTGGGGTTTGACGTCGTTGCGCTCTCTTCCGCGTATGCGGACCTCCATACAAAACTCGTCATGAGCTACGCGATGGATGCCCTGGTCGACCGCCGGAAGGCGAACGGGGCGGACCATGAAAGAAGTGCCAGGCAGTTCTTTCAGGCGGTCTTCCTGTGCCGGGAGGAAAAATACAGATCGGTGGGGTACGGGACCGACTACCGTTTCGAGAACGAAACGGCCGTGGGCTCGGCCCTTGTCTATCTCGAGAAGGTGGTCCACATGGCGTTCTTCAAGACAACGGGCCCCGTTGTGACGGAAAATATGTCAGGCGCCGGTCAGAGGCGCGCGAACAGGTCCAGGCGGGCTTAAGACGTTCCCCGGGGCATCCTGTCAAAGGGATGCCCCTTATCGAGCCTGCAGGATAGAGGCCTTCCCTGGACATTTTCGTCGGGTGCGCCTGCCCGAAAACGACATAAATGTCGAAAGTCATGATCTGGCTGTCTTGTGACTCAATAATATCGATACCTTACGGACGGGTAAGCAAGGCACTAATTTTGCTGTATGATGTAGTATGATGATGCGGGAAAGAGCAATTCCTCAAAACGGAACTTCGGTTCATCTCACGAAAAGCAGCTTTCCGATAAGGTTGGCCATGCTGGTCCTTGCCGTCATCCTTCTGGCCCTGGCGGCGTGGGGATGTGCGGTGGTGCCGGCGCAGCCCTATGATGCTTATTACGGCGGCCCGTATTATTCCTATTCCTCATATTATTACACGACGGGATATTACGGCCCCCGGCCTTGTTGTCCGGGTCCGTATTATCGCGGATATTCCGGTTCACACCGGGGACGGTATAATCACAGCAGCCGCGGCCGCCGGCGGTAATTCCCCGTTTCGTGCCGCATGCACCATTCCTTTCCGGTCCGGCCAAACCCCGGGATGTGGTCACTTCTTTCCCTGTTTTTTGAGGGAAATGTCGAGGTCGCCGCGGAACATATCACGAAATTCACGCGGGGCGACCACCTCGACATGCGGCATCCACTGGTAGACCCAGTTCCTGATGCCGTCCGTCCCGTTGACCCTGAATGTGACTTCAAGGGACCCGTCGGGCAGTTCACGCGATTCCTGGCTCGGGGGCCATTTCTTCCTCTGAATGAGAGGTTTGTAGATCTCGTCGAATTTCAGGACGATGTCGACAGGCTCTCCGTCGAAAAACGCACCGAACGCACCGGACAGTTCGTCTTCGGGCTTGAGGCCGGGCGGCGCAAAATACCTGTCCAGGGGAATGAGGGACTTGATCCTGTCGAGGGCAAACGTGCGTACGGCCCTGTCCGCCTCGTAATGGCCCCTGAAATACCACAGGCCGTCGTTGAAGAACAGGTAGTACGGGTTGACGGTGCTGGTCGTGTCCTTTGTTGCGCTGAAAGACCTGTACGTGATCTTCATTTTCTGATGGTCGGCAATCGCCTGATAAAGTGACGTGAGATAAACCTCTATTCCGCTCGGAACAGCACCGGGTGAAAAGACAACATTCGATATTCCCGCCGGTCTCTTGAAGCTGAGTTTTTCTTCAATTTTATCCAGGCTTTTTTGCATTCCGGGCCCGAAATTTCCGAGAAATTTTTTCGCAAGGGAGAATGCCAGGGCCTCTTCGACCGACAGATGGGGCCTTTTCAGGGTGTATCCCTCCTGAAACTTGTAACAGCCCAGTGAGTGCCTGTATTCGACCGGAAAACCCGCCTTGACAAGGGTGCTGATATACCGGTATATGGTCCGCTTTTCTTTTTCCAGGTCTTCGCAGAGTGACCGCATCGTAACCCGTGCACCGCTATCGATCCTGTTGAGGATGATCATCAAAGAATCAAACTTTTCCGACATACCCTTCATTGCCTCCCTGTCTGTACCATCTCATAGCCCGATGCACAGGTATTTTACGTTCAGGTACTCTTCGATACCGTATTTCGAGCCCTCGCGGCCGAACCCGGATTCCTTGACGCCGCCGAAGGGGGCGACCTCCGTGGAGATTATGCCGGTGTTGATCCCGATGATTCCGTATTGCAGGGTTTCAGCCATCGTGAACACCCGCCGGAGATTGCGGCTGTAAAAATAGGCGGCCAATCCGTATTCTGTTGCATTCGCGAGGGCCGCAGCCTCTTTGTCATCGCGGAACCGGAACAGAGGGGCAACGGGCCCGAATGTCTCCTCGCAGGCGCAGAGCATGTCCGTCGTGGCATCGATGAGCACCGTCGGTTCATAAAAGGTGCCGCCGAGCGCATGGCGCCTGCCGCCCGTCAGGACCTTTGCACCTTTGGCCACGGCGTCTTCGACCTGGTGCTCAACTTTTCTGAGGGCCGCATCGTCGATGAGCGGGCCCTGCGTGACGCCGGGTGTGAGGCCGTTGCCGACGACCATCTGCGTGCGCACGGCGTCTGCGAGGCGTGATGAAAATTCGTCATAAACGCCGTCGTGGACGAGAAAGCGGTTCGCGCAGACACAGGTCTGGCCGCTGTTGCGGTATTTTGAAAGAAGCGCTCCCTCTACCGCCGCTTCGATATCGGCATCGTCAAATACGATGAAAGGCGCATTGCCGCCGAGCTCCAGCGACAGGCGCTTGAGTGTGCCGGCCGCGCGCCGCATCAGGTATTTTCCCGTGGCCGTGGACCCGGTGAAACTGAGTTTTCGTACCGTCGGGTTATCGAGGATCTCGTCGCCAATCACCTGCGCGGGGCCGGTCACGACGTTGAGGACCCCTGCCGGGAGCCCTGAGCGTTCTGCGAGCGCCGCCATCGCGAGCGCCGAAAACGGGGTCTGGCGGGCAGGCTTGACGACCATCGTGCATCCTGCAGCGAGGGCGGCCCCCACCTTGCGCGTGATCATCGCCGCGGGAAAGTTCCACGGTGTTATCGCCGCGCACACGCCCACGGGTTCCTTGAGAACGAGTATCCGCTTGCCCGGCTGGTGCGGCGGGATGATGTCCCCGTAGACACGTTTCCCCTCTTCCGCGAACCATTCCAGGAAGCTTGCGGCGTACGCGATTTCGCCGCGCGCCTCGCTCAAAGGCTTGCCCTGCTCGAGGGTGAGTATCGTCGCGAGGTCTTCCCGGTTCTCGATGATGAGGGTGAACCAGCGCCTGAGAATGTTAGCCCGTGCCTGCGCCGTAAGGGCCTTCCAGACGGGCAGGGCGCCCTGCGCCGCCGAGATGGCGCGGCGCGTCTCATCACGCCCGATGGAGGGAACTCTCCCTAAAGGCTCGCCATTCGCCGGATTGGATATCAGCGTGGCGCTGCCGTCGTCCGAGCCGGCCCATTCCCCGTCTATATAACACTGTTCCCGAAACAAGGCATTGTCGCGAAGCTCCATTGTTACCCCCCGGTTCCCATCGAAAGAAGGCGGTACTATTGTTTTTGTTTTCTCTGCTAGTTTTATCCAATTTTTCCGGTTATGGCAAGAGGCGCGGCCATTATTCCCCCGATATGTTCACCGTGTACGATCGGCGGAATGTCCGTACAATGAATGTATGGCCCATGAATCCGTAAGACGTAAGGAGGAGGAAAGACAACTCGCGATCAGGCTGGCGATCACTGCGGCCGTTATCCTTGCTGCCGCTGGAGAATTGCTTTGAGGGCTATTTTTCTCTTTTTATACTATGCACGACTTCGTTTTTCATCGAGAAAGATGACCAGCCTTTCGGGGTCATCCTGACCGGACGCATACGTATCGGCTTCAGGCGGCTTGCAGCCCCTGTAAACGATCCTGCCGCAGCAGACCGCAATAAACGCGGAACCAAAAGAAATAACACGGACTTCATTCCCACACAACGGACATTTTACCATCGCCCCCGCCCCTCTTCGTTGTATGTACCGGGAAACGTCACAGTGCAGTATGCGCATTGAAGCCTTGATGAACCGGAAACAACCTCCATTCCCCCGTGTAGCCGAGAGAATATTACCACGATAAGCGAAGGTTTCATGTATGAAATTATTGGGGCTATATCGGGGGTGGTTTTACCATAGTGCTCCCTGCACACGATGGTCAGGCAAGGCGTTACGAAGGGATGGTATTTCCGGGCGCACCGGCCTTACGCTCCGGCAGGCCCGGAAGGACCAGCGAAAGGGGACCGGGCCCTATACGAGGGGTATGTTCTTCGGTGCGGCCGTGAACGAAAAAAGCGTCGCGACTGCTTCCGTGAAATAGAACGTCACAAAGGTCTCGTCGTCCGCACCCTTCGGATAGACCTTGAGCAGGTTCGCCGACTCCGCGAACGCCTGGACCCTGGCATCCCGCGATTCGTCAAAAGCTATCCGGCCGCGTATCCTCAGCCATGTCATGTCGCTTCCCATGTCGGAGATCTCGATCTCCGGATTGCTCACGAGCTGCCTGTACACTTCCTTCGTTTTGTTCGTGCAGAAATACATCGCGCCGTTCCGGCTCATGCTGAAGCCGAACGGGCGCACGCGGGCTTTCGTCCCGTCAACGGTTGCGATGTGGAACACAGGATTTGCTTTGAGATATTCAATGGCCGTCATCACTACCTCCATAAATGTGATTTACTCGTGACCCGATATTATAACCGACCACGGGGACGGGTCAAGAAAAAATGGGCGATGGACAATGGGTCATAGGCGATGGAAATTGTTGCAGGCGATGAATTTTCCCATAGCCTCTTGCCCATAGCCCATTTTTATTTCATTGCAATTGTAATATTATTGTGCTACATTACAAATCGAAGGTAAGTCGACCAAGGCAGGCCGGGTTGGTCCCGGCCTGCTCTTTCTCTTTTTTGTGTCTGTACTTTACCAGATTTAAAATCAGGCAAGACCGATGATCTTGGAGAAGAGGAATGGCCATTAATAACACGAAAGTAAAGGATATGCTGGATTCGGGGATGGACAAGGACCTGTTTGAGGATGCTGAAGAATCCCTTCCCCGGGAGATATGTTTTTCCGGCAGCGACGAAGAAGTGTTTGATTTCGCAACGGAATCGGAGATCGACCTCGTCGAGACAATTCAAGGAGCATCGGGCTCACGAAGTTCAGGCGGCAGGCCCGACCCGGAGGAAGTCGAGAGGGCATCTTCGGATACCGACAATATCGTATGGGCATATCTGAAGGACATGGGGCAGGTTTCGCTGCTCACGCCGGAAGAAGAGGTGCAGATAGCCCGGAGGATCGAAGAGGCGGAAAAAAAGGCAATAAAGATCGTTTTCGATATGCCCGAGGCAGTCGTTGAACTCCGTGAAATAGGCCGGCAGTTGAAGGCCCAGGAGATAGGCATCGCTGACGTGATCAACATCGACGAGATGGACCTGACGCAGAAAGACGAAGAGAAATACCGGAAGGCGATCGTCTCGTCGGTTAATTCAATACGGAACCAATATGCGAAAAGGGAAGAAGCAAGGGCGCTGCTGAAGAAATGCCGTAAAGCGGCGGACAAAAAGAAATTGACCGACGATATTGCAAAGACCGGCCAGAAGGTCGAGAAGGCCCTGCTCGACCTCAAGCTCAACAAGAAGACTATCGTGGTCATCATCAGAAAGATCACGCACCAGATGAAGCTTATGGGCGATGCCGAGGCGGCCGCCATACAGCAGCGGCTGACCGAGCTCGGCGAGATTGAGAACGGACTGAAGGCCGTCAGGAACAGGCTTGTTCAGGCAAACCTGAGGCTCGTTATCAACATCGCCCGGAAATACCAGAACCGGGGCCTTTCGTTCCTTGACCTTATCCAGGAAGGCAATATGGGGCTTATGAAAGCGGCCGAAAAATATGATTACCAGAAGGGCTACAAATTCTCCACGTACTCGACGTGGTGGATACGCCAGGCAATTACGCGCGCGATCGCGGATTGCGGACGGACCATCAGGGTGCCGGTCCATGTGCTCGAGACCAAGAACAAGATAAGCAAGGCGACATCGGCCCTGTTCCAGGAATCAGGAGAAAACCCCGATATCGAGGATATCTCTGTGAAGGCCGGCCTCCCGGTCGAAAAGGTCAGGAAGATCATGAAAGTTTCCGGAGGGACCGTATCTATCGAAACACCGATCGGGGACGACGAATCGAGGCTCGGCGACCTCATTGCAGACCCGAATGCCTCATCGCCCCTTTCTGAATTCATAGGAAGTTCACTGAAGCAGGAGATCGACCAGATCCTGGCCACCCTGACGCCGAGAGAAGAAAAGGTCATCAGGATGAGGCTCGGCATCGGAGAGGCGACTGAGTACACCCTCGAAGAAGTGGGCGATGCGTTCGGACTGACCCGTGAGCGAATCCGCCAGATCGAAGCCAAAGCCCTCAAAAAGCTCCGGCACCCGTTGAGGCGCCAGCGGCTCGAGGCATTTCAGGAATAGACAAAAGACAGGCGATAGGCTATGGGAAATTAATCCTATCGCCTATCGCCTGTAGCCTGTATTCTTATCCATGGAAATCAAAATCAAGAGAGTGGGTTGCACCCTGCTTACGGGAAATCTTCCCGGGACCATCAATACATACAGGGTTGTGGAGGACGGGAGGGAGTTTTTCCTGACCCGCACATGCCATACGCTCGGCAGCAGCATGGGTATTGCGGGCAGGAAGGGGATCCTTTACGTTGACGGTGAGGACAACAGGGTCCATCACCAGGTGACGGCCCCCGGCGGTGCCTGCGGGCTCAACACCGACGACGAGATCATCGAAGGGCTTTCCCCCCTCGCCCATCGCGCGGTCATCATGGCCGACCAGAGCGGTGAAACGGGGGAAATAATAATAACAACAGGCAATGGGCGATAGGGAATTAATCCCATAGCCCATGGCTGGTAAATGTCACGACATCGTAGACTGAAAAATGTGTCAGGACATCGTTGACACCTTTTTGTGCCGCCTCGTCGCAGACTGAATATATAACCGGCCCCAACACCGTCATCCCGGCACCCCCCGCCCGTCATCCCGGCACCCCCCACCCGTCATCCCGGTGCTTGACA
>CALMFJ010000119.1 GCA_937862865.1 uncultured Pseudomonadota bacterium | reverse complement strand
GCTAAATTGAAAAACTACAATGATTATTGATATGTTCAGGCATTGAACACATTCATCTTCGCAGTTATACCGGGATATGTCAAGCTTTTTTTGCCCCGGGTGGAAAAGACCATTGCATGCTGCGATCCGATGCTTTTACATAAGAAATTTAAGAACAGGCAGACGCCCCGTCACCGGGCCTCCGGCTATGAGTGTGACCTGGCATCATTTCCTTATCTCTGACAAAACGTGCCTTAAGGCGTCGCAAACTATCGTGATCTCTTCCATTCTCATATTGTTATGAAATGGCAACGCTATCGTCGATTCTCCGGCGCTCTCGCTTACCGGGAAAGATCCCGGTTTATAGCCGAATCGCTCGCGATAAAAACTCTGTAAATGAATTGGGGTAAAATACGGTCTGGTCGGGACACCCAGATTGGCCATCGCATGAATAACGTGTTCACGATCGATGCCTCTTTGCAGCCGGACAATATAGACGAACCAGCTCATACGTGTCGTTGTGGGTGCAATGTCCAGCGTCCCGATCTCTTCTATCGGCATTAACGCCTCTTTATAGAGGTCGGCCACGTGGTTGCGCTTTTTCAATATCTCGTCAAGTCGCTTCAGTTGCACGACGCCTACGGCCGCATTCAGTTCGGACATGCGGTAGTTGTATCCGAGGCGCGAATGGTTGAGCCATCCATCCATGATGTCCCTGCCTTGATTGCGGAGGCTTCTCATGAGATCCGCCCATGCGTCGTCGTTTGTCACTATGACAGCCCCTTCCCCGGTCGTCATCTGTTTGTTCGGGTAAAAGGCAAATGTCCCTGCCTTGCCTATCGTGCCGACACGGCGGCCTTTATAATGCGCGCCGATCGCTTCACATGCGTCTTCGATCACCACGAGGCCATACCTTTCCGCAATCTCCATGATAGGGTCCATATCGGCCGGCTGGCCAAAGATATGGACAGGAAGTATGGCCTTTGTCTTTTTCGTGATCGCGGCTTCAATCCTGGCCGGGTCGATATTGAGGGTGTCAGGGTCGATATCGACAAATACAGGGGTGCCCCTTTCGAAAAGGATGCAGTTGGCTGAAGAGATAAAACTGAAAGGACTTGTAATGACTTCGTCCCCGGGCCCTACATTGGATGCAACCATGCACATATGGAGCGCGCTTGTCCCGTTGGTAACAGCGATGGCGTGTCTTGCATCCGCCTGGTCCGCCATAAGGTCCTCGAACAGCACGGTCTGAGAACCGATACTCAAATTCCTCGACTGCATAACCCGCACAACCCCTTCTATTTCCTCGGGGGTAATGTCCGGCATCGACATGGGAAGTCTCAAGCCTGCACGCGCTTCCAGTACCGGCTGCTCGAGGTCACTTAAGATGCCCGCCAGATAAGGGACCTTTCTGTAGGGCAACGATGCCTCCCGGCATATATTCTCTATGTTCTTGATCGTCTGGTCCGCTGCACTGGGAATAGCGATTATCACTTCGTCAACCGAAAGCTGCGTTGCGATATCGGCTAATCTGACGATTGGCCCATGGACCTTCACATTGGCTATTTTCATGCCGATCTTTGCCGGATCATCATCGAGAAAGGCAATGGCGTGCAGCCCGAGGTAAGGATTATTCCTGACCTCGTTCAACGCATACATACCCGCCGTCCCGGCACCAACGATCACGGTCCGGTGCGTAGGTTTCACACCGGCCCTTTGCCAGTTAATATCGCCAGCATAATGCGTGCTTTTGCTCAGAAAAAAACGGAGCGAAAGCAGAAGCAGCAGGCTGAGCGAACCCTCCACGGCAACCACCGAATTTCCGACCAGATCGACCAAATGCAACTTTAATACAAAAACATTTAACAGAAACAAAAATACGGAACCGGCAACGATACTGACACCGACAGTTATGAAATCCCGGGCCGTCGCATAGCGCCATATAGTCTTGTAGCTTCCCGACAGCAAGAGCAACAAAGGCCTGACAAGAACGGCCGCCAGCACAAAAGGCAGTATATCGAAAAGCTGGGACCAGGTCGTATGGTACGATCCTTTGCCCAGCCTGACAGCAAATACCGCAGAGATCAACGTCAAAAAAATATCGTATATCAACCAGTAATATAGCTTCATACGTTTATTCAAGATAAACCAAATCACCTCAAATTGCCATTTTTTTGAGTGGTTCTACGAATGTAAAAATGAAGCCGGCGCTGCAATCCGGTATTTCATGCCATACGTCATGTCCCGCTTATCTTTAACCCCTCAACGTACAGGGACGGCGAGCCGACGGACCC
>CALMFJ010000118.1 GCA_937862865.1 uncultured Pseudomonadota bacterium | reverse complement strand
GCCGCCTGAATTCGGGCGGCTTTTTTATTTCATTAAGAAGCAAAGCGACGGGATTCCGGCTTTCGAGACTGTATCGTAATTCCCAACTTTCTCCTCGAGAACCGTGCGTTGCATTTCCCGACGCTACCCACTGCCGTCATCCCGGTGCTTGACACCGGGATCTAAGGTTCTGTTTTTATAGTATCGTTCTTTATTGAGATGTTGTGAGAGATTTGAAACCTGCATTCAAGGCAAACCTTGGATTCCGGTGTCAAGCACCGGAATGACGGGCCTTGGGGGGTTGGTCTTTACTCCTTACGCCTTACGCCTTTACGGTCTTTATTCATTTCGCCGCTTTTACGTACTTTATGTGCAGGTCGTAAAGGATGCCGTCTATGAGGCGGTCTTCTTCCGGGGTCAGGTTGCCCATCGTTTTTTCCTTGAGTATCTCTATGATCGTGATGGTCTGCTGTGCGAGCATGAGGTTGATGTTGTTCTCATTTTTTATGGGATCGGGGAGTTCGCCGAGGGATACCAGGGCGGACGTGGACAGCGAAAGCAGGAATGTGGAGAAATTGAGCCCGGGAAATACGGCCTCCTCGGTTGCAGTTGTGCCTACCTCGTCCTGAACCTGTTTTTTGATGTCGTCGAGCTCAGCCATGTAAGACCCCCTATAAAAGTGTGTCGAGCTTTACCGGCAGGAAGAACAGGCTGTCGTCCCTCTTGACCTGGTATAGGATATAGTTCCTCTTTAATCCCTCGATCATGTATGTGTCGAATTCGTTATTGTTCTTTATGGCATTATTGTTTATCTTGACGATGACGTCGCCCTTTTTCAGGCCTGCCTTCGCGGCAATACCGCCTGCGAATACCTTTACAACAACCACGCCGTTCTTATCCCTCAGGCGGTATTTGAGCCTGGGATACCCCGCTATGTCCGATACCTTCATTCCGCACAGGACCTGATCGACAGGCCGGGGCGTGTAGCCGCCGATCTCGTTGACATCGATGTTCACCACATATTTCTTGTTGTTGCGCACGAGCCGGAGCTGGAATGTCTCCTTCGATGTCGCGGAACGGATCGCACTCTGTATCTTCAACGATTCACGGATCGGCCTCTTGTTCACCTCGGTGATCCTGTCCCCCACGTTGAACCCGTACTTCTGCGCGGGGCTTCCCGGGATGATCCTGCTGACGAGGAGATAGTTTCTCTTTTCTTCCTTCTGCCGCTCGATGAAGAGACCGAGAATGGGCCGTGTCGCCTTGCTTTCGACGAATTCCGACAGGATCGTCATGACGTCATCCATGGGGATGGCGAAGCCTATCCCTTTCCCCTCTCCATAGATTGCCGTCACGATGCCCATCGGCCAGCCATTGAGGTCGAGCAGAACGCCGCCGCTGTTGCCGGGGTTGATCGCGGCATCCGTCTGGATCAGGTTCGCATAGATCTTGTGGTCGATCCTGAGGTTCCTGCCGAGAGCGCTCACCACGCCTAAAGACACAGAACTGGAAAGCCCGTACGGGTTCCCGATCACGATCGCCCTTTCCCCGACACGGACCTTCCGGGGATGTATCGTCAGGTGCGGAAAGTCCGTCCTGTCCGAGATGATCTTGAGAAGCGCGATATCATACTCGGGATCGCTGCCGAGGACATATGCCTCGTATTCCTTGCCATTGATGAACTTTACCCTGATATTTATGGCACGTGCGATGAGGTGCTCGTTCGTCACAACGATCCCCTTCGGATCGAGGACGACCCCGGAACCGATGTTCTCCACGAGCTCTTCGACCTCGTCATTCGACGAAAAATATTTCCTGAAAAGTGACGGAGGCGATTTTTTTTCATCAGACTCGGTTTTCGATATCTCTTCGGTCTTGATATTGACGATCGCCTTGCCTGCCATCTCGACGACATCCGCTATCCGGTCGTCAGGCTGTCGGCCGGGCTGCTGAGCAGACACTGGCTGAGACATACAGAGAAATATGCTGATACAAACAAGGGAAACGAAAAGCCGGCGGGCGGTCCCCGTCGGCGATGCACTCAGCATTGCCCGAAACAATTTTTTCACAGGGGGTATTCCGGCAAAATGTGCGGATACCGGATCATTTATTGCTGCCCTTATTCTCAGATCACCCTTCCCCGGTCTTGCGACGTTTCTTGATAAGTTTCTTCACGGAATCCAGAATGATGTTCGCGACCTCTTCCTTGCTCATCCGCGGCACCTTTTTTGCCGTACCCGACCGGTCAATGATGGTCACTTCGTTCTGTTCGGACCCGAACCCGATCCCCTGCTCGGCGACGTTGTTCGCTATGATCATGTCGAGGTCCTTTCTTTTCAATTTATCGACAGCATGCTCGATGATGTTCTCTGTCTCCGCGGCAAATCCGACGACGATGCGGTCACCCTTGACCCGGCAAAGCTCGCCGATGATATCGGGGTTCTTCTCGAGTTCGAGCATGATGCGGTTGACATCGCCTTTCTTCTTGATCTTCTGGCAATTCTCGGTCGCACATTTAAAATCGGCGACGGCGGCCGCCTTGATTATCACTGAGCAGTCCTTGTAATAACGCATGACGGCATCGCGCATCTCAACCGCCGTTACTACGGGGACCATCATGATATCCTCGCGCGGGGCCGGTATCGATGTCGGCCCGCAGACGATCATGACCTTCGCCCCGCGGCGCCGCGCCATTCTCGCGATAGCGTAGCCCATCTTGCCTGAGGACCTGTTCGTTATGCACCGCACGGGATCGATGTATTCCGTCGTCGGCCCGGCAGTCACCATGATCCTCTCCCCTATCAGGTCTTTCGGGGTGAAGATATCCTCGATCCGTTCGACGATCTCCTCGATGCCCGGCAGGCGGCCTTTGCCCTCGGTGCCGCAGGCGAGGTCCCCGCTTGCAGGTTCCATCAGCTCATAACCGGCCTCGCGCAGTTTGACCAGGTTGGCCTGGACCATTTTGCTTGACCACATCTTGGTATTCATAGAGGGGACGAAAAAGACGGGCACCGTCGTCGCCATCACCATCGTGGTCAGGAAGTCATCGGCGATACCGTTCGCTATCTTGCCGATGATGTTCGCCGTCGCCGGAGAGATGACGAGGAGGTCCGCAATATCGGATAAGGCAATGTGGCCTATCTTCGAACCCCGGAAGAGCTCGAACATCTCGTGAATGACCGGGTTGCCCGACAACGTCTGGAAGGTCAGCGGCGTGACGAACTGCATGGCATTCTTCGTCATGACGACATGGACATTCGCCCCCCGTCGCGAAAGCAACCTGATAAGTTCTGCCGTTTTATATGCCGCGATCCCGCCGCATATCCCGACGATGATCTCTTTGTTGCGGAGTATACTGTACTGGGTTTCGATCATCTTAGATATTTAGACCGAGTCTCCGGATAAACCGCGTGAAGAGATTCGCCTTGGGGACATAGACGGGAGAGACTATGTTCACTCTGCCGATCACCTTGTTGTCAAGCTTCACGACAAGTTCGCCAAGTTTCTGCCCTTCCTTGATCTCCCCTTTTACCCTTTCGGGCAGGACGATCTCTTTTGTTATTGCACCCTTTTTGTTTATATCCATCGGGTACAGGAAACTCTTCTCGGTCACTCCTTTCATCTTTCTGTATTTACCGTCTACGAGAAAAACGTCCTGCTCTATTACTTCACCCTTCTTGACGACGCTTATCATTTTATACTGGGCAAATGCCTTTTGCAACTTTTCGATCGCCGCCGTATCGCGCACTTTTCCCGACGGGCTGCCCATGACAACGGCGATGAACCTCATATCGCCCTTTCTGGCCGTGGCGACGATATTGAACCCTGTCTGCGAATAGAACCCTGTCTTCAGGCCGTCCGTTCCGGGGAATTTTCCCAGCAGTTTGTTCGTGTTGGTAAGGACGAATTTGCCGCCACGGAATGAATCGGTCTGTATCGATGTCCATTCGAGGACCTTCGGGTTCTTCACAAGTTCCCGCGCAAGGACCGCGAGATCACTGCAGGATGTCTGGTCTTCCTTCTCTCCTTTTGAAGGCGGCAGGCCGTGGACCGAGTGAAATTCCGTGTCGTTGAGGCCGAGCGTTTTCGCCTGTGCGTTCATGAGCTTTATCATTTCGTCCTTGCCGCCCGCGACATACTCGCTGATCGCATAGGCCGCATCGTTGGCCGAGGCTACCATCATCGCCTTCATCAACTGCTCGAGGGTGAACGTTTCACCCTCTTTCAAATAAACCTGGCTTCCGCCGATCTGTGAGGCCTGCTTTGATATCGTGACCGTATCGGTCAGTTTTACGGCCCCCGATGCGAGCCTGTCCATGACGACATACGCCACCATCAATTTCGTTATGCTTGCCGGCGCCCGCCGTTCATGAACGTTCTCGCCATCGATCATTTTGCCCCCGTCGGCCTCCACGACGATAAAGGCCTTGTAGGGGACATCCGCCTGTTTCGCCTTCCCGGCGGGGGACTGCGGCTTCTTACCGGCATTTTTCGCAGGGGCCGCGAAGCCTGTGCCGGCAAAGCACAATGACGCAACGATGAGAACGGCAAGCAGTTTTTTCATTACCTCGGATTCCTTTACTTACTCAATTTGTCTACAAAGATCTTGATTATATCTATCGGCAAGGGAAAAATGACGGTCGAGTTCTTTTCTGTCGATATCTCGATCAACGTTTGCAGATAGCGCAACTGGAGGGACATCGGATTCTGGGAAAGGATATTGGACGCCTCCGCCAGTTTTGTGGCCGCCTGGAACTCGCCTTCGGCCCCGATAATCTTGGCCCGTCTTTCCCTTTCAGCCTCTGCCTGGCGCGCGATAGCCCTTTGCATCTCCTGCGGGAGATCGACGTTCTTCACCTCGACATTCGACACCTTGATCCCCCATGGCTCCGTATGAAGATCGAGGATCTCCTGGAGCCTGTCGTTCAATTGTTCCCTGTGGGAAAGAAGCTCGTCGAGCTCCGCCTGCCCGAGGACGCTTCTTAAGGTCGTCTGGGACAGCTGGCTCGTCGCGTACAGGAAGTTCTCGACATCGATGATGGCCTTCAGCGGGTCGACCACCCGGAAATAGACGACAGCGTTGACCTTGATAGAAACGTTATCACGCGTGATGACGTCCTGCGGCGGGATATCGAGAACGACGGTGCGCAGGCTCACCTTGACCATCCGGTCGATGACCGGGATCAACAGGATAAGGCCCGGGCCTTTTGGTGTACCAAGGACGCGGCCGAGCCGGAATATGACGCCCCTCTCATATTCGTTCAATATCTTGATGGCGCTGAAAAGAAAAAATATGACGATGATGATTATGAAGAGAAACGGTATTGACAAAAAAGCCATGCTCACCCTCCTTTTTTACGTACCTTTACAATAAGCCTGTCAACGCCCGCCACAACGATCTCATCGCCTTCATTCAGTTCGTCTTCACTGACGGCGTCCCAGATCTCCCCGTGCACGTTGACCTTGCCCTTCCCCCCCGCCGTGAACCTGCTCCGGGCAAAACCCGCCTCCCCGATAAGGCCTTCGCGGCCGGTCTTCACCTTGAGGAATTGTGCCCTGACGGCGAAAGAAAGTATACCGAAAACGAACACGGCCGAGATGACCGCAACGAGAACAATGGTGGAAACCGAGATCGAAAGGGCGCTTCCGGGGAGGTCTACAAGCATGAGAGACCCTATGACGACAGAAATTATACCGGCGATGCCCAGGGCCCCGTGGCTCACGATCTTGACCTCCAGTATAAAAAATACGATACCAAGGAGGATCAATGCAAGACCTGCGAAACTGATCGGTATCGCCTGAAAAGCATACAGGGCGAGGATGAGGCATATCCCGCCTATGACCCCCGGAAAAATCGCCCCGGGGCTGTAGAACTCGAAAATGATGCCGTAGATGCCGAGCATCATAAGGATGTACGCAACGTTCGGGTCGCTCACGTACGCAAGGAAACGGAACTTGAAGGGCATGGGCAGGGCGACTTTCTTCGCGTCCTTCGTATGGAGCACAACGATACCTTTCTTCGTGGTGACACTCCTGCCGTCTAGCTGAGCGAGGAGATCGTCGACCGAGTCGGCAACCACGTCGATCACCTTTTTCGCGAGGGCATCCCTCGCCGGTATCGAGATGCTTTCCGTGACGGCCTTCCCCGCGAAGTCGACGCTCCTTCCGCGCTGAGCGGCTATGCTCTTCGCATAGGCCTCAGCGTCCTTCACCACTTTTTTCATCATGACCTCATCGGTCTTTTCCTTCCCGATATTGACCGGATGGGCCGCGCCCGCGTTGGTCCCCGGCGCCATCGCGGCAACGTGGGAGGCAAGGAGGATGATAGCGCCCGCCGATGCCGCGCGCGCGCCGGACGGGGCCACGTAGACGACAACGGGGACGGGGGAATCCATCATTTCCTTGATGATCTCCCGCATGGACGTATCAAGCCCGCCCGGGGTGTCGAGGAGAATGACGAGTGCCTCGGCCCCGTCCTTGTTCGCCTTCTTTATCGAGCTTTCAAGAAAACCCGCGATGGGGGGATTGATCGCCCCGTTGACGCTGACGGTATAGACATCTCGTGCGTAGAGGGTGAATGCGGATAGTATAAAGGCGATGCATAAAAAGGCGATGCAGAGTTTCTTCATGGCCCCTCGAAGATCTCCTTGAGCCTCTTTTCGACAGGGGCCGGGACAAAACTGCTGACAGACCCGCGAAATTGTGCCACTTCCTTGATCGTCCGGGAGCTTATGAAAAAGTAGTCCTTGCTCGTCATCATGAAAAGGGTGTCCATCCCCGGGTTCAACGTGCGGTTGATAGACGCCATCTGGAACTCATACTCGAAATCGCTCATGGCCCTTAAACCCCTGATGACGAACGTTGCGTCCACTTTTTTCACGTAATCGATGAGCAGGCCGTCGAAGCTGTCAATGATGACATTCGGGTTGCCGTTTATGGACTGCTGAATGAGCTCTTTTCGCTCTTCAAACGTGAACAGGCCTTTTTTTTCAATGTTGTACGCGATGGCGATGATGACCCTGTCAAAGAGCTCAAGCCCGCGCTGGAGAATATCGAGATGACCGAACGTGACGGGATCAAAGGAACCGGGATAAACTGCGAGTTTTTGTTTCATGGCCTCTCCTTCTTATGCCGGAAGATTGATGTTTCTCAGGATCGATATGACCGTATCCCCGTACTTTCTGGTCTTGTGGCCTTCGAAGCCCTCGCAATAGGTCAATGTGTCTCTCTCGCGCCGGGAGTATTCGGCTATGATGATGGTGTCACGGGTGAACAGCGGATGGGCCTGGAGAAGTGTCATGATCTGCATCACGTATCCCATTTCATAAGGAGGATCCATGAAAATAATATCATAAACGCACTTCCTTCCAAATAGCAAAGGGACGGCATATCTTACATCCATATGGAGGACTTGGCAATATTTATTTAGGCCTGTTCTGGCGAGATTGTTCGCGATAAGGCCCGTCATTCTCCTGTCGGCCTCGACGAGCGTCGCGGACGACGCCCCCCTGCTCAATCCCTCTATCGAGAACGAGCCGGACCCCGCGAACAATTCAAGCACAGAGCGGCCTTCGATATCGCCTATCATATTGAATACCGCCTGCCTGACCTTGGAAGAGGTGTACCGGGCAACTTCGTTCGCAAGGACGTTTATCGACATCCCTTTGAGCCCGCCGCCGGTGATCCGTATTGTTGACATGGCTATACGAAGAGGGCGCCGGCGATACCGGCGATCTTCTCGACACCCTTTATTTCGTGCGGGGCAAGATAGAGGATTGTCAGGTTCTTGTTGCCGTAGGTTTTCGACAGCTCCTCGATGTAGCGTTCCTGCATTGCCTTGCGCTGGCGATGGAACTCGCAGTCCGCCTCCTCAACCACGTTGTTGATAACGAGGTTCTCGACGGTGAGATGGTTTTGCTCGAGCTCGCCGATCACGCGGTTTGTCATCTTCACGCCGAGGGCCTCCGGTATCGTGACAATCAGGTATTTCACCGACCTGCCGTCCCGGATGAACTCGACGATGCGCTCCGACAGGGCCTCCCATCCCGCGATGATCTGCAGCAGGGTCTTTTTCGACTCCTTCAGGCGCACGGTATCCTTCACCTTTTCGATATACCCGTAAATGTTCATGTAAAATTTTGTCGCCGCTTCCATGTGCGAGAGGAAGAGCTGGGGAAGCTTGAGAAGCCGCAACGTGTGGCCCGCCGGCGCCGTGTCCCAGACGACGACATCATACGATCCGCCCTCGACGAGCTCCATGATGAAGCTGAGCATGTACTCTTCCTCGATCCCGGGCGCGGTGCCGATATACTCGACGAAATCGTAGTCGACATTCGCAAATGACGACACCACCTCGTAAATCTCCGGCCCGAACCTTTCCTTCCATCGCTTCAGTACGATATCGGAGGAGACCTCGAGGCCGTAAAGCTCACAGGAGTCGTGAATGCGCTTTTCGGTATCGCCGATTTCTTTCTCGAAGATATCCGACAGCGACGGTGCCGGGTCACTCGTGATGATAAGGACCTTCCTGCCGTCCCGGGCCAGCTTGAGCGCTATCCCCGAAGCGCAGGTCGTCTTGCCGACCCCGCCCTTGCCCCCGACCATGATAAGCTTGACGTCTTTATTGTCGATATTCACAAGTCCCATCAGAGAATAAGAATAACAGAACCCGGGAGACGGTTCAAGGCAGGATTCAGTTCCGCCCTCTACGTTCTACGTTGACAGAACCCCGTGCCAAAGGATAGACATGCTGCATTGTCGCCTGGCATGAAGTTTTGGGCCCTGCGCTGTTTACTGTTCCATCACGTAGAACGCGGAACGGTTCCTATTCTTCTCTCTTCCCCGTAAACATCGCCTTCGTGCGGGAAAGGACGGTTTTCCCCAGGGTCGCCATGTAGAGGTGAACAAGCAGGTAGATCGCAAACACGTAGCCGGCTGTCACGTGGATGCCGTCGACAACCCTTAGGCCTCCCAGTTGATCGACGATCCCGTACAGGTCCATGATGTTGCCGAAAATGATCCCGGAAACGATTATGACCGGCATTGTAATAAACATGATAAACGAGTAGGCAAACTTCTGAAGGACGTTGAACCGCGCTTCGGCCGTTGCACTGAAGGGGTCCGGCCCGCCGCGAAAGTACTTGTAGAGGTAGAAAAAGACCTGGGACGGGAGTGACTGTATGTCCCTGACCGACACGAGGTAATGGCTGGCCAGCCCTCCTGTGAGCCGATATGCGGCGATCCAGAAAAGAAATGAAAGCGCGAGCAGGTATCCCGCATATTTGTGCAGGGCGACAACAAACCCGTAATTTGAAAATATCCTGATATCCGTGAAGCGCAGCTCGATCCCCGTAAAGATGAGAAGAAAGACAAGGACGGCATTGAGCCAGTGCCAGATGCGCACCGGCAGGGGGTGCAGGGGGACATTCTCTTTTTTCATCGCCTGAATACCGCTCTCAATATGATATGGACAAGAATGAAGAACAGGACCGCGATGCAAACGAAAATACCGATGATATCGATCCACCTGAAACCAAGGTCCCGTATGATCTCCTGCCGTGCCTTCCCCTTGCTGCCAAGAAGGGCCTTTATATCGCTCCAGTGCAGTTTCGTTTCGCCGAGAAGGATGAAATTAGCGGCAAGCGATAACGGCATCGATGCCAGCACGCTGCCTTTGACGGGCATCTGTGAAAAACCTTTCCTTTCCGGCAGAACAAGGTACATGGATTGATAGAACGGGGCATCATCCGAATGGCAGGTCGAGCACACCCTGTCCCTTTTCTGCACCGCTGAATAATCGTGATGGGCCCGGGTGACCACGATGGAACCGTTTATCGCGATCGTTCCGGGCGTCGCCGATCTCAGTGTATTGAAGAACGGCACCGCCTCCGACGACGAGATGCGCCCGTCCCCATTGAGGTCGATCAGGTCACGTGCGGGCTTTTTTGTACCGAATGCCGCGGCGACGTCATCATAGCTCAGGTTTCGCTCGCGGCCCTCTGTACGGACCCTGACAGTGAACAGCATCCCTTTTTCGGAGCGCGGGCTGTGGCACGCGGAGCATTCGAGATGCATGAAATGGAGCTCCGCATGGGGAAGCCATGCATGTTTGCCCTTGTAATCTTTATGACACCGGATGCACACAGCCACCCGTTCGGACGGCCCGGGCCCCTCGTATGCCTTTGCCCTGTGCGGATCGTGGCAGTCTGTGCAGGTGGCGGCAGGTCCTTGCGGCCCTTTCGCGTGGGCCGTGCCCTTGTAGACAGTGTAGACATTTGCATGGCACCTGGCGCACACGCGGCATTGCCCGGCACCCTCACCGATGTTGTGAACGAGGTGACATTGCCTGCATGCCAGGTTCTTTTCTGCATGGACGCTCTGCCCGTACCTTTTTACCGTACCTTCATGGCAGGCAGCGCAATCGGGTTTCTTCAGTTTGCCGGGATGGGGCAGGCCCTTCGCATCGTTATGACAGGCCGTACAGTCAAGCCTGCCATGGCTGGTCTTTTTGTATCTGCCATGGCAGTCAAAACATTCGTCTGCGCCGAACAAAACAGGCGGAAAAAAAAGGAGGACCAGGATGGCGAGAATATATCTCATTGTTATGACCGATCATTCTCCTGTTGTCTGCTGCCCATCACCCATCTTTTCAATATTACCCTCCGCCAGCGGGTCAAAGCAAGGACCGAGGGCATAACTTTTTCCGGCCCCTGCCGATAAGTATAATAGACTGCGTACGAAGGTTATAAACATATATGGGCGGCACACTTTCACAATCAGACCTTGATGCCCTTTTCGGGAGCACCGAGCCCGCACAAAACCCCGGCGTTGAAGGCGCGGGCGCTGCCGATGTTTTCGAGGGGCTTGATATCTCGCAACTCTGCCGGGGGCCCGGGCAGGATGCCGCTCCCCGGTCTTCCCCGGGGAGCGAGACCATGTCACAGGATGAGATCGACGCATTGCTGGCCGAATTTCTCGGCTGATACCGGCCCCGCGGAAAAAGTCACCGGGGCCCCACAAATAGCGGGTTATGATCTGGTGATAAATTCCTCGAATTCTTCGATGAAGCCTCTCTGGCCCCTGATTATCTTTGATTTGGCCGATTCGATATCGAACCATTCTATGCGGTCTGTTTCGGGGAATTCGGCCATTGTGCCCGACCGGGGAGGCCATTCCATGCTAAACGTGGTGCTTGTCATTGCTGCGGGATCACAGTCGCCCTCAACCGCCCATGCGGATATGACCTTGCCGCTCGGCTGCTTGAGCCGCGTCAGGGCGATAAATTCTCCTTCCGCCGTGAAACCTGTCTCTTCCTCGAATTCACGTATGGCGGCAAGAAGCTCGTCCTCGCCCGGGTCTATGGCACCCTTGGGAAGGCTCCACGCCCCTTCGTCCTTCTTTGCCCAGAAAGGCCCCCCGGGATGCACAAGCAATACCTCAACCGCACCATCGCGCCTGCGGTACATGAGCAACCCCGCACTTCTCTTTCCCGAAGCAGCTATCATATCGTAGTGTTGAGCCTGGTATATTGTAATCAAAACCAAAAAGAGTATCCAGCAGGAAATTGCGAAGACAAAAACTCTCTCGAAGCGGGCAAGAGGGGGTATCGAAGGGCCGGTTACTTGTTCTTCAGGTTCCAGATGAAGAAGAAGCATCCCATTCCGAAGATCGCGATGGCGAGGATTATCCAGAATGCGAAAGGGTGGCCCTGAAAGGGAAAGGCCACATTCATGGAGAAGGCGCTGACGACAAAGGTCGGGACCATGATGGCAATTGTAATGTACGTCAGCTTTTTCATGAGAATGTTCAGGTTGTTGTTCACGATCGAAACGCGGGCATCCATCATGCTGGCAAGAATGTTCGAATATATCTCGGCCTGTTTGTAGCACTGCGTATTCTCGATGGTGACGTCATCGAGCAGTTCGGTGTCGTCCCGCGTAAATCCGATCCTCTGCGTATAGATCTTCATTTTTTCGATGAGGACCGAGTTGGAATTTATGGCATTCTGATAATAAACCAAGCTTTTTTCCAGAGCGAAAAGGTTCAGGAGGTAGGTGTTCTCCATGGATGTGCTGATCTTATCCGCCAGTTCGTCGGAGACCATGTCGATGACCCTCAAATGCTCGAGGAAACGGAAAATGCTGTAGCTGACTATCTTCAGCATTGTCTCGGCGAGACGGCTCACCCGGGAAAATGTCTTGCTGTCGAAGATAGGGAGGTCTTCAGCCATGACGATGATAAGCTTATCCTCGAACAGGAACATGCCCATCGATGCCACGAGGAACTCAAAGGCGTGCTCGGCCTGGTAATTTACGGGGGATTTCAGGATTATCGCGATGTGGTCCGATTCGATCTCGATACGGGAAAGCTCGTCGGGGTCAAGGGCGGACAGAAGTGTATGCTCATCTATCTGGTGATGGTCTATGAGATGCCGCCGTTCCGTCTCGTCGGGACTGATGTAGACAGAAATCCGGTCCTTTTGACCCCTGCCTTCCGTAACGCGGGAATCTATTATGCTGTAATTTTTCACCATACGACACTACCATTTTTCTCGGGATTGGCCTGTTCTTAATGTATCCCATATCGGGCGAAAAAGCATCTAAATTCTCAACATTGCGGGTACTTTTTGTATGTGACGGCTGTCATTGACGGGGCGGTCCGATAGTGTTATAAATCGTCAACAGACCATGGAGGTGAGAAATGAAAAAGTGTCTTCTCTCGATAATCTTTTTGTTTGTTCCGGGAATCTTTCTCGCTGCGGGCGCCGGTGCTGCAGACCTCGCATCGTGCCGGGAAAAATGCATCAGCGAGTGCTGCAACAATGCGCGGTGCATAACGTGGGAACAAAACCAATGTTATTCCGAATGTATGAAGTCATGCGACGAACAGCCTGCTGAATCCCAGCAAAACCGGCCGGTCGTTCGTCAATAAAGAACGGATTGGGGCCCCGGGCCCTCGACCGCGGCCCCAATCCGTTTTATCCGCCCTATTTCTTCCTGATGCTGTAAAACACGTTTTTCCCGCCAAAAACTGCCATTTCGCCGAGTTCGTCCTCGATCCTCAGCAGCTGGTTGTACTTTGCGATCCTCTCGCTGCGCGAGGCCGAACCGGTCTTGATCTGGCCGACGTTGGTCGCGACAGCCAGGTCCGCGATGAAAGTATCCTCCGTCTCGCCGGACCTGTGCGAGATAACGCAGGTATAACCCGCCCGTTTTGCCATCTCGATCGTCGTCAGGGTTTCCGTGAGCGTCCCTATCTGGTTGAGCTTTATCAGTATGCTGTTGGCAATCCCTTTATCTACGCCTTCACCAAAGATCATCGGGTTTGTCACAAAGATGTCGTCGCCAACGATCTGGACCCGCGAAGCACAGCGGTCGGTGAACAGCTTCCAGCCGTCCCAGTCGTTCTGCGCGAAACCGTCCTCGATCGAGACGACCGGATATTTTCCTATGATACCCTCATAAAACTTCACGAGCCGCCCGGCATCCCATGTTTTCCCGTCTATGGCGTACCTGCCTTCCCTGTACAGCTCGCTGGCGGCCACGTCGAGGGCCAGGTATATGTCCTTTCCCGCCT
>CALMFJ010000117.1 GCA_937862865.1 uncultured Pseudomonadota bacterium | reverse complement strand
TACGCGGCATAGGACTGATCAAGAACCTCAAGGACATCGAGGACAACATTGTTTCCTACAAGAACGGGAAGCCGATCCTCCTCAAGAACATAGCTCAGGTAAGTCTCGGCAACATACCGAGGACGGGGATCATCATATTCAACCGGAACGATGACGCCGTTATGGGGAACGTTATACTCAGACGAGGCGAAAAGAGCATCCCTTCCATCAAATCGATAAACGAAAAGGTCAAAGACCTTAACTCGACGATACTGCCCAAGGGCATATCCATACATCCCTATTACGAAAGATGGCAGCTGATTTCGACCGTAATAAAAAAGGTCATCGAGTCGGCGTCACTCGGTATAATCCTGGTTGCAGCGACCCTTTTTGTTTTTCTGGGAAACCTTCGGGCCGCACTTCTCACCGCTTTCGTCATTCCGGTATCCCTCGCCATTACGCTGGCTATCATGGCAATGACCGGCGAATCGGCGAACCTCCTATCCATCAGCGCCATTGACTTCGGGATAATTGCCGATATTGCCCTTGTGCTCATGGAGAATTATATACGTGTTGCCCGAAAATACGGACCTGTCGATCATGCCCGGGGTGCAGCGCTTCATGAAAGATCACTGGTTAAAGCCACCAGGGAAGTAGGGGCGCCGATAATACTCCTCGTTTTTATAATTCTCATAGCCTTTATCCCTATCTACACAATGAAGGGGGCCGAAAAACAGATATTTTCCCCCATGGCCAAGACATATTCGTATGCACTTGTCCTGACCTTGATGCTCACATTCACGTACCTGATCGCGTCCATCCACACTTTAGTGGAAGGCCACGAAGGGAAAGGTTTTCGATTCATCGAGAAAATGAGCGATCATTATTCACGCGTCGTCCTGTATTTTATGGAGAGAACACGAAAAACCCTGCTCATCACCGCCGCTATAGTTTTTACGGGATTTCTCGTTGGTTTCTTTGTCATCGGCACCCAGTTCCTTCCCAAAATGGATGAGGGCAACGTTTACATCCGGATCACGATGCCTCATTCGATATCCCTTAACAAGACGCATGAAATAGCCAGGCGGGTGCGTGACATACTTATAGAGTTTCCGGAAACAAAATCGGTGGCCGTGCGGATAGGCAGGCCCGAGGACGGCACGGAGGCGACAGGCCCGTTTAACAGTGAGTATTATATGAACCTCCACCCCTACGGTCAATGGAAACGGCCCATCACGAAGGAACAATTGGAAGACGAGGTGCGCAAAAAACTCGTCCGGTTGCTTCCGAATGCCGCGATCAGCCTTTCACAGTATATGCAAGATAATCTGGAAGAGGAAAGTTCGGGCGTAAAAGGCGGTGAAAACGCAATAAAGATCTTCGGGGAGGACCTCCACGAACTTGATAGGATCGCCAAAGAGATCCAGAACGGGATCCAAAAGGTACGGGGCATCAAGGATGCCAGCATATACAGGGAACTGGGCCAGCCCAACCTCATTGTCGAGGTGGACCGCGAAAGTGCCGCGGCTGTCGGCTTAAACGTCGAAGACATACTGAATATGCTCTCGGCAGCGCTGGGCGGCAAGGTAGTGAGCCAGATCATCGAGGGCGATAAAAGTTTTGCCCTTCAGGTGAGCTTTCCTTTCGACTATCGCAGGGAACCGGGAAAGATAGCCGACATTCCAATTGTACTAGCGGGCGGCGGCATCGTCCCCCTGCACCGGGTGGCACGGGTTCGGTACGAAACGGGGGCTTCCTCTATCTTTCGGGAAAATCACAAACGTTTCATACCGATTAAATTCGGCGTGGCGTCTAAGGACCTCGGCGGGGTAGTACAAAAAGCTCAGCTCGAGGCAAAGAAAACAAAGCTGCCTGAAGGCTATTACATGCAATGGAGCGGGATCTTCAACGAAATGAAGGAGGCATTCAGGCGGTTTTATTTTTCCATTCCTCTGGCGATATTTCTCATTATGATCCTTCTCTATGTGTTTCACGGTAATTTCCGAAATGTTGTCATTACGGTTGTTGCACCTATATGTGCCGTTTTCGGCGGTCTCGTCAGTCTCCTTGCGACCGGCCAGTCCCTGAGCATATCCGCGATCGTCGGTTTCATATCCATCATAGGGATAGCAACATTTAAAACGTGCATCTTGATTAGTCATTACATAGAGATATATAAAGAAAAGAAGGACCGGCACCTCGCTATTATGGAAACGGTGCATGAAAAATTCAGGGCGAGCCTTATGGTGGGCGTAACGGCATCTC
>CALMFJ010000116.1 GCA_937862865.1 uncultured Pseudomonadota bacterium | reverse complement strand
GTTCTACGTTGTTTCATTCCCTGTAAATACAGGGAAATCATCATTCCGGCGAACCTCCCCGCCGTCATCCCTGCACCCCCCCACCGTCATCCCGGTGCTTGACACCGGGATCCAAGGTTTTTTTGTACCGTGTTTCCAGAAAAATTAAAACGATGAACACTAATAAAAACAAAACCTTGGATTCCGGCCTTCGCCGGAATGACGACCTGGTCATTATTCCGAATTAGACCGGAAGTATAAGATTCCCCACGACTTACGACTTACGACTTCAACTGCGGCCGCGTTTGGCGGCTTTCAGCATCACCAGCGTTTCCAGATGCGACGTGTGGGGAAAGAGATCGAACGGTGCTATCCGTTCCGGTGTGTATCCCCGAGATGCGAGGCGGCTTAGGTCGCGGGCCAGGGTGGCGGGGTTGCAGGAGACGTATATGAGGGAAGGGGGCCTGAGCTTCGTTATGATGTCGGTCCCCTTTGGGCTTATTCCGCTTCTCGGCGGGTCTACGACGACGAGATCGGGTTTTTTGAATCCCCGGTCAAGGACGATATCTTCGACCCTGCCGGCGATGAAGGTGCAGTTGTCGATACCGTTTATGAGTGCGTTCTCCCGGGCGTTCTCGATATTCTCCCTTGCGGCGTCGATGCCTGTGACATGGCGGACATTGCGCGCGAGGACGAGCTCGATGGGGGCCATGCCGCAGTAAAGCCCGAGGACATTTCCGTACCGTTCACCTGACGCGATGGCGCCTATCTTCTCGTAGAGCAGTGAAGCCCCGGCGGGGTTCGGCTGGAAAAATGACGCGGGATAGACGCGGAACTTCAGGCCCGCGAGGGATTCATCGATGTACCTGTCTCCGCCCTCGTGGCGCATCCGGCTGTAATCGATGTAGGGCCCGGCGCGGTCGTTGACGGCCCTGTACAGGCTCGCCACTTCGGGGACCCGCCGTTTGAGGCTGAAATACAGTTCGCCCGTCGACGACGGCGCGGGCCCTTTCGTCTCGACGATCACCATGAGCCTGCCCGTCGCCTTCGATTCTCTGAGGATAAGGTGGCGCAGGCTGCCGGTCCTTTTCTGTTCGTCATACGGGAAGAGGCCTTCCGCGTGGACGTGCTCTTCAACCACCCCGGTCACCGTGCCCAGCGCCCGGCTGAATATGGCGCATTCGGGAACGGGGATGACCTCGCGGCTGCCGCGGCCTGCCGGGGACGCCGCCTCGCGCATGCCCGCGATGACGCGGCCGCTCCGGTCGCTTCCAAAAGAAAGCTCAATTTTGCTGCGGTACCAGAATATCTCCGATGACGCGGTGATCGGGTCGAAGGCGCTGTCCGGTATGTTGAGCTTTCCGATCCTTTTCAGGCATTGCCTGAGGTACGACACCTTGATCTCGAGCTGCTTTGCGTAGTCCATTGACTGCATGGTGCAGCCGCCGCACCGGTCAAAGTGGGGGCACGGGGGATCGACACGATAGGGTGACGCCTCCTCGATCGCGACGAGTTCCCCATAGCCGAACCGCTTTTCGCGCCGGACTATCCTGACGGCTGCCCGGTCGCCGGGAACGGTCCCCGGTATAAAAACGACGTAATTATCGATCTTCGCCACACCGGCGCCGCCCGGCATGGCGATGTCCGTTACAGTAACGACAGAGTGTTCCATTTCGGGCTCAAGGCTCATCGAGCGAAGACGATTTCTTACGGACGGGAAAGGAAACGGTGAACGTGGAACCACCGGAATTAAAGCACTCCTCTGTACTCCTGACGGACCGGCACCGCGCTATGTCGCCGGGGCACAGGTCTTTATCCGTCGGGATATAGACGCAGCGATTGCTTTCGAAGGTAATGTCGAACCCGAAGCGCAGAGCATAGTACTTCATCCGCAAAAGGTCGAGGCCTTTCCCTCCGGCGCCGAATTCAAAGGGCTGCTTTGATGTATACAGGTCGGTTTCCTTGGCGTGGTGCAGCCCGTCGAGCAGATACCGCTTGTTTTCCTCGGTGATGCCTATGCCCGAGTCGGTCACGGACAGAGATATCCGGTCATCCTTCTGCTCGAGGCTGATCCTTATCATTCCGCCGTCCGGCGTGTTCTCGACCGCGTTCTTTATGAGGCCTTCGGTGATGTCATGAAGGATCTCGGGGTCGATCGAGATAAAGAGGTCATGCGCGCCATCGACCTGTATATCCAGGTCCCTGCCCGTGAGCCTGCCCTTCGTGCGCCCGACGGCCGATACAACGAACGTGTACAGGTCAATGGATTGGAAGAGGCGGGTGCTTGTCTCGAAATAGTTATCGACCCAGGCCCGCAGCGCGTCCCAGTGTTCCCGGATATCGACAGGGACTTCCGAGAGGCTCTCCATTCTCTGCCAGAGACGGTCGAGGTCCCCGACGAGCATGACGGCCTCAAGTTCCTGTGACAACCTGAATATCTTGTCGGTTTCCCGGGAGATGCCGAGAAGCCTCTGCAGATTGCGGTCGAGCGAATCCATCAGGTCACGTATCGCATCGTATTCCGGGGTCCGCTCGAGTTTCCGCTTGACCAGCTTCAGGCTCCCCTGAATGACGGAAAGCGGTGTTCTCAGCTCGTGCGAGATGTGGTTGACCGCCTTTGTTTTGGCCCGGTTCAGGCTTTCCAGCGCATTGCGTGACTGTATCAGGACCTCCTCGGCATGCTTGCGTTCCGTCACATCCCTTAGATAGACAAGATGGCCCGTTTCGTCGCCCAGCGGTATCGTTGCGGCCGAAACCTCGACATAGAGGACCTTTCCCGTCCGGGTGACCGCCTTGAACTCGTACCGTGACGGAACGGGCTCTCCGAGCGACCGGCGCCGGTTGATGTCGATGACCCGGGAGACGTCATCGGGGTGTATGATCGGCCGCACCGACTGGCCGATCATGTCGTCGGGCGATGAATATTCGAACATCTCGACGAAGCGCCTGTTGACGTACTGGTGTATATTTCCCCGGACAATGGCGACGCCGTCGTTCGAATTCTCGATCGCCGTCCGGTAGCGCTCTTCGCTTTCCTGGAGCCGGGCCTCGGTTTGCTTTCTCTCCGTGATGTCGAGCATCGTGCCTTCGTAATAGCGGAGGTGATTTTCCGTATCCCGGACCTGCCGGATATTCATCGAGATCCAGTGGATGCCCCCGTCCTTGCTGTGCATCTGTGTTTCGAAATTGGTCACGGACCCCCGTCTGTCCAGTGTTTCGATCAGCCTGACCCGGTCTTCAGGATTTACGTAGAGCTGTTTGGATATGTCGGTGATGGACTGGATAAGGTCCTGCGGCGAATCATACCCGTGTATCCGCGCAAGTGAAGGGTTTGCGTTGATAAAGCGCCCTTCGACGCTCGTCTGGAATATCCCTTCGATAGCGTCTTCGAAAATGCTCCGGTATTTCTCCTCGGTCTTCCGCAGGCCCGCAACAGTATTTTCCAACTCGGCGATGCTTCGCCTGCACTGTTCCAACTCGAACAACAACCTGTCTATTTCGTCGGTCATCGGTTGTTATTATAAAGCGTAAAGCGTAAAACGTAAAACGTTAGATGAAAAAAAAGATCTTCTTTTACTTTTTACATTTCACTTTTTACGATTTACGATATTATACTCAAAAAAACACACCTTGGAGGGGCCCGGATGACCGGTGCGGATGCGATCCTCGAGACTGCTGTCGCGAACGGGATCGAGATATGTTTTGCTAATGCGGGAACGACGGAGATACCCGTGGTTGCGGCGCTTGACAGGCAGCCTGGGATACGGGCCGTTCTCGGCCTTTTCGAAGGGGTGTGCACCGGCGCTGCAGACGGGTACGGGCGCGTGTTGTACAGGCCTGCCATGACCCTTCTTCACCTTGGTCCCGGGCTTGCCAACGGGATCGCGTGTCTCCATAATGCCCGGCGGGCGGATTGTCCCGTCGTGAACGTGATCGGGGAACACGCCTCGTGGCACCGCGATGCCGACCCCCCTCTTCATTCGGATATCAAGGGGCTTGCACGCACTGTGTCGGGATGGCTAAGGACAAGCAGAAAGGCCGCCGGTCTCTCCACGGATACCGCCGCGGTCATTGCGGCAAGCAGGGCGGGGCAGATCGCGAGCCTCATAGTCCCGGCGGATTTGCAGGCCGCGCGTCTTCATGATTTTCACTCTGCGAGGAAGGAGCCGGTTTTTCAGCCGGTGGACAGGGGATTGATCAGAAAGGCCGCGGCGGCCATGTCCCGGGGCACGAAGACAGCGATGATCCTGGGAAACCGGCTGCTGCGTCGGGACGGCCTCGAGATAGCGCAGAAGATCTCGTCAGCGACAGGCTGTGACCTCTTTGCGAATACTTTTCCGGGTTACGTGGACAGGGGAGAAGATTTGCCTGTTGTGAGAAGGGTCCCGTATTTTCCCGAAGGGGCCGTCACATTGATGTCCGGCTACGAGACCGTTATACTCGCCGGGGCGCACGATCCCGTGACTTTCTTCGGTTATGAGGGCACCCCGAGCAGGGTCATTCCCGATACGACCCGCACGATATCAATACCGGGGCCGGGTTATGACATGGTCGAATTCATGGGGTACCTTGAAGACCTGGTCGTGAAAAAGAAGGGCCTCGCCCGGGCTCGAACGGGCAGGTCCGTGCAGTCGAAACCGTCCGTACCGACAGGCGTTCTTACATCCGAGACGGCCTGTTTAACCATCGCGGCCCTTCTCCCCGAAGGGGCGATCGTTGTCGACGAGGGCATCACAACGACATTCCCTTTTTATTCAGCTTCGTCTGCAAGCCCCTCCCACAGCATTTGCACGATTACGGGCGGTTCGATAGGCTACGGAATGCCCTGCGCGGTCGGCGCCGCATTCGCCGCGCCCGGCAGGCCCGTCATCAACATCCAGGCGGACGGCAGCGCCATGTACACCGTCCAGTCCCTTTGGACAATGGCCCGCGAAAACCTCAATATCACCACCCTGATATGCAACAACGGCGGCTACAACATAATCGCCGTCGAGCTCGAACGCGCAGGCCTCAAAGATTTCGGGGAAAACGCCCGCCGGCTCGTCGATATCGACCGCCCGGGGATCAACTGGGTAGGCCTTTCGCGAAGCCTCGGCGTACCGGCCGTCAGGGCGGATAAAGCGGAGCAGCTGGCGGGCCACATCAAGCGGGCAATAAAAGAGCCCGGGCCGCATCTTATAGAGATGATGGTGAAACCCTGAGGCGTAAGGCGTGAGCGCATGAGAGGGTTGAATGCCGAAAGGTACAATGCACCCGCTCCGGCTGATGCTTGAAGAATTACAGGGTATCCTCTTTCGGTCCAGTTCCTGAGGGGCCGGCCTTCTCCGTTGCCGTCCTGTTAGCTTCGTGGATTATATTGATGAATTTCTCCAGCTGATAACCTGAAGCCAGGGAGGCGTTGTGGAGAAATTCGATCATGGTGAAACATTTTTTCAGGTCGCGGAGCATCTCTTTTTCATCGCCGCCTTTCTGGGACATGATGGAAATGCCCGCCGTGAAATACATCCAGGCTATAACATCTTCCAACGCCTCTTTGCTGAACCAGAGAATACCCTGGTAGCGGTTGACCTCCATGAAGAACTGGACATCTTCATCGCCCATGAATGAATTGAGGATCGCACGGGGGTCTTTTTCGCGGTACCAGTTCTGATGGGACGTGAATGTCTTGATGAGAAGCTGAGAGGCGTGGACCTCCTTTTCGTCGTACCCCAGGTCACGCAAGGTCTCGCCGATGATCCTCCCGAAGAGCCACTCGTCGATCCAGCTGCGGCTTATCTCCTCCCGGCCTGCCTGGCCGTCGATAAGGCCGCCAAGGACATGGACGAAGAGCCACGCCAGGTGAGGGGCGGACAGTTCCCGGGACAGGAGCATATGCAGGTCGCTTTCGCGGTCGGTGATATCCTGGACAAAAGGGTGAGACTCGATCAGTGCGGTAAACTTTCTCTTCACCTCGTCAACGATGCCGGCCTCGTCCTGCGTGGAGCCCAGGTATGACTTGATCTCGCGAAGAAGGCTGTAGAGCTTTACGTTCGCCTCGTCGACCAGGGCATCGGGGACCAAAAGTGCCTCACGGTTCACAATATCCCTGTGGGTCGCGAGGATATGCCGGAAGAACGCGGGATGAACGAGTTCCCTGAACGTCTGGTGAATAGGCTGCAGGAATATTTCGCGGATCGTGTCGTCGATGCCCGGTACTCCCCTGCCGTTCAAATATCTGCATATCTGCCCGTAATGGTTCCACTCGTTGTCCTGCACCTCCCGGAAATCGAGAAATACGTGGTGCTGATAGGCTTGAAGCTCGATGAACAGCCCCTTGTCGGACAACTCCCGGTTGTCCCGGATGTATTCCAGGTTCGAGACATGGTCCTTGAAGATCGTGTAATATCCGCCGTCACTGTTGATCCCGAGGCCGTCCATGAGGCTTTTCTGGACAAGGCGGCGCTTGTCGGTGCCCGGGTCCTTCAAGGAAAAAGCGACCGATCTTTTGATCCATCCCCGCGCTGAAGCGTACCTGTTGTTGAAGACGAACAATGTTCTGTCATCGCCGTGCCTGTTCGTGTATGCGAAGACGTCCTCGTTGACGCCCCCCTCGGGCGTGAAAAAATCGTAGAGAAGGAAGTTCTCCACATCCGCGAAGAGATGGCGCTTGTGAAGCAGGGGGGATATCTCGCGCTCGTGCCGTTCGACGAGGTGCCGGTCGGGTGTCTCGTCCCAGTATGCCCGCCGGTATTCCATGCCGTATTTTTCGGCGTAGCCTTCTATCTGGCCGTGGCCGAACATGGGCAGGCCCGGCATCGTGGCCATCATTGTGCAGATCCCGAAATACTTGTCCCCTGTGCCGAACTGATCGACGGCTGTCCGTTCGTCGGGGTTGTTCATGAAATTGACGAACCGGCGCAGGATCTGGGGGTCGAACTCCATCGTGTTCTTCATGACGAGCCGGTACTTGGAGTTCTCCTCGTCGCGCAGCATGTTCATAAAGGCGCTGTTATATACGCGATGCATACCGAGGGTGCGGACGAAATATCCCTCGAGAAGCCAGAAGGCTTCGGCAAGCAGCAGGGTGTCCGGGGCTTCGGCTGCGACACGGTCCACGACCTCGCGCCAGAACTCGTGGGGCATGGCCTTCGAAAATTCGTCGTAGCTCAGGCTGTGCTCCGCACGGGTCGGGATCGCGCCTCCCGTCCCCGGTTCGGGGAACCACAGGCGCTGGAAATGCTTCTTTGTGAGCGTCATCGCGGCATCAAACCGGATAACGGGGAATTTGCCGGCAACGTGTATGATGGTCCGTATCATGGCCTCCCGGACCTCGGGGTTAAGATAGTTGAGCTGCGCCGTATCGTTCCACGGCATGCTCGTCCCGTCGTTGCCGTGGTAAACGAATTTCTCGCTGCCCGTCCAGTTGTCGCGGCGTTTGAAAACGACCGCTGCGTCGGTGCGGTCGTAATAATGGTCCTCGATCTGGATCGACACGCGGTCGTCATGGGACAGGTTGGCGCCGCCATAGGTGTACCAGGGATACGGGTTGTGGTCGAGGGAGACGAACCAGTCGGGATGTTCGATCATCCAGCGTGAATAGATGCCGACATGATTGGGCACCATGTCGCTCGCCAGCCGGATGCCCCTGCGTGTTGCCCTCTCTTTGAGCTCGAGAAAAGCAGGCTCACCGCCCAGATCCTCCGCTATTATGTAGTCGTGGAGGGAATAGGCGGACGGGACCGCCTCCGGATTGCCGCACATCTGCTTGATCCGCTGCGATGCCGCGCTTCGCTCCCAGACGCCGATGAGCCAGATCCCCGTAAAGCCGCGCCTGCGGAGGATATCGAGTTCTTCGTCGGGTATTTCATTGATCTTCGTTATCGAGCGGTCATAGGCCTTCGACAGCTGGTCGAGCCAGACATAGACATTCTTGGCGATGAGAATGAGCCGGGGCATCCATTCCCTGTCGGCGCTGAATTTCTCCGGCTCGAACTCGAGGCCGGTGTAGCGGTAAATCTCGGCCTTACCGGGCCCGAGAAACGGCATTTTCTCCTCTTCCTTGAAAAGGTCGAGGCTTTTGAGCATTTTCGATATGAAGCGGGTGCCGAGCAAATATCCCCACCGCTCCATGATATATTCGAGCTGGCCTGAAAGAGAGTGTGGTGCGGCGATGGCGGGGCTTCGGAGCATATCGATGATGTTCTGGTTATCGGGGCCGAAGGGCGGCTCGCTGTCGAAACACAACCGCAATTCGGCAACGGCCTTAAGGTACACTGTGTCCCTTTTGAGGGACGAATCGTCAAAAAGCTCGAGGAACGGGTGAAATGCCGGGTTCATGTTGGCAAGCCACAAAAGGAGCATCTCCTCGAGGGCTACCCGACGGTTCTCGATCCCTTCCGCCGTACCCCCGAGGTACTCATCCGCCGTGAGCATTCTCTGGTACACGGCAACCGGGGGGAATTCGTCGGTGAATGTCTTAAGGGCCCTGTCGACCTCGTCGCGCCCGAGCTTCGATTCAAG
This sequence comes from uncultured Pseudomonadota bacterium, assembly GCA_937862865.1. Taxonomy (GTDB): domain Bacteria; phylum Desulfobacterota; class Syntrophorhabdia; order Syntrophorhabdales; family Syntrophorhabdaceae; genus Delta-02. The sequence goes on along the minus strand of CALMFJ010000116.1, from coordinate 1,274 downwards.
GCGAGATAGGGCGCGTTCCATCAGGTCCTTCTGCGTGGTCTGCGCGTAGACGCTGACGACGAAGTGGAGTATCTCGTCGATGAGCCCCATTGCGATGAGCGCCCCGGCACGGATAGCGCTTTCAGGGTAGAGGACCAGGTCCTTCCTCTGGTTAATTTTCTGGGCGAAACTGCGTGCGGCCAGAAAATTGGTGAAGACAACGTTGCCGCTCAAGGCGAACAGCGTGTCGCTGAACTGATATGCGTCCCTGGCTTTGCGTGATACGTGGAATTCTCTCGTTGTTTTCATATATCCACTCTGACTGCCATCGGTAAAAGATGCTAACACAGCGTCACCGGTCAGTCAACAAAGCCGGTGCGCGTTCTTCCAATACCCCGTGATACGGCCCTATCGTCTGCGCAGGATTTTCAGATAGTAGCTCTTGAAGGCCAGGCCGTAGATCACAATGGTCAGAGCGGCGCTGACGGAGAGCATCGCGACCGTCCCGCAGGCAAGGAACCGGCGTGCGAGAACGATGAGAAGTACGAGCACTATCCCTGCGGCAAGAGATTTTATTATATCTCGTACGGCAGGCCGGGCCAGGCCGTAGCCGGTCTTGCGTTTCAGGATAATATAGAGAAATGCAAAGTTGTATAGCGATACGATCGATGTTGCCAGCGCGATCCCGAGGTTCTTGAACGGGACCATGAGCAGGGAAGCGATGATCGCATTGATAATTATCGATGATATGCCGATGATCGCCGGGGTCTTCATATCGTGCATGGCGTTGAATATGCGTACGAACGAGATCGAAAGGGCATAAAAGACGAGCCCCGCGCTGTACCCGAACAGTGCCCTGTTCGTCATTGCAGTGTCCGCCGGCGTGAACGCTCCGCGCTCGTAAAGGACCTTGACGCACATGTCCCCGCACGAGCACAGGAGAATGGTTGCGGGGACCAGCGTTACGCATATGAGGACTATCGAGCTGTCTATGTGCGCCTTGAAGTCTCTCATATCATTGTCGTGGAAGAGCTTCGAGAGCCTGGAAAACATCACGGTATACACGGGGACGGCGAACAGGCTGAACGGCAGGAGGAAGATCCTGAAGGCATACGACAGGGACGCCACTTCACCATGGGGCAGGTACGATGCGATGACGCGGCCGACGAAGCTGTTGATCGGGACGATGGAGGTCGCGATCAAGGCGCCGGCGCACAGGCCCTTCGCGGTGACAACGGCAGGGTGCCGGAGGTCGAGCGAGGCCCGGGAGCGGATCCCGAGCCTCCTCAAGTACG
>CALMFJ010000115.1 GCA_937862865.1 uncultured Pseudomonadota bacterium | reverse complement strand
GATGATAGGTCTTTATGAATAAGGTTTTTGCACTTGCAGGTAAAGGCGGGGTCGGGAAGACGACCATCGGCGGGATGCTTGTCCGGTACCTTGTGGAAGAGGTGAAGAAAGGGCCCGTCCTTGCCGTTGATGCCGACCCGAACTCCAATCTCAATGAGACGCTGGGCGTTGCCGTCCGTTCGACGATAGGGCAGGCGCGCGAGGACCTCAAGAAGGACGTCCCGACAGGCATGAGCAAGGACAACTGGGTCGAGTACAGGGTGCAGGAGGCCGTGATCGAGGCGAAGGGCTTTGACCTCCTCGTGATGGGGCGGCCGGAAGGGCCGGGATGCTACTGTGCGGCAAACAGCCTTGCGAAGAAATATATCGACGCCCTCAAGTCGAACTACTCCTTCGTCGTTGTCGACAACGAGGCCGGCATGGAGCACATGAGCAGGCTCGTGACGCAGGACGTCGACGTCCTCTATGTCGTATCGGACCCGACGCCGCGGGGCATCCTGACGGTATCCCGCATCCTGTCCATCATCGGCGAACTGGGGCTTCATATCGGGAAGACCGAGGTTGTCGTGAACCGCGCCGATGCCCGCAATGAAGGCACCGTGCTGCGTGCAGCGCGGGAGAGGTCGATCGTGATCGCGGGGACCGTTCGCAATGACGATGCCCTGCTCGGGAACGATGCAGCCGGGAATTCGATATTTGAACTTGACCGCACATCCGGGGCTTTATCAGATGCTTACGCGGTCTTTCGCGCAACGATGGGAGAGCTATGACGGCAAGGATCATAAGCGGGACAGAGACGGCAAAACTGGTTCGCGAGAGGATAGCGCAGGATGTGGTAAAACTGCGCGAAGCGCACGGCATCACCCCGGGGCTCGTCACGATCCTCGTGGGCAATAACCCAGCCTCCGTGAGCTATGTCACCGGCAAGCAGAAAACGGCCAGGGACCTGGGATTTTATTCCGTGCAGGACGACCAGCCCGAGGACATATCCGAAGACGATCTCGTATGGCTCGTCGAACACTACAACAAGGACCCGAGGGTCCACGGCATTCTCGTGCAGCTTCCGCTGCCGTCCCACATCAGCGAGACCCGCGTTCTCAACGCGATAGACCCTGACAAGGACGTGGACGGCCTGCACCCCATGAACTTAGGCAGGCTCATGATCGGCCAGGCGCGTTTCTATCCCTGCACGCCGTACGGCATCAGGGAGCTCCTGTCCATAGCCGGGATCGAGACGAAGGGCGCGGAGGTCGTTGTCGTGGGGCGCAGCAACCTTGTCGGCAAGCCGATATCGATGATGCTCGTCCAGAAAGAGGCCGGGGCGAACGCCACGGTGACGATGTGCCACACGGCGACGCGCGACCTCGGCGAACACACGAAAAAGGCCGATATCCTCATCGTTGCGGCGGGCAGGGCAAAGGCGATCACCGCGGACATGGTGAAGGACGGCGCGGTCGTGATCGACGTCGGGGTCAACAGGATCGGCGTGACGGCCGAAGGCAAGGCGAAACTGTGCGGGGACGTCGATTTTGAAGCGGTCAAGGAAAAGGCGTCCGTGATCACGCCGGTCCCGGGAGGCGTGGGGCCGATGACGATAACGATGCTCATGCAGAACACGCTCAAGGCCGCCCAGCTGGCCGTGAAAGGGTAGATGTGGTATGAATTACTCGTATGATGAAAAGGAAGATTTTTCGGGGAAGAAGGTGAAGGTCCTCGGTGCGACATATGAAGAAGGCAAACCCGATCAAAAGTCGGACTGGCGGGAGAAGCTCGCCTCGCGCGACGAGAGGCTCGGGTTCATACGCACGGCCATGCGCTACTGGTACAATGATGACTGGTATGGCAGCGAGAAGAGAAAACAGGAAGCCTGACACTGTTTAAGAGTGCCGGCATGCGGGGAGGAAATGATGGTGTTTGAGATTCCCAGGGTGAAATATACAGGGCAGATCCGGGAGGTCGTTATCGGGACCGGGCCGAAGGCGGTCAAAGTCGGCGGCGCAAGCTGTTACCCTTTCTATCGTTTCGAGGGCGAGATGCCGAACCCTCCCCGGGTCGCCTTCGAGGTCTGGGACGGCGCGCCCGAGGAGTGGCAGGAATGGGCGGTGGAGCCGTTCCGCGACGTGATAAGCGACCCCGTCCTGTGGGCGAAGAAATGCATCGATGCCTACGGGGCGGAGATGATCGTCCTGCAGCTCAAGAGCGCCGACCCGAACGGCCGGAACAGGCCCGTCGATGAGGTCGTCGAGGTCGTGAAGAAGGTCTCCGACGCCATCGATGTCCCTCTCCTCGTCTGGGGAACGGCAAACGACGATAAGGACGCCGAGCTTTTGCGCAGGGTGGCCGAAATGACCGAAGGCAGGAATGTGGCGGTCGGGCCGGTATCCGACAAGAACTACAAACAGATCGGTGCAATGGCGATCGGGTACGGCCAGGTCGTTATGGCATCGTCCCCGATCGACGTCAACCTGGCGAAACAGCTCAACATACTGCTCACCAACCTCGGGGTCAACGAGGAAAAGGTCCTCATCGACCCGACGACCGGCTCTCTCGGCTACGGGCTCGAATACACGTACTCGGTCATGGAGCGCGACCGGATGGCGGCGCTGACGCAGGAGGACGCGAAGCTCCAGTTCCCCATCGTCTGCAACCTTGCACCGGAGGTCTGGAAGACGCGGGAGACGCGCCTGACAAAAGACGACGACCCGAAGCTCGGTGACGAGAAGAGGCGCTCGGTCCTGATGGAGGCCGTAACGGCGATGACGCTCCTCGCGGCGGGGGCCGATATCGTGGTCATGCGCCACCCGGACAGCGTGTCCCTCGTGAAAGACATGATCGGGGAGCTCTGCGCTTAGAGAAGGAGAGACAATGGCCGATGGCAAGGAAAAGAGCGCCGACAGCGCGTCGGCGGAAATGATCGACAGGGCGGTGCGGGAAGGGATCTCCACGGGCTGCTCTCGCGCCGAGAGCTTGAAGCCCTGCCCGATCGGCGTCGAGGAGAGCTGCTGCAAGATCTGTTCGATGGGCCCGTGCAGGCTTCCGCGTTCGAAGACAGGCGAGACGAGCCGGCGGGCCGGTGTGTGCGGGGCCACGGTCGATACCATCGTTGCCCGGAATTTCGCCCGGAAGGTCGCGGGGGGCTCCGCCTCGCACTCGGACCATGCCCGGGAGGTTGCGCTGACCTTCCTGATGGCGGCGCAGGGAAAGGCACAGGATTTTACGATTAAGGACGAGATGAAGCTTTTTGAGGTCGCCCTTGATTTCGGGATAAACATCGAAAAGCGTGACGTGAAAGAGATCGCGGTCGAGCTCGGCGAGAAGGCGCTCAGCGAGTTCGGCAAGCAGAGCGGGGAGTTGATATTCACGGGAAAGGCACCCCTGCGCAGGCAGGAGCTCTGGAGAAAACAGAACGTCATGCCGCGCGGCATCGACCGCGAGGTCGTCGAGGTCATGCACCGGACGCACATGGGTGTGGACCAGGACTACCGCCATATCCTTCAGCAGGCCACGCGTGCGGCGCTTGCGGACGGCTGGGGCGGTTCGATGATATCGACGGAGCTTCAGGACATCATGTTCGGCACGCCGGTCCCCGTGCTGGGTTCGATCAACCTGGGCGTGCTGAAGGAGGACCACGTCAATATTGTCGTCCATGGCCATGAACCGCTTTTACCGGAGATGCTGGTCGTTGCGAGCCGGGACCCGGTCATCAAGCAGAGCGTGGAGAGATCGGGGGCAAAAGGGATAAACCTCGCGGGAATGTGCTGCAGCGCCAACGAGGTCCTGATGCGCCACGGGATACCATGCGCCGGGAACTTCCTCCAGCAGGAACTCGCGCTCGTAACAGGCGCGGTGGAATTGATGACGGTCGATGTCCAGTGCCAGATGCAGGGGCTCGCGAACGTCGCCGAATGTTTCCATACAAAACTCATCACGACGTCCGACCGCGCCATGATACAGGGCGCGGAGCACATCGAGTTCCATCCGGAAAAAGGCCTCGACACGGCGAAGCGCATCCTGACGATGGCGATAGAGAATTACCCGAACCGTCGGGGCCCCGTGTGCATCCCGGCCGAAAAGCAGGACATGATAGCCGGGTTCAGCCACGAGACGATAACCTATCTCCTGGGAGGGCTTTTCCGGGCCAGTTACCGCCCCCTCAATGACAACATCGCCAACGGGCGCATACGGGGCGTTGCCGGTGTCGTGGGATGCAATAACGTCCGCACCCGGCATGACGCCGACCATCTTGCGATGATCAGGGAACTTATCAAGAACGACGTCCTCGTTCTCACGACGGGATGCAGCGCCATGGCATGCGGCAAAGCGGGGCTTCTCACGCCGGAAGCCGCCGGGCAGCACGCCGGGAAGGGCCTTGCCGAGGTGTGCGAGACGATAGGCATCCCGCCCGTTCTCCATATGGGGTCCTGTGTCGATAACTCGAGAATACTGATCGCTGCGACGGCGATAGTCAAGGAGGGCGGCCTTGGCGAAGACCTGTCCGACCTGCCTGTTGCAGGGGCAGCCCCCGAGTGGATGAGTGAGAAAGCGATCGCGATCGGCCATTACTTCGTCGCCTCAGGCATCTTTACCGTCTTCGGCACGACGTGGCCGACGCTCGGCAGTGAGAACGTTACCCGGCATCTTTTCGAGGAGTACGAGGATATGTACAAGGGGATGTGGGCGTTCGAACCGGACCCGGTCAAGGCGGCGCACCTCATGATCGCCCACATCGATAAGAAACGCAAGGCACTCGGCATAGACAAAGCAAGGGAGCGCGTGTTGTATGACATGGCCATGCGGAGGGCGATGGAGTAAGGAATGTCGAAGATCATTGCATCCGCCGCGATCCGCGGCGCCCGGAAAATATTCAACGACGCCCGCCAGGCCTGGCAGGCGGCCCTCGAAAAGTATGGGCCGGACCAGGAGATCGGGTTTCCCAACACGGCGTATTACCTGCCGATCATCTATTCGATGACAGGTATCGCGGTATCCCGCATCAGGGACATGGAGAGGGCCCTCGACCTGTGCGGCAGGCTTATCCCGCCTCCCGTGCGGGAGACGACGCCGCTCCCCTACCTTGCCCCGGCGCTCGATTCTGGCATGGCTACGTTTTTCGCCGAGGAGATGATCGAGGCGGTACGGTATCTCGAAGAGCCGGACCGGTATGCGGCCGATTCCGAGGAGCTGGGCGACGGGAAAAAGTGGCTCGGCGCCGCGAACGACGTCATCTTCAGGAAGAGGGGCGTGGAGTTCGTCGACGGGACCGCGCCCGGGTTTGCCGCGATCGTCGGTGCCGCCCCCGATCCGGCGACGGCCGCAAAGATCGCCCTCGAGCTGCAGGAAAAGAACCTCTACGTGTTCATGTGCGGCGAGAACAACGGGGTCAGGTTCTCGGACCAGCTCGTTAAGGCGGGCGTGCAGATAGGATGGCCCACGCGCCTCGTCCCGTTCGGCCCCGATATCTGCCAGGCCGTGTTCGCCATCGGGTTTGCCTGCCGCGTCGCGATGGCGTTCGGCGGGGTGCGCCCCGGAGATTTTCGGCGGAACCTCATATACAACAAGGACCGCACGTACGCCTTCGTCCTTGCGCTCGGCAATGTAACGGACGAGTGGTACGCGAACGCGGCGGGGGCCATCAACTGGGGTTTTCCCGCCATCGCGGACACGCCGATCCCGCAGGTTCTCCCGACGGGCATCTGCACGTACGAGCACGTCGTGTCGAACATTCCGCACGACCAGATCGTGCAGAAGGCGGTGGAGATCCGGGGCTTAAAGGTCCAGGTCGCGAAGGTGCCCATCCCCGTCTCGTACGGGCCTGCATTCGAAGGGGAGCGCGTCCGGGGCGAGGACATCTACCTCGAAATGGGCGGCGGCAGGACCGTCGCCGTCGAGCTGACGATATCGAAGAATATGGACGAGGTGGAGGACGGGCGGATCGAGGTGATCGGCGCCGACGTGTCCGATGTCACGGCGGGCTCACGGCTCCATTTTGCCATGGTCGCCGAGGTTGCGGGCAGGAACTTCCAGGAGGATTTCGAACCGATCCTCGAGCGCCAGAACCATCACCTGATCAACCAGGCCCAGGGGGTCATGCATATCGGCCAGAGGGACATCGCGTGGATCAGGGTATCGCGCCAGGCCGTGGAGAAAGGGTTCACGCTGAAGGACATAGGCAGGATCATCCACGCGAAGTATCACCAGGATTTCGGCGCGATATTCGACAAGGTGCAGGTGAAGATATATACGGATGAGGCGAAGGTCCGCGAGGTCCTCGATACCGCGCGGGCGGCCTATGCGCACCGGGACGCACGCATCGAGGGCATGACCGACGAGAGCATCGAGACGTTCTACTCGTGCATCCTGTGCCAGTCGTTCGCCCCGAATCACGTCTGTGTGATAAGCCCCGAGCGGACGGGGCTGTGCGGCGCGTACAACTGGCTCGACTGCCGCGCGGCGTACGAGATCAATCCCGAGGGGCCGAACCAGCCCATACAGAAAGGGGCGGTGATCGACGCCCGGTACGGCCAGTTCCGCGGGTGCAACGAGTACATCCGCAAGGCGTCGCGCCAGAAGGTGGAGAGCGTGAGCCTCTACAGCCTCATGGTCGATCCCATGACGACGTGCGGGTGCTGCGAGTGCATAGCCGCCATCCTGCCGATGTGCAATGCCATTATGACGGTCGACAGGGATTTCACCGACATGACGCCGTGCGGCATGAAGTTCACGAGCCTCGCCGGCTCGGTCGGCGGCGGCGCGCAGGTGCCGGGTTTCCTCGGGCACAGCAAGTACAACATCACGCAGAAAAAATTCTTAAGCGGTGACGGCGGCCTTTTGCGTATCGCCTGGATGCCGAAGCGCCTGAAAGACGAGGTCTACGAGCGCCTCAAAAAACGCGGCGAGGAACTGGGGTACCCCGACCTTCCCGACATGATAGCAGACGAAACAGTAGCAAAGACAGAAGACGAGGTGTTGGAATACATAACGCAAAAAGGCCATCCATGCCTGACGATGGAAGACCT
>CALMFJ010000114.1 GCA_937862865.1 uncultured Pseudomonadota bacterium | reverse complement strand
CTCCGATTCCCTGAGGACGTCCTCCGGTCTGCTCCGGGCCGGCACGCCGGGCGATGGGGTGGGAATATCGGCGGGGGGCATACCGCCGGGGCCCTTGTAAAAGTCGGGATACAGTTTTGCCGCGCATTCGGGACAGATGCCGTGACTGAACCGGGCGTCGGTGTGTTCCCTGACGTATGCCTCCACCTGTTGCCAGTATCCCTGATCATCGCGTATCCTCTTGCAGCTTGCACAGATCGGGACGATGCCGCGCAGGGTCTTCACGTGGTCGAGCGCATCGCGCAGTTCGGCAAGGTTTTCGGTGAGCGTGTCCTGCAGTTCTATCATCCGCCTGCCTACCTCGATCCTGGCCTGCAGCTCGCCCGGATCGAACGGTTTTGACAGGTAATCGTTGGCCCCGGCATTCAGTCCTTCGATGATGTCGGTCTTTTCCGTCTTCGTTGTCAGCATGATGAGATACGGCGGGTTTCTGCCCTGTTCCGCGCGAAGGGTGCGGACAATATCAAGCCCGTCCATCCCCGGCATCATCCAGTCGAGTATTGCAAGCTTCGGTGCACCGGGCCCCTTCATTATCTTAAGGGCCTCGAGACCATCGACCGCCTGCAGCACCTCGTGCCCTGCTCTTTTTAATACGGCGTCGAGCAGTGTCCGGGACGTAAGATCGTCTTCAGCTATCAGAATCCGCATCCCGGGGGGTTCCTCCTTTTCACCGGATCAGGTTGAGCCGGCGAAGTTCCTCCAGCAATCGCGCCTTCTGGAAAGGCTTCACGAGAAAAGCATCGCATTTCCCGCGAATAGCTTCAATGACATTTTCCTTATCGGCAAGCGCCGTTGTCATGATTATCTTGACCCGGCGGGACAATGAGAGGTCCCGGGCCTCTTCCATGGCCCGCATTTCTTTGAGTGCCTGCTGGCCGTCCATTTCGGGCATCATGATGTCGAGGCAGATGAGATCGTAGGGCTCACCGGTCTCATCTGCCAGTTTCACCGCTTCCAGCGCCTCTTTCCCGTTGAGTGCCATATGGACCGGCCCGTATTTTTTCAGGAACCGTTCGAGAAGCAGACGGCTTACAAGATCATCCTCGACTATCAGCGTCTTCATGCTGTTCCCTCCCCGGATCTTTTTACTTCCGGGGCCCGCCCGGATGTGTGCCTGTCGGTATAAGCCCGGCCCTGTCGGGCAACGACAGGATCTCCACACACGTAAGTTTAATATAATGAGACAGAAGAGGGCAAAGCTGAACAGGCCCTATTGCTTCCCGACCAGCGCCTTGATCTTCGGCATGGCCCGTTCGGCCGCTTTTATGCCTTCTTCCATCAAAGCCTTTTTCTGCGTGAAATCGAACATGGAAATGCCCCTTGTGTCGGGCTCGAGTACGATGTCGGCGTGGGCCAGTTTTGTTTGCGAGTTGACGTGCATCATGATCGCTATGGATTGCGCGATGACGTCAAGGACGGAGTTTATGTCCGTGTCGCGGACATCCTTCTGGAGATTGACGGCAATGATGACGTCGGCGCCTTTTGCCCGTGCGACCTCGCACGCTATGTTGTTTGTCACTCCTCCGTCGACGAGGGTCCTGTTCCCGAACCTGACCGGGACAAATATACCGGGTATGGCAGACGATGCGTGAATGGCCCGCGCCAGGGAGCCTTTTTCCAGAGTGACGGTCTCGCCCGTGTTGAGATCGGTCGCAACGGGATAAAAGGGTATCTTCGTTGCCTCGACCGTCTTGACCTTTGCGTTCTGTTCGACGAATGCTTCCAGCTTCAACCCCTGTACCGGGCCCATCTTTGACGATACGACCGAGTAGTCGAGTATGTCGCCGCGGTTTATTTTGAAGGCGGCCCACTCAAGCTGAAAGCTGTCCGGGTTTGCCGCGTAGAGGCCGCCGATAAGGCTACCGACGCTTGTCCCTATGATCATATGGATAGGTATCTTTTCCTTCTCCAGCGCACGCAGGACGCCGACATGGGCGAAGCCTTTTGCCGAGCCGCCGCCAAGCACGAGCGCAACTTTCGGCCCGGCCTTCCGGGGTGGAGGCGTGGTCACGCACGAACATGCGAGGAGAAGGACAAGGAAACAGGCCGCGAGCTTCTTAATAACCGCCTCTCTTCCCGACGAACGGGTTGTATACCTTCTCCCTGCCGATAGTGCTGCGCGTGGAGTCCCCGTAATTGTGCCCGGGGGCGACAACCGTGTCGTCGGGGAGGGCGAATAGCTTTTGCTGTACGGATGCGAGCAGGGTCTCCCACGATCCGCCGTCGAGGTCTGTCCTGCCCACGCTCCCGACGAAAAGCGTATCGCCCGTAAAGACCATCCCCGTGTGGTACAGGGATATGCTCCCGGGTGAGTGGCCCGGTGTATGGATGACCTGAAGAGAAGTGTTGCCGATTGCAATGACATCCCCGTCGCGGACGGTTCTGTCGGCAGGCGGCGAAGGTTCCCCTCCGAACATCTGAAAGGAATGGGCTGACTGATTGGCGAGCGCCGGGGCCTCGATCTCGTGGATGATGATCTCGGCACCGGTCAGTTCCTTCATCTTCCTGTTTCCCATGATATGGTCTATGTGGCAATGCGTGTTGACGATATATCTGATCGTGTAGCCGCGCGATGTTGCCTCGTCGCATATCCTCTTGCAGTCCGCCGCCGGGTCGATGACGAGGGCCTCGTTGGTCTCCTTGCAGGCGACGATATAGGCAAAAATGGCGAAACTGCCCACTTCCATTTGCTTGACGAACATGGGTTCCTCCTTATATACAGGCTCTAAATTTAATACTTTTTGGTGCCGTTTTTCAATTTTTTTGGTAAGATTGAGCGTTAACGGACCGGGACACGAACAGGAGGGAACATGAGGCCAGTTTTCATTGAGGCGCGGGATCTGCCGGACGCGTGGTTCCAGTGCATCTACCGGATATTCGAGAACGAAGGCGTGCATGAGTACGTCATCGACAGGGGCTCATTCGAGGGGAACAAGCGCCGCGAGTTCGACCTCGCCATGGTCCACATAAAATATCCGGGGACGATACCGCTCATCCCCGATATCCCCGCGGAACTGGGCGTCCCCGCCCCGACTTCGATGGACTATGTCGAGGAATACCTGCAGTACCTCATGACCGACAAAAAGGCACCAAACGAACTCTACACGTACGGGGAGCGGCTCACGAACCCGAAGGTGGTCATCGACGGCCGGGAATATGCGTGCGGCGTCAACCCCGTCGAAGAGGTCATCGATATCTACAGGAAGGGAAACTTCGGGACGAACCAGGCGATCATGGAGATCGGCATGCCGTCCGACATCACGATCGAAGATCCGCCGTGCTTGAGGCTCATCGATACCCGGGTGACGGACGGGAGGCTCCATTTCGTCCTGTACTTCAGGAGCTGGGACCTGTGGGCCGGTTTTCCGTCAAATCTCGCGGCGATACAGCTTCTCAAGGAATACATGTGCCAGGAGATCGGGGTCGAGGACGGCACGATCACCGCCGTAAGCAAAGGCCTCCATCTTTACGAGTACACTTTTGGCTTCGCGCTTCAGCGGCTTCGCAGGGACGTCTAAGGCGGCGGGCGTCAATTCGGGGCTTGCATGGACAGTGCGGAATACCGGTCCCTTATCTTTTTCTGGATCTCCTCCGCGTTCGCGTCTTCCGTTATCTCAACAGTATCGTATCTCTCCGAGCGGGGATCGAGCATCGTCATGATGACCGTCCTGTGTTCCGACGGTATCAATTCAAAGAACACCTTGTTCTGATAAAGGAAGATGATCCCGTAATGACAGGGGACTATAATGCCGTCCTTGCATGAATATGCCGAAAAGCTGAGGAGGTCGTTCAATATTTCCCATAATTTTGGGGAATTGAGCCGGTCTAACTGCTTGCCCACCGTGGGGTTGTGCAGGCAGGGTGCGATATCCTGCTCGATGGAGGGGGCCTCGGGCCGTTTCAGGTCGGGGAACCTTTCCTCGAGATGATAACTGAGGTCGACGATCTCAGAATATGTGAACGATTCCCGTGACCAGAGGCTGTCGAAGATCTTCCCGGCATCCGTCCACCCAAGGTCTTTTTCGAGATCGATGAAGAGGTTCTTCCGGAGCCTTCTGTCGAAAAAGCTCTCTATGCCGAGGCCCTCCATCCTTGAGTCGACGTACAGGCTCCAGATCTGGTTGTACCGGTCCCTGATGGCGGGCTCCTTCTCTTCATCGGGGGTCGTGCGCGGGTCATAAAGGAATGCGGGGTCAAGGACGTCGGCAATATAAAGGAAAATGCGGTAAATCCGGCCGTAGAGAAAGGAATCGTCGGTCCAGAGGAATGTCTTTACATCGAGCGACCCCTTCTTGCGCTTGATCAGCGCCTTTTCAAGCCAGGGGGAGTCTGTGCCCTCTATGACAACATTATTGATGTTTTGCGCAATGCCGAGATTATCGATGACCGATTTTACGACGGCTTTGCGGGTTTGCACTTAGAATTCGCCTTCAAGGCTGTACAGCTCGAGAAGGAAGCTTTTGGCTTTCATCCATTTTGAATTTGCGCTTGCCGAAAAGGGGACGGCCTGGAGGTATTCGCTCAAGTATTTCCGGGCCCGCTCGGATTCACGACGTTTGGCGTAGATGTAACCCAGATAGTAGAGGCTTGTCTCGTATGCCGCCGTGTAGCGCGGGATAAGGTCATTGAGGCCCTTCAGCTTGAGGTAGAGCTGTTCCTTGTCTTTGGTGGGGAAAGCGGGGTCATTGACGGCCTTTTCATACTGGCCCTTGATGAATTTTACCGTCGTGAGGACCTCTTTCGTGTACTCGTGTATCCTGAGCTCTATCCGGAGGGACTCGTTCAGGTCGTTCTTCTTGAGGAGCTCATCAACCTTCTTCTGGCTTGCCTGCAGGTTGGCGTCGTTGACGACCCCGGATTCTTTCGCCTGCGGGGCCGGTTTTGCCTTTTTCTCCGGTGCGGCGTGGGCTGAAAGGCCGAGGACGAGAGGAAGGATGATCCCGACAAGGAAAAAGAGAAAGCACGAAGTCCTGCCCAGGTTTTCCGCGACATGTTTCATACGATGTGTTCCCCCCCGGGATAAAATAAAATGGCGGTGCAGAGATTTGAACTCCGGACACTGCGGATATGAGCCGCATGCTCTGACCACCTGAGCTACACCGCCTTGCCATTTGATATAAGATATAACCGCATGAAATGTCAATATTAAAACGGCTAACGGCAAACGGCAAACGGCTTATGCATCCCGGGGTTCTTGTTGGATGCCGGGAAGCCCGGAAAGATCTTAACTTTGACAGCAGGATATTTTATCTTTTTGCCGTTAGCCGTACGCCGTTAGCCGTTTCTTATTTTATCCCGATGAATTTGTGGAGCTGGATGCCGAGGCGCCAGCGGGGGTGGGCGAGGCAGTAGGCGATGGCGTCCCGCAGGTTTTCGGAAGCACCCGCTTCCTCGAGGGGCTGGATGATGAAGTGGGTGAAATCGAGCTTCTCGAAGCAAACGGGGTCGATGCCCTTCTGGGGGTAGAGGAGCTTTAATTCATTGCCGCTTGCGACAACGCACCCGGGCCCCGCCTTCGGGCTTACGGTTACCCAGTCGATGCCGGGAGGTATCGGGATTGTCCCGTTCGTTTCGATCGCTATCTCCCAGTTGTCATCGTGGAGTTCGCGGATGAGCCCGTCATCGACCTGGAGTGCCGGCTCGCCCCCGGTCAGGACGGCGAAGCGGGACGCTTCATCACGTTGCGAGGGAGGCAGGCAGGCCCGCATGGCGGATATGACGCCGGGGGCGCTCCCGTATATGCCCCCGCCCGGCCCGTCAGTCCCGGTAAAATCGGTATCGCAAAAGGGGCACGAGAGATTGCACCCGGAGAACCGGACAAATACCGCAGGCCGCCCTGTGTTTATACCTTCACCCTGAAGTGAGTAGAATATCTCTTTTATGCTGTATGCCATTATATGGAGCTCTCACCTATGCGTATTCAACCGGGTCCTTTAGCCCTGCCCCGCGAAACCCCTGGAGGCGCAGGAGGCACGCCTCGCACGACCCGCATGCCTTTCCGTCCTCAGACGGGTCATAGCATGTCGCTGTCAGGGAATAGTCAACGCCGAGGGAAACGCCGGTTGTAATGATCTTCGATTTTGTCATGGCGATGAGCGGCGCATGAATGGTGAATGACCGCCCCTCGACCCCGGCCTTTGTCGCGAGATTTGCAAGGTGCTCAAAGGCGGTGATAAATTCCGGCCTGCAATCGGGGTAGCCGCTGTAGTCTATGGCATTGACCCCGATGAAAACGTCCCGGGCCCCGACCGATTCGGCAAAGGCAAGCGCGAAGGACAGGAAGATGGTGTTCCTCGCGGGGACGTATGTGACCGGGATATCCTTCGCCATCCCGGAAACATCGTTTCGACGGGGCACGTCGATATTGTCGGTCAGGGCCGAGTGGCCGAAGCTGCGCAGATCGATGTCGAGGATAACGTGCCGTGTCACGCCCATCGATCGGGCGACCCGCGATGCCGCCTCGGCCTCTCTCGTGTTCCTCTGTCCGTACCGGAAGCTTAAGGCGTACAGGTCATACCCTTCGTCCCGGGCGACGGCGAGCACTGTGGAGGAATCAAGGCCGCCGCTCAAGAGAACGACCGCTTTCTTCGGCGCTATGTCCATGCGTGGCCCCTCATTTCCCCCCGTAGCGGTCCTTCTCGCTGAAAATGCACCCGCAATACTGCTGACGGTACATGTTGAGCTTCTTCGATCCCTCGATCCCTTCCTGCCAGCCGCGCCTGAGGTCGCGATAGACGAAAGGGACCCCGTATACCTGCGCGAGTTCGCCGCCGATCGCCCGTATATCATCGTGCCGCTGGTGCCTGCTGTAAAGGAGGGTGGTCGATACCCCGTCGAAATTGTCCTGCGCCGCCTTTTGAAAGGCCTTTTCGAGGCGCATCCGGTAGCAGAAAAGGCAGCGGTCCCTGCCGAGCGCGAGCGTACCCGACAGGAATGGTTCGAGGTCGTACGCTGCATCCACGTCAAGGGGAAGCAGCACGACCTTGGCATACTCTTTCAGCGTTTCGAGCCTTTTCGAGAATTCGGTGTACGGGTGGATATTGGGGTTGTAAAAATATCCGGCGAGGAGCGCGCCTTCGGCGCGCAGCGCCCTGACCGTGTATACGCTGCACGGGGCGCAGCAGATGTGAAGCAGGACCCTCATATCACGAATATCCATAAGCATTCCCGTACCTTCCTGTATGTGCTCATAGACTAACACCTTTGGCCCTGTTTTTCCATGCCTGGGGCATGGTTCCTCAATCCTTCCAGGGGTATTGCACTTGTTCCGGCATATCTGATATCGTCACATTAAGGCTGCAGCTGTATTATATTCTGTTTCAGGAGGCCGCAACGATGGTCAAATATATCCTTTATATACTGCGCTGGACCGTGCTCGCGATACCGGGCGCGCTCTTTTTCAACAAGGTCAAGGAGATCTTCGGGATCGAGAATGTCTATCTCGCAATGATCATCAGCCAGGCGATGATGGGGGCAATGGTCTATTTCGTGGACAGGCTCATTTTTACATCGGGCGCCGTGCTCATCCCGTGGGAGATAAAACCGCGCGGGGTCTGCGTCGACTGCGGCCACGTCGGCACATGCTACCGGATGCCGGGAGAGAAATGCTGCGAAACGGAACAGAACGGCGATAATTGCTTCCGGTGCGAGAAGTGCGCGGTGAAAAAACTCACGTCCGCGCCAACGCATTGAGCACATACGGTTTCTGGTATATACTTTGCCCGTGAAATGACGCCTTAAGGCGCGCCCGGGGTATTTGCACGCAGTGTTGCACCGATCTCAAGGAATCGCGGGGTTATATGATGGGAGAACAGGATCAGCAAAAAATTTCGGCAATGGCACGGTGGTATATCGATGTATTCCTGGTCGTTCTGGGCCAGGCGCTTACGATCATTCTCATCTCCAGCGATGAAATGCCCATGTACCTGATGCTGTTCGCAATGGCCCTTAATGCGGCGGGCCTCGGGATCCGGGCGAAGAGGGGCGGACGAAGCGTGATCGCATGGGCATTGACAGGATGTGTGTTCCCTCTTATTGTGCCCCTTGCCGGGATCATCTTCATGGTTTTACGGGACCTGAAAGGCGCCCGCGAGAAAAGGCCTTTCCCCCTGTACGGCCATATCGTTATTGCGGCGGTCCTGTTTCTCGTCGGGGGCCCCCTGATGGATTCGTTCAGTTTTGCCTTTTTATCCACCATAGCGGCTGTCATCTGGGTCCTGGCGGGCAGGCGAGGCCTGTATGCAAAAAAACAAAAGTTTGTGCTGGTCATGGTCTATATCACGGCATTTGCGATGGCCGTCGGGGTGAAGACCGCCAATAACCATGTATCGCAGAAAAATGCAGCTGTCATAATCGCGGCGTGCGACGAGTACCTGAAGAAGAACGGCAGATACCCGGGAACCTTGCAAGACCTTGTCCCCGGGTATCTGCCGAAGGTCCCGGCCGCGCGTTACACATGGACGTCCGGGAGGTTCTGGTACCACAGGGACCGCCTGGAATCGGGGAACAGGTACTCCTTGATGTATACTGTTGAAGCGCCGTTTGCCAGGCGGGTCTACAGTTCTGAACGAAAAACATGGCGCAGCATCGATTGAGATAAAGACCTCAGGGAACTTTTCCGGCCCCCCGCGCGTCAAAGATACAGGATCGAAGGAACAAGAACGAAAAGGAGAGAAAAAAATGAACCGGTTATATGCCGTACTGATTATGGTCGCTGTGCTCGGCATTTCTTTCCCGGCACAAGCAGGCGCTGTAGTCGCAGCGTCGCATAAGGGTGTTGCGCAGGGGAATACCGACCTCGCCGTGGACCTTTACCGGGAGCTTGGCCGGCAACAGGGGAATCTCTTCTTCTCGCCGCTCGGCATCTCTTCCGCGCTTGCAATGACATACGCAGGCGCCCGCGAGGACACGGCGGCGCAGATGAAGGGAGCCCTTCATTTCCAGCTCGAGCAGCCGGGGCTCAACTCCGCTTTCAGGGGCCTCACCCTGAAACTCGACGAGTCTGCGAAAAAGTCGGACCAGAGGCTCAACATCGCGAATGCGCTTGTCCTCACGGGGGGCAGGGTGAGCGACAACTACCTGAAGACCCTGAGGACCTATTATAACGCGGAGGCCTTCGGGGGCGACCTGGGTGCGATCAATGCGTGGGTGAAGCGAAAGACCGAAGGGAAGATCCCGTCCATCCTCGACCAGCTTTCCGCCAACTCGGTCTGCGTTATCCTGAACGCGATATACTTTAAGGGTGTTTGGGACGCGCAGTTCGACACGCTGAAGACGCGGGACGACATTTTCACCACGTCGTCGGGTGCGCGGGTGAAAACCCGTCTCATGAATCGCAAAGACAATTACAGGCTGCTTGAGCAGGACGGTCTCCAGGTCATTTCATTGCCCTACAAAGGCAAATCCCTTTCGATGGTCGTCATCCTTCCCGTCGAGGTGCAGGGCCTTCGCGGCTTTGAGACCGGATTGAGCGCGGCCGGCGTCAGGGAGCTGCTCGCGAAACTGGACAAACAGCCGGAACGCATGGTTTCCGTCTATTTCCCAAAATTCAAGATGGAAACCAAATACGATCTCGCCGGGCCGCTCCAGAAGATGGGAATGAAAAATGCGTTCGGGCCGGATGCCGATTTCTCGGGCATGGGGTGGCACAAGGGCGACCTCTGGATCGGGCAGATAAAACACAGGGCATTCGTTGAAGTGAACGAGGAAGGCACCGAGGCCGCCGCCGCAACGGCCGTCGAAATGGTAACAAAGTCGGCGGTGCCCCGGGATACGGTCTTCCGGGCCGACCATCCTTTCCTGTTCATGATCCGCGACAACGAAACGGGCACGATCCTTT
The DNA here is from genome assembly GCA_937862865.1 of uncultured Pseudomonadota bacterium. Classification (GTDB taxonomy): domain Bacteria; phylum Desulfobacterota; class Syntrophorhabdia; order Syntrophorhabdales; family Syntrophorhabdaceae; genus Delta-02. The sequence goes on along the minus strand of CALMFJ010000114.1, from coordinate 3,737 downwards.
TTCTGGGGAGGATGGACAACCCGGCGTGACCGCCGGGTTGTTTCACGTTTCCGATTTCACCTTTCAGGGGAAAAACGATTTCCCGGGATCACGGCGCATGGGCCGGTCCCGGGATTTTTTTCCGTTTCCTGCTTGTGTATTTGTGGGGTATTGCTAAGATTACTATAGGTAGACTCAGTTTTTCTTCAAGGGAGGGGACCATGGACAGCAGGAACGTATTGATTGCGTTTGACGGTTCCGAGAGTGCCTTCAAGGCGGTTGAATACGTGGGAGGGCAGTTTGCGGGGCTCACCGATATGACGATAACCCTGTTCTATGTCGTACCCAGCGTCCCGCCCCAATTCTGGGATGACGGGCATATACTGACACCGGAGGAAAAGCGGGACCGGCAGGGCGTTATCGACAAGTGGGTCGAGAACCAGAAGAAGGTCATGGAACCGCATTTCGAAAAAGCCGGTACGATGTTGATAGAGAAATATCACTTTGGGGCAAAGCAGGTTGAAGGGAAAATGATGGGCGATGTCACGAGCGTGGCCGAAGCGGTGATCGAGGAAGCGAGGTCCGGCAAATACCGCACGCTTGTACTGGGGCGGCGCGGGGGGATCCCCACCCTTCCCGGCAGCCTGTCGGCGGCCGTTCTCCATAAGAGCGCGGGCCTTGCCGTTTGCGTTGTGGAATAACCTCCCTGGTTGCGGTTGGCTTTCCCCGGCCGGGCACCACTTACGATGCTTGAAAAAGAACAGGGTGGGCGTGTGGAGTGTGAGAGATGACACCGAAAAAGAAGACCGAGAAACTTCTGCAGGCCGTACGCGTTGCAAAGGCGGTATCGACACTCGCGGTCGTTGCCGTGCCGGTCATGACGGCTGTGGGCGTGATCGCAGGTTACGGGGCGTATTCGCTGGTGAAGTATATTCGCAGGAGAAAATAACGCAGTCCTCCCCTGCAGTCGACGATACTCAACTAGCGGGATTGTATTAGCGGCCGTGCCGGGCCTGCGGGTCGGCGCCCGACGCGCCCGGCTTGTCCTCGCGGGGCGGTTCATGCCGGACATAAATGATCTGGTTGCAGCAGACCGCAATGAACCTGTTCCCGAATGGGATGACATTCACTTCTTTTTTGCAGTGCGGACATTTCATTTTTACCGTTCCACCGGGCCGGAAGATAACAATGCAGATCATATCATGGATCGTTTCCAGCGTCGCGATGATTTTATACGGTCAAAATATGGGTATTATTACCATATTAAGGGAACCCCCGCCGGATCTTCATTTGAAACAACGGCTATTTTAGTGTACATTGTTCTCGTTCCAGGCCCGTGGCGGGAAATCTCAATGAGGTGATCAGGGTAGCACATCTCGATGTAATTTGCAGAAGATATGAAGAAAGGATGCCTGGCCATTTTTACCGGGACCCGGTATCCTTCGTTCACCGTTTCAGCGGCGATGCCGACCGGGAAATAGCCGGTTTCATCGCGGCGCAGTTTGCCTATGGAAAGATCGGGCCCTTCATGGAATTCCTGGAAAGGCTTTTCCGTGTAATGGACGGCGGCCCCGTGCGCTTCATCGAAGCCGGTCGATGGGACGCGCTGAAAGGCTTTTATTACCGTCTCCATAAAGATGGCGACATCATCATGCTCTTCGAGGCGCTCAGGGGCATCCTGGGTGAGCACGGCACGTTCGGCGCCATGTTCCGCTCGCTCTATACCGGGAACACGCGGGAGGCGATATGGCGCATCCGGGAGAGATACCTGCCCGGGACCGACAGGCTCCTCTTCTTTTTTCCGAAGGCGGGTTCGGCCGGGGCGCAGAAAAGATGGAACATGTACCTGCGCTGGATGGTCAGGAAAGATGCCGTTGATATCGGCATCTGGGATTTTATCGACCCGGCCGACCTTACCATGCCCCTTGACACGCACATTTACAAGATCGGGAAATGCGCCGGCTGGATCACGGGGAACACGCCGTCCTTCCGGGCGGCGCGCGAGGTCACACAGGCACTGAAGAAGTACAGCCCGTCCGACCCGCTCAAGTACGATTTTTTTCTCTGCCACGGCGTGGGCATCGCCGGGGAGTGCACGGGGAAGCGAACAAAGAAATGTAAGGAGACGTGCGCTGTCTATGACCTTTAAGATGATCAGCCTCGGGTGCCCGAAGAACCTTGTCGAGTCGGAATACATATGCGAGCAACTGTGCGCTGCGGGCCACGAGCAGGGTGACGGCGGCGACACGGTCATCATCAACACCTGCGCGTTCATAGCGGAAGCGGCCCGGGAATCGATAGAGACCATACTCGAGGCCGCAAAAGACGGCAGGAAAAAGATCATCGTCACGGGCTGCCTTGTGGAACGCTACCGCAATGATCTCGCGGGCCTTCTTCCCGAGGTGCATTCCTTTATCGGGAGAAACTATTACGCCGATATTGGCACCATCATCGAGGCCCCGGGGTTTTACCATCGCGAGGGGGTTTTTTCCGATACGTTCCCCCGGCGGGTCCTGACGCCCGTGCCGAGCAGCTACCTCAAGATTCAGGAAGGCTGCAATAACCGGTGCCACTATTGCACGATACCGTCCATCCGGGGAAGTCTCACAAGCAGGCCGGCCCGGGATGTCGTGCGGGAGTTCCGCTGGCTCCTCGATAACGGCTACCGCGAAATAAATATCATCGGCCAGGATATCACCTCGTACGGGACCGAGAATGAACGGAAAGAGACGCTTGCGGGGCTTATCAGGTCGCTGCTCAATGAGACGGGAGAGTTCTACCTGAGGCTGCTGTACATGCACCCGAAGGGCATCACCCGCGAGCTCATCGATGTCATGCGGAGCGATGCGCGCATCATTCCCTACCTCGATGTCCCTATCCAGCATTCCGAAGATCGCATCCTGTCCCTCATGGGCAGGGGGCACACGAAGGCGTACCTCGTGGAAACCCTGGAAATGATGCGCGACCGTCTGCCCGGTGCGGTTTTGAGGACGTCGATCATCGTGGGTTTTCCCACGGAGACGGATGAGGAGTTCAACGGCCTCCTTGCCTTTCTCGCACAATACCCGTTCGATATGCTCGGCGCTTTCAGGTACGCGCGGGAAGAGGGCACACCGGCATATAGGCTCAAAGGACAGGTCGCGAAAAAGATCAAAAACGACAGATACGTCCGGCTTATGGAGGCCCAGAAGGAGATATCGCGCGCAAGGCTCGCGCGCCTTAAAGACATGGAGGTCAAAATTATAGTGGAAAACGATGCGGAGGACCCGAAGACGGGCCGCATGCTGCTCCAGGCCCCGGACATCGACGGCGTTGCGTTTATCAAGGGGCAGTGCCGCGCGGGCGACATATGCGACGCAAAGGTCCTGAAAACACTTGATTATGATGTCGTAGTGGAAGTATAGAAATATATCGCCAGAACTTGAGGATGACATGGAACCCATAAACGAACTGTATGCCGTGCGCAAGGAAAAGGAAAAATACCTGAAAGAACAGGGTATCGAAACGTACCCGCAGGACCGCGGCCCGTATATCACGACCGCGGACGTTGAGGACCGGTTCGGAGGCCTCGATGCACAAGAGTTGGAAAAGAGCGCAGAGCGGGTGGCGATAGCCGGGCGCATCATGGCATTCAGGGATTTTGGCAAGAGCGCGTTCATACATGTTCAGGACAGAAAGGGAAAGATCCAGGCGTATGTCCGCAAGGACATCCTGAAGAGCCCGGCATACGATATTTTCAGGATGTCCTTGCGGACATA
>CALMFJ010000113.1 GCA_937862865.1 uncultured Pseudomonadota bacterium | reverse complement strand
GGAATTTTTTTCCTCCCGGGAGGAAAAAAATTCAGGTTTTTACCGGACTCCCCGGTCCGTTAAAAACCGGCCCATCCTTTTGGCTGCTTCCTTGAGGGGGCGGGTGTGGAAGCCTGGCTGCCAATCGGAGGGGGTCATGAGGTCGGAGACGATGAGGAAGGCCACGGCTTTGAGGGCCTTTGCGCGGCATACGGCGTAGAGTGAGGCGGCCTCCATTTCGACGGCCGCGATGCCGCGACCGGAATAGTCGGTGATCTTCCGGGCGGTTTCCCTGTATATCGCGTCCGTGGTCCAGACATCGACACGGCGAAAGCCTGCCTCTTCGGCAACGGCGGACCATTGTTTTGCCCATTCGGATGACACGAACTCGTCGTCATCTTCGAGATAATGATAGGATATGCCGTCCTCCCTGAGGGCCCTGCCGACAATGTACAGGTCGCCTATCCTGCATGATGCGGATATCCCTCCGCAGTAGCCCCAGAGAATGAATTCCCTCGCCCCGAAGGATGAAAATTCTTCAACCAGTGCCGCTATGTTGGGACCGCCGAAGAACGAGTTCACGACCGCCGTTGACGGTGAAAGGCTGTATATCGTGCGAAACGGCTGCCACCCTGCGATAGGCGATGCCCCGTGCACGTTTTGCGTCAGGCTCTTGAGATCGCTGTTGCTGATTGTGATTATCACACGTTCGGGCAGGGCAAGCTCGGATTCCTGTTTTTTGGTGAATGTTCTGACAAGGGATCGAGGTTCGAGAATTGACCGTGAAGGATCAAAGAACCTTTTCACGCAATCTTCTCTTCAGTCTCTCACAGGACGTCATGAGGTGTTCGGAAATAACCCGGGTCTCACCTGTGACGGCCATGAAATTGGTGTCCCCGAACCAGCGCGGCACCATGTGGATATGCAGGTGCTCTTCGAGGCCCGCCCCCGCGGCGCGCCCCAGATTTATCCCGACATTGACACCCTCGACGTTGAACTCTTCCTTGTAGACCGCAATCATGAGCTTCACGAGGCGCATCATGTCGAGCAGCTCATCCTCGGCGAGGTCCTCCATGAGGCCTGTGTGGCGGACAGGAACGACCATGACATGGCCGTTCGTGTAGGGAAAGCGGTTCATTATGACGAAGGCCTTGCCAAGCCTTCCCAGAACAAGGGCTTCGTCATCGGTACTGCCGTCGAGGCAGAGAAAACATTTATTGTCGCCCGGTTTTTTCGTGGCGGTGATGTATTCCATTCTCCAGGGTGCCCAGACTCTATCCATATCAATTCCTCATGAACATATAGTCCCGCCAGTTCTCGGGCGGCGCTTTAACACCGACATTGAGCATAAAAAGATAAAACCCGTTCGGGCGGGACGGCCGCCTTTTCGGGTGCATCTTCACCTCGTCCGGCAGCTTGTCGCCTTTTTTCAGGTTGCAGCTGATGCACGACGTTACGATATTGGTCCATTCCGTGACTCCCCCCCGGGAGCGCGGGATGAGGTGATCACATGTCAGGTGCTTTGCCTCGAATTTCTTGCCGCAATACTGGCAGGTGTGGTCGTCGCGAAGAAATACGTTCCGCCGGGAGAATTTCACCCTGGCATGGTTGCTCGTGACAAGGGTAAGGAGCCGTATGACCGCCGGCTGCCGTATCGATATCGACACCCCCCGGATCTCACGGTCGTACTCTTTCAGTACCTCAACTTTTCCAAGATAAACCAGCGTAATTGCTTTCTTCCACGACAGAACGCTGATCGGTTCGAACGTTGTGTTGAGCAGGAGGGTCCGGTCCATTTAGTCATTTGAAAATAACGCTTTTCAGGCGCGAATGTCAAGGATGAAACCGGGAAGGGACGGGCTATAGGCGATAGGCTATAGGCAATGGGGGCCAATGCAGATTGGGAACTGATCCTTAAAGCATCTGGTTGCCGGATCCGGGGTCCATGATGTTGAGGACATGGAGGACGAGGTTATACCGTTCCCGTATATTAAGATCGAAATAAGAACGGCTGCTCATAAGCGCCCTGATTATCTCTTTAAGCCTTTCGACCTTCATCACATCCTCCTTCCCCTGTATTGTCGGTCAAAAAGGAAAAAGATTAAAAAAACAGGCGATGGGCTACAGGCTACGGGTGTGGGAATACCTGTAATATCCCTATATTTTCCTATTGCCCATCGCCCATCGCCCATCGCCTGTTTTTTCTGGTTTTTCACGCTCTTCTATGGTAAGGTTCAAGAAACATTTTAACTGGAAGGAGTCGTGAAATGCCCGTCTTCGACGAAAATGGAAAACAGATAACCGGCAATGAAGAATTCCCTGAAATGAAGGATCCGGAAGAAGCTGAGGCGGGTTTCAGTAAACCCGTAAAAAAAGGTTTCCCGATACTTCCCGCAGCGCTTGGCCTGATAGCCCTGATCTTTGCCGTCGCAGCCGGATTCTATATGTTTAAGGCGAACGGCCTTGAACAGGAAGTGGAAATACTGAAGAAAATTAAAGTCCAGCTCGCGTCAACGGAGACCAAGCTCTCCGAAGCCACGAAAGAGAACAACAAGGTCCGGGCCGAATTAAGTCAGGCCAAGAACGAACTTGATGCGGCTAAGGCAAAGAACCAGGCCCTCGAGGAGCAGCTTGCCAGGAAAAAGGCCGCGCCGGCGGCACCGAAGAAAGATGCAAAGGCCGCCCAAAAGAAAACTCCGCCTAAGAGGCCGTAAACTTCAACTTTGAGACTCATGCCCGGCAGGTCGTCTGAGACCTGCCGGTTTTGTTTTCCCGGTGTCGCGCCACTTTTGGCCGGATTATGCCCGGAATGGCCCCTTTTTCTTCACGAATTTTTAAGTATATGCAAATCGGGGCAAAATTCGTTATAATGTCCTCAAAAAGAGGTCGGATCGTGAACAGGAAAGTACTTTTCACCGTACTGATGATCCTTTTCATGGTTGGGTACAGCCCCGCCATGAACGCAAAAGAAAGGAGCGAAGAGAAGAAAATGAGTTCAACCTATCCGGAACTAACTGCCACAATACACACAAATAAAGGCGACATCAATCTGCGTCTTTTCCCCGACCAGGCGCCACTGACCGTGTTGAGCTTTGTCAACCTTTCAAGGCGGGGATTCTACGACAATCTCACCTTCCACAGGGTGATCCCGATGTTCATGATACAGGGCGGTTGCCCGCTGGGCACGGGTACCGGCGGCCCCGGCTACAGGTTTAAGGATGAATTCTCCCCCGGCCTGCGGCACGACAAACCGGGGATACTGTCGATGGCAAATGCCGGGCCGGGCACGAACGGGAGCCAGTTCTTCATCACGCACGTGCCCACCCCGCATCTTGACAACAGGCATTCAGTTTTCGGTGAAGTCATCGGCCCGGAAGACCAGAAAGTGGTGGACAGCATTGTCAGGGGCGACACGATAAAGACGATCGAGATCAAGGGTGACTATACGAAGCTTGCGGAAGACCACAAAAATGAGCTCGATGCATGGAATAAGGCGCTTAACAAAAAATAGGCGCGAGCCCCGATCGGACAGGCCGCCTTGTGCCCGCGTCGATATCGTGGTATGCTTGCCCGTCACGGGACACGCAATCTGATTCGGAAAGGAGTAGAGAGTATGTCGATAGCCACTAAACTTGTCCTTACCAAGGGAGTTGGACAGAACAAGGAGAAGCTCGTCAGCTTCGAGCTCGCCCTGCGCAACGCAAAGATAGCTCCCTATAACATAGTCAAGGTATCAAGTATTTTCCCTCCCCGATGCGAGATCGTATCTGTGAAGCAGGGGTTAAAGAACCTCACTCCCGGCCAGATAGTTCACGCGGTCCTTGCCGAGGCGTCCACTAACGAACATCACAGGCTCGTTGCCGCCTCGGTGGGTGTCGCCGTACCGAAGGACCGCGACCGTTTCGGCTATCTTTCCGAATATCACAGCCACGGCGAAGACGACAAAACGGCGGGCGACTACGCCGAGGACATTGCAGCCCAGATGCTGGCAACGATCCTGGGACTGGAATTTGACGTGAACGAAAGCTACAACAAAAGGCTCGACCTGTGGAAGATAAGCGATGAAATCGTCCACACACGCAATATAACGCAGACCGCGATAGGCAAGAAAAATGTCTGGACGACCGTCGTAGCCGCAGCGATCCTCGTTCCGTAGAATTTCACGGCCGGCACGGGCACAACGCTTTCAACCTCAGTATTTCCTGTTAAACGTGGGCCCGGGCCATAATTGCCTCCGTCACCCTCACCCCCTCCTCAAGCATCCTTGCAAGCTCTTCAATGAGATGATCGCAGTCCGTCCGGCCTTCCCGCAGCGCTGCCTCGAGCTCGAGGGCGGCCCTGTGGACGAAAGTGGCGGAGAGGGTCGACGCGGTGCCCTTCAGGGTGTGGGCGAGGGCGAGGGCGAGGGCTGTCTCTCCCTTCGCGATGGCCTCCCTGATGTCGTCGGGGACGGACGCGTTCTTTCTGAAGAACCCGGCGAGGAGCTTCCTGTAGAGGTCCTCCTTCCCCATGAGGCGCCTGGTCCCCTCCTTCACGTCAATGCCGGGGAGGGTGAAGGCGGCAGGGGACGATGCGGGGGAAGGGGACGGCATATCCTGCTTCAGCCAGCGGCTCAGCACATTGAGGATGACGTGGGGCTCGATGGGCTTCGCGATGTAGTCGTTCATCCCGGCGTCCAGGCAGGCCTCGCGCACCCCTTCCATCGCATGGGCGGTCATCGCGACAACGGGCAGGGTGAGATTGCTCTCCCTCAAGAGGCGCGCCGCCTCGTAGCCTCCCATGACGGGCATCTCGATGTCCATGAGGACTATGTCGTAGGGGTCCTCAAGTGCCATGTCCACCGCCTCGCGGCCGTTCACCGCGACGTCGACCGAGGCGCCCGCCTCCTTTAAGATCTCGACGGCGACCTCGGCGTTGATCCGGTTGTCCTCGGCGAGAAGGACGCGGACGCCGCTCAAGTCCCCGGTCACGCCGTACGGCAGGGGGCCCGCGGAGAGGTCAAGGACGACCTCATCGTCCCGGGGGCGGATGAAGGCAAGGTCAAAGGTGAACTCGGTCCCCCTGCCGGGCTCGCTCGTGACTTGCAGGTCGGAGCCCATGAGGCCCAGGATCTGGCGGGATATGGCGAGCCCCAGGCCCGTGCCGCCGTACCTGCGGGTGATCGAGTCGTCCGCCTGGGTGAAGGCGTCGAAGATGACCGAGAGCTGCTCTTTCGTCATGCCGATGCCCGTGTCCTTCACGGTGAACGCAAGCGTCGAGGAGGAGGCGTCCTGAGACACGGGCTTAACCTTGAGGAAGATGCAGCCCTCGGAGGTGAACTTGACGGCGTTGTTGATGAGGTTGGTTGTTAGCATTACCAGGTACACAGGAACCTCCTTTCGGTTGACCTACCCGTCAGCTTATCTACCGGCGGTATCTTGATGTTTGACATTGTTGTATCAGGCTGCCGGCGTCTATACAATATAGGAGAGATACAGTATAAATATAGGTAGAAACCACATATTCATGAAAAGGGGACGGCAAGATTATATCGGTCTTAACCATTTAATATAGCGGGTTTTTTTACGATACGCTGTTCTTCTGGTGCGAAAAGATCTACAATGAATTACGTTCAGGTCATCTATAATAATAAGGGGCCATTCAGTGAAAATACTCAGCAGCCATCACGAATATTCGACCAAAGGTGCGGGCGACCTTATCGACATAACGGCCGATATTGCAAAAAGCCTGAAAGGCGTGTCCCTCACAACGGGAAATATGACGGTCTTCGTCCAGGGTTCGACGGCCGGTATAACAACATTCGAATATGAGCCGGGGCTTATTGCGGACATACAGCAGTTCTATCGGGACCTGGTCCCGTCCGGGAGAGATTATCACCATGATAGAACATGGGGCGATGCGAACGGGTTCAGCCACCTGCGCGCCGCGTTGACAGGACAATCCCTCACAGTGCCTTTTGAATCGGGCAGGCTGCTCCTCGGGACCTGGCAGCAGGTCGTGCTGGCGGAATTCGACAACCGCCCCCGGAAAAGGCTTGTCATTGTCCACATGATAGGGGAGTAAGGCAATGCGTGCATCGTGCCCCGATCACTTTTTTTTGTTTTACCATCACCGGCAATTTGATTATACTAAACAAGTCCGCGCCTTTTGATTATCCTGCGGACTTGTCGATCCGGATTGTAAAATGCCACGTACGCGCACAAAGGTCCTTTCGTTGATTTTGTCCCTTCTCGTCATCTTTGCAATAGCGGGATGCAAGAAACCGGGGCCCGCACGGCTCATGGTCCAGGTGGAAGGCGAGCTGTTCTCGGATGCACTTTTGTGGATCGACGGCAAGCAGGCGGGGAAACTGACAAAGACCGTGATCAAGACGGACGGTCAATTATTTATAGACGATAAGTACACGGTGACATTGCCGCCGGACCACAAGGATATCCCCTCGGAGGACCAGTGCACCGGCACCCTCGACTCCCTCGAGATGAAACCCGGGAAATATGTCATCCTCCTCCAGACCGAGGAGGGGAAGTCATTGCAGATCAACGCCGAGCTTGTTTCCGGCCTGAACGCGATATCCTACGATTCCGGCCAGCAGGTCCTGAAATTGAACAACGCAAAAATGAAGGCCGTGCCGGGAACGACAGTGACGTTGCCGTAACAGTGAACAGTAAAAAGAATGACTGTTCACTGTTCACTATCTTCTGATTCCCCCCGGATCGTGGGACACGGTGAAGATGAGGATGTTCTTATCGGCGTTTCTTTTATACTCGAGATTCTTTGCGGCCCTTTTCATGATCTTTGTCGAGGGTTTTTCTCCGCCGCTAAAAAAATCGTCCGCTTCAGGGAACGTGCCTGCGAGGAGCATATTGAACGGTTCGCCGGTATCCGTAATGGTAATATAGAGGGCACCGTTCTCGTGGATAAGGCACGTGATGCTTATCTCGGCCTGCCTGCCACGGCACGCAAAACGAATAATATTGCTCGCCGCTTCTTCCGCAGCCTGCCCGAGACCATCGACCGTTTCGTCGCGGTAACCGCACTCGGTCGCCATGCTCCGGACAAAAGCCGCGAGGTCGGGTATCGAAGATTCCCGTGCCGGACGCGTGATGGTATCGGGTACCGCTTCGTTCTCAATTTTCGTCGTCATGACACCTCCGGTTTTCCAACTCATTACCGGCAGAAGAACCCGCCGGCAAAGCTTACCGACGAGCGTCCGTCCGTCCATTGATCGTAACCGACAATTTCAGCCCGGGAGCCCTCGAGCAGTTTCAGCTGGAAGAAAATAGGTGTGAGCCCGCAAATCCTCCGCCGGTCGCCCTCCTGTTTTACCTCCTCGAAAAAGCCCCTGGCGTCAACGTTCCTGATGTGCCCGAGCAGCATCTCGTCCTTTGTCCGTGACCGCCCCATCGTCACCGCATCGAGGGAGTACCGGTCCCCGAACTGTGCCCCGATATGGGCGAGGTCGGCACCCGCAATAATACAGTACGGTTTGCCGCACGCACGGAGGACGGACCTGAGGCCCTCCGTCAGCTGCACGATCTCGTCGTTATCGATCTCTTTTCCGCCATCAATATATTCATGCATCGACCCGGTCAATACCGGCAGTATCGCGAAATCATCCTGCACCATGAACTGTATGAGCGGGAGCTGCAATTCTATCGAATGTTCGTTCCTGTGCGGCCACTCATCAACATAACGTTTCAACACATCGTTGCCCCTGATCAATTCCTTGAGCTCCGGATCGACAGGGGCCCGCTCCAGCGGCGTCTCGAAATCCTTCAGTGATATGCTCCAGAGCCTCTGCGTCGGGTGATGACAGGTCCCGAAAATGACGAGAAGCGGTTTTGGTGCGCCTTTGAGATACGGGTATATACTCCGGTACACCGACGCCCCGCGCGGGTAATCGATGTGGGGGGCCAGGATGCCTGAGATGTCGCCCGGAGCGGGCAGCTGCTCCCCGGCATTCCCGTCAAACATTCCGTCGAGAAATGACAGGAGGTCCATCCTGTTTGCGGAATAACTTCTGCCGGCGCAGCACGCCGGGCGGACCGCCAGCCGGTCATAATCGTCATGAAGGGCCTTTACATGGGCGACGTACCTGTCGTTATAGAGGAACAGGTTCCGGTCAAGCACCTTCACAAGATCTTCGATCTGCTCCATGGAGACCATCTCCCCGGACACGCGCATGAAGGCGGCCTGGATGTCCCGCAGGCTGTTCGTGCCGTCCATGAGCGAGACCATGAACGCGACCTGCCCCGAGACGGCGAGCGCCTCCTGCGATATCCCTTCGGTGTCCCTCAATATGACCAGACGCTGGCCGTCCTTTTCATACGGTATCGCTTCGATGAACCTGATCCGTGGTTTTTCCATCGCAAAAGATATACCATAAACCGCCTCAAAAGGGGAAGTACGGCCGAGGCGAGCCGGATGTTTTCATACGGCCTTCCCGTTTCCGAGAAAAGGTTGACATCATCATGATAAAATCTGAGAATACTTACTCATGCCCGAGAATTTGTTTCTCACAGAAATAGAAGGGAGCACCGGGGTAGCCGTTTCCGAGTGCTATCAGTGTTTTCGCTGTACGAACGGGTGTCCCGCCGCCCGGGACATGGATATCGTCCCTCACAGGACCATCGGCCTGATCATCGCGGGCGAACGAGAGAGGGTCCTCTCGTCCGCATCGCCCTGGGCATGCCTGCAATGCGCGGCGTGCAGCATCCGCTGCCCGAACGGGATAGATATAGCGCGAGTGTTCACGGCATTGAGACAGCTTTCGGTGGGATCCGGCATGGCTGCACACAGGGAAGTCCATGACTTCGATACCCTGATGATCGACAGCATTGCGCGCCACGGCCGGATGTATGAACTCGGCACCGTCATGCGCTACCGCCTCGCGCGCGGGGAATACCTGAGGCAATACCGCATGGGCATCGGCATGGTAAAAAAGAGAAGGATCGGCCTTTTTCCACACAATGCGGCAGACAGGAAAGGCATTCGCTCTATCATAACAAAAACGGTTAAGAACGGCAGATGATCAGATTCTCCTATTACCCCGGCTGTTCACTGGGATCATCGACGGATTTCTACGACCGTTCTCTGAGAAAGGTCCTGACATTCTATGGGATAGAGCTCAAAGAGCTCGACGACTGGTCGTGCTGCGGGGCCTCAGCGGCACCGACGGTCAATGAGGGCCTGTCGATAGTCTTGAGCGCGCGGAATATCGCTCTCGCTGAACGCTCAGGCCTTCACCTCGTGGCGCCGTGTTCCGCGTGCTATGCGCGGACGAAGGCCGCCGCGCGGAAAATAGTCGAAGATAACGATACCCGGCGGATGGTCAACGAGGCTCTTGCCCCGCTCTCCTGCAGGGGGAACATCGAGGTAAAGAACGTCATCGAGGTTTTCCGCGACTTTGTCGGCCTCGAACGGATCGCAGGCTCCGTGTCGCATGACCTTCGCGGCCTCAAGGCTGTTGCCTATTACGGATGCCTCTTGACGCGCATTATGGGGATATCCCCATCCGATGACACCGAGGATCCGACGGGGATGGACATCATTCTCAAGGCGCTCGGAGTGACCGTTGTCCCCTGGCAGTACAAAACGGAGTGCTGCGGCGCGAGCTCGACCATAACGAACGGGGATGTGACGGCACGGCTTTCGGGGCGCCTCGCCGAGAAGGCGGCGCGTGCCGGCGCACAGGCCATCGTCACGACATGCCCGCTGTGCCAGCTCAACCTCGATCTTTTGCCTTACCTTGGCAGCGGCATCCCGCCCGTTCCCGTTTTCTTTCTCACAGAGATATTCGAGCTCGCCCTCTTCGGCGAAACATCCGGCGGGGCACGCCATCTTGTGGACACCCGGACAATCGAGCAGGGGGTACGCCCCCTTCAGGAGCCATGACCGGTGAATGAAGGACCGCACGCCGCCGGGGCATATGCCAGGCGCATGTCTATGATCGCGTTAGTCAGGAGAGAAGACCCGGAAGGTGCCGACAGGCTTGAGCGGCTCCTCAGGAAACAGGATGCCCTGATGGGAGGGAACCTCTACGGGGAGCGCTTCACCGCCCGGCAATTCTCCCTCGTCTTCGATCCTCTGCTTCAGCGGGCCGTCGAGAGGTCCCGTATCCTCGGGGAACTTGCCGGGGGGGCCGCGTCTGTGCCCGACCTGGCCCGGACACTCGGCCTTAAGGCCAGTACGGTCTTCGAGCACATAAAAGAGCTCGCCCGGCGCGACCGGGTGGAGATTGCGGGTTACAGTGACCGGGACGCACTCTACAGGAGGAAATGACGCTCAATGAGCGGCGGTAACGATGCCCAGAAAAGGTCCGGCGCCATCCTTGTCATCGGCGCGGGGATTGCAGGCATGGAGGCGGCGCTCAATGCCGCCGGGGCCGGGTTCAAGGTTTACCTGGCTGACCGCAAACCGAATATCGGCGGGAATATGGCACAGCTCGACAAGATATTCCCGACGAACGACTGTTCCATGTGCGTCATGGCCCCGAAACTTGTCGAGGTCGGCAAAAACCCGAACATCGAGCTGCTCATGAACTCGGAGGTCTTCCGCCTTGACGGGGGGCCGGGCAACTTCACGGCAACTCTCAGGACCCGGCCCCGGCGGGTCATTCCCGGGAAGTGCACATCGTGCACATCATGCTCAGCAGCGTGCCCGCTTGAAGTAGGCAATGTGTACAACGAAGAGATGTCGCTGCGCAGTGCGGCATTTATCAATTTTCCCCAGGCCATACCATCGACATACATGATCGACAGGCAGCTCGCGCCCTGCGTATACACCTGCCCCATCAACCTCAATGCCCGTGATTACATCGGCCTCATTGCCGAGGGCAAATTCTTTGAGGCGCTGGACCTTGTACGGGAGAAGCTCCCGTTCCCCGGCATAATCGGCAGGATATGCGCGCATCCGTGCGAAAATGCCTGCCTGAGGGGAAAAGAAGTCGATCAGCCCGTCGCGATATGCGCCCTGAAAAGATTCCTCGCCGATTACGAGACCGGACGGCGTGAGCCCATTCTCCCATTGATGGAGAGCGACAGGGGCAAAAAGTGCGCCGTCATCGGGGCAGGCCCCGCCGGCCTAACGTGCGCGGTCGAGCTGAGGCGGGCGGGATATAGCGTTACGATATTCGACGCCAACGAAAAGCCCGGGGGGATGCTCTATGCCGGGGTCCCTGCCTACCGGCTGCCCCGGGACGTCCTCGCGCGCGAGGCCTCCATCGCAGAGCGAATGGGCGTCGAGCTCAGGATGGGCACACGCGTCGGCCGTGACATTCCGCTGGCGGACATCTTCAACTCCTTCGATTCCACCTTCGTTGCATCCGGTGCCCACGGCCGCAGGAAGCTCGGGCTCGCGAACGAGGACGCGAACGGGGTTGTAAGCGCCCTCGATTTTCTGAAAAGCGTCAACACAGGAAAGGACGTACCCGTCGGGAAACGGGTCTTTGTGGTCGGCGGCGGCAACGTAGCGATGGACACAGCGATAACGCTGAGGAGGCTGGGTGCCCCCGATGTCCACATCGTGGCCCTCGAGAAATGGGACGAGATGCCGGCCCACCGGTGGGAGATCGACCAGGCGATAGAAGAGGATATCGTCTTTCATAATGCGTGGGGCCCTTTAAAGATCCTTGCCCGTGACGGCCGGGTGACCGGGATGGAACTGGCGCGGTGCATGCAGGTATTCAACGGCCAGGGGCTCTTCGATCCGGTCTACGACACGTCAAACACCGTCGTTTTCGAAATGGACATGCTCGTCCTCGTGATATACGAGACGATCGATACAGCGTACCTTTCGGAGTCACAAACGATAGAGCGGCACATCGACGGCCGCGTCACGGTCGACCCGGTATCGCTTGAAACCACGCACAGGGGCGTTTTCGCAGGCGGGAATGCCGTGACGGGGCCGAAGAGCGCCATCGACGCGATCGCCCAGGGAAAGCGGGCGGCCGAATCCATGATCAGGTACCTCGAAGGGCGTGATCTCCTGGAGGGAAGGCTCGCCGAGGACGACAAGATCCTCGACGAGGTGCCATTCCCGGTCGAGAGCAAGGTCCGTGCCGTTATTCCCCGCACCGCGGTAGCCGGTCGCACCGGCTTCGCGGAGACGGTGGGGACGCTCGACGAAAAAAGCGCCGTGGAAGAGGCGAAGAGGTGTTTGAGCTGCCGCAGGTGCCTCGGCTGCGGGATCTGCGAGGAATTTTGCGAACCCCAGGCCATCGATTATCATGAAGGGCCCGCCGAACACGTCCTCGAGGTCGGCAGCATTGTGATCGCGTGCGGCTTCGACGAGTTCGACCCGGCTTCGATGAAGGAATTCGGGTACCACATGTTCGATAACGTGTTGAGCAGCGTCGACTACGAGCGTGTCCTCTCGGCGACGGGCCCCACCGCGGCCCAGGTCATGAGACCGTCCGACGGCAGGATACCGCGGAAGGTCGCCTTTATCCAGTGTGTGGGAAGCAGAAATAAGGAGAACCCTTACTGTTCGTCTATCTGCTGCATGTTCGCAATGGAGGAGGCGATAATATCGAAAGAACATCATCGCGATATCGAGCCCACGGTCTTTTACATGGACACGCGGACGTTCGGCAAGGGGTACGACGAGCATTACGAGCGCGCCCGGACTGAATACGGCGTCCGCTACATACGGTCGGCAATCTCCAAGATTTTCGAGGACCCCGGCACGAAAGACCTCGACATAACCTACACGGGCCCCGACGGGGACACCGTTACCGAAACGTTCGACCTCGTTGTCCTCGCGGTCGGCCTGCGCCCTTCGAAACAGCTCGGCGGGCTCACCCGGGTCATGGGCGTTCAATCGAACGATTACGGCTTCGTCGACACAGGGGCCTTATCCCCGCTTGTCACCTCACGCCCGGGGATTTACGTGTGCGGCGGCTCCGCTTCCCCGCGCGACATATCCGAAACGGTCGTCGAGGGATCGGCCGCTGCATGTATTTCTGCGTTGCCCCTCGCAGATATGCGCTGGAGGGACATCACGGTGCCATCCCTGCCCGACGAACGGGACATCGCCGGGCAGGGACCGAGGATCGGTGTCTTTATCTGCAATTGCGGCGTCAATATCGGGGGCATCGTCGATGTCCCTGCCGTCACGGGTTACGCGAGCGGGCTTCCCGGTGTCGTGTTCGCCGAACAATTCCTTTTCACGTGCTCCCAGGACACGCAGGAGAAGATCAAGAATACTATCCACGAACTTCAGCTCAACCGCGTCATCGTGGCCTCCTGCTCGACACGGACCCATGAACCGATATTCCGGTCCCTTATCCGGGACGCCGGGCTCAACAAGTACCTTTTCGAGATGGCGAACATCAGGGACCAGTGCTCGTGGGTCCACATGCACGACAGGGATACGGCAACCCAAAAGGCAAAGGACCTCGTCCGGATGGCGGTCGCGAATGCACACCACATAGAGCCGCTTGTCGAAAAGAACCTGCCGGTCGAGAAATCCGCGCTCGTCGTGGGCGGCGGCATCGCGGGCATGACGGCCGCGCTCACCATCGCGGACCAGGGTTTTTCCGTGCACCTTATCGAGAAGGAAAAACGGCTGGGCGGCAATCTTAAGAACATCTTCAGGACCGTCGAAGGCCTCGATGTACATGAGTTCCTGCAGAACACCGTCCTGAAGGTGACAGGGCACCCGAACATAGAGGTCCATACGGATGCCGAGGTCATAGATTCCGGGGGGTCCCGGGGCAATTTCCTTACCCGGATCATGACAGGCGGCAATCCCTCACCGGAAGGGATCAGGCACTCCGTCGCGATACTTGCGACCGGAGCATCGGAGCTGCAACCCGCCGGGCTGTATCTTTTCGGCGAGGACGACCGGGTGATGACCCAGCTTCAGCTCGAGGCGGCCCTGGCTGCCGAAACCCTTATGCAACCGGACGCCTGCGTGATGGTCCAGTGCGTTGGCTCACGGAACGAACAGAGACGGTATTGCAGCCGGGTCTGCTGCCTGACCGCGCTCAAGAACGCGATGACGATCAAAGCGAAATGGCCCGCATCGCAGATCGTTATTATGTTCCGCGACATGATGACATACGGCTTCTCGGAAAAATATTACAAAAGCGCGCGGCGCATGGGCATCCGGTTCCTTCGTTTTTCCCCGGACAGCCCGCCTGCAGTAGAAAAAAGAGATGACGGGATCTACGTAACCTGCTTTGATACGGCCCTGCGCGAAACGGCCGGGTTCCGCGCGGACCTGGTCGCGCTCTCGAGCGCCACCATACCGAACGACACGGCCGGCCTTGCAGGTATATTCAAGCTTCCCCGGACCCGCGACGGGTTCTTTCACGAAGCGCACATGAAATTGAAGCCTGTCGATTTTGCAACCGAGGGGTTTTACATGGCAGGAACGTGCCACTCCCCGAAAAACATCAGCGAGACGATAGTGCAGGCGCAAGGGGCGGCAGGAAGGGCGCTTACGACCCTTGCCCGGGATTCGATAACGGTCGATGCCATGGTCGCCAGGGTCGACAGTGACGCGTGCGCCGCATGCCTGACGTGCGTGCGCGCCTGCCCGTTCGGCGTGCCGTTCGTCAACGACGAGGGAAGCGCGGAGATAGATGCAAGCAAATGCAAGGGCTGCGGCACATGCGCAGCCGAATGCCCCGCAAAGGCGATAGATCTGATGCATTCGCGGGACAGGCAGATACTGGCGAAGGTGAGAGCGGCAATAAGAAAAGGTTCTACGTTCTAGGTTCTACGTTCTACGTTAATAACCGGAACGTATTCATAAACGCAGAACGCAGAACGTTCTTGAGGAGATATGACGGACTTTAATCCCCAGATCATTGCCTTTTGCTGCGAATACTGAGGGTACTCGGCGGCGGACCTGGCAGGTTCGATGAGACTGTCCTACCCGGCATCGGTGAAGATCATCAAGGTGCCATGCACGGGAAGGGTCGACGCGGTCCACATGCTCGAGGCTTTCGCGAACGGAGCGGACGGCGTGTGCCTCGTGGGATGCCTCGAAGGGGACTGCCATTTCATCTCAGGGAACATACGCGCGGGGAAACGCGTCTCCTATGCAAAAACCCTTCTCGACGAAACGGGCATAGGGGCTGAGCGCCTCGTAATGTACTATCTCTCAGCGGCCGACGGCCACAAGTTCGCCCAGTTCATGCGGGAGATGACGGAGAAAATACAGGGATTGGGGCCAAATCCCATAAAACGTGCAATGGGCAATAGGCTATGGGCGATGGGAAAAGATTCCCCATAGCCTATTGCCCATTGCCTATTGCCTTTCTTTTGGAGGTTTGAATGATCGTTGCCGACAGAAAACCTTTTGACGAAATCATGGACATGATCGCGCCGTATGACAGGGTGCTGCTTCTCGGGTGTAATGAGTGCGTGACCGTCTGCGCTGTGGGCGGCACGAAGGAGACGGCGCTTCTTGCAGCGCAGATACGGATCAAACGGCAGGCCGAGGGGCGCACCGTGGATGTCGGGGAGAGAACGCTCGAGCGGCAGTGCGATCCCGAATATGTGAACACGCTTGCGGAATCGCTTGACGATTACGATGCCGTCCTGTCGCTCGCGTGCGGATGCGGCGTGCAGTTCGTTGCCGAAAACTATCCCGGCAAGCCGGTCCTTCCGGCCGTCAACACGCGCTTCATGGGAGTGACGGAGCAACCGGGGATGTGGGCGGAGAGATGCCAGGGGTGCGGCAACTGCGTCCTCGACAGGACACAGGGCATATGCCCGGTCGCCCGGTGCGCGAAAAGTATTATGAACGGGCCCTGCGGCGGTTCCCACGGCGGCGCCTGCGAAGTGAACGATCAGCTTCCGTGTGCGTGGCAGCTCATCATCGACCGTCTGAAGGCGCGGGGGAAGCTCGATACATATAGCGAAGTAGAAAAGCCCCGGGACTGGTCGACGTCCCGTGACGGCGGGCCCCGCAGGAGAGTGAGGGAGGACATGACATTATGACCCCGGCAAACAATCTCGAAAGGGTCCTCACGCAGGGTAACTTCGCGGTCACGGCAGAGTGCGGCCCTCCGCGCGGCGCCGACCCTGATGTCATCAGGAAAAAAGGCGGCCTCCTCAAAGGCCATGTCGACGCCGTGAATGTCACCGACAACCAGACCGCGGTGGTGCGGATGTCAAGCATGGCATCGTGCATCATCCTCAAGGACATGGGCCTTGACCCGGTCCTCCAGATGACCGTGAGGGACCGCAACCGGATCGCCCTGCAGAGTGACGTACTTGGCGCGTCGGCACTCGGCATCAGGAACATCCTCTGCCTCAGCGGCGACCACCAGTCATTCGGCGACCATCCCGGCGCAAAGAACGTGCACGACATAGACTCGGTCCAGTTCGTCGACACAGTGCGCATGATGCGCGATGAAGGGAAATTCCTGAGCGGGCAGGAGATAAAAGGGAGGCCGGACCTTTTCATAGGCTGTGTCGAAAACCCTTTTGCGGACCCGTTCGAGATCCGGGCGCTGCGGGCCGCAAAGAAGGTAAAGGCAGGAGCACAGTTCGTCCAGACGCAATGCGTGTTCAATGTCGAAAAATTTGCGCGCTGGATGGAGATGGTGCGGGCCCTCGGGATACATAAAAAGGCGCATATCCTTGCCGGGATCACACCCCTCAAATCACCGGGCATGGCCCGTTACATGAAAAATTCCGTTCCCGGAATGGATGTGCCCGACGGTCTTATAGAGCGGATGGGGTCGGTCCCTAAAGAAAAGCACCGCGACGAAGGTGTCACGATCTGTCTCGAGACCATTGACGCGGTGCGGAATATTGAAGGTATAGCAGGCATTCACATCATGGCCATAGAATGGGAGGACATCGTCCCCGAGATCGTGAAGCAGGCAGGGCTCCTCCCCCGCCCGATACCTGCCTGAGCTACTTCTCGTCTGACATAAGGTCCTTAAAGAAGTTCACCTTCCACTTCCCGTCCTGTTTGAACATCCCGAAATCCTTGGGATCGTTCTGGACCTCTATGGTAACGACGGCATTCGCGGCAGTCCTGCTTTTGACAGTAAATTTTCCCTGATTGTATATTTCGTCGAGAAGCTCCTTGATGTTCTCCCGAAATGCCGTAAAGTAGTTGTCCCGAAGCCCTTTCTCGTTCGTGTTGAGCATGCCGAGGACTTTGTCGGACGGGACGTTCGCTTCCTTCGCGATAAGCTCGGCAATGGTAAGCCTGCTTTCGTTCGCAAGGTTGTCCCATGCCTTCGTAAAGTCCTTGTCGATGAGAAGCTTGAAATAGCTCTTGTATATGGCGGCCAGGTCCTCCGACGTGTTCTGCGCATACGCCGGGGCCGCCATCATGCATACGAGCATGATGCACACGATAAAACAGGTAAGACGAAATCTTTTCATTACATCTCCCTTGTTGTTTGGAATGATTGCCACAGGGTATTCTAACCTATTCCTGCATGGGGAACAAGAAAACCGGGCTCAAAACGACTGTGACGGGCCGTCTTTTTTTTCGATCGCGCGGTACATGGCAACAAAAGAGGCGGGTTCCAGCTCTTCCGCCCGCACCGAACGCGAAAAATGCATCCTTTCGTAGAGTTCGTCTATCCGGGCATCCGTATAGTTGTCCTTCAAAGCGTTGCGCATGAATTTTCGCTTGTGGCTGAATGCCTTACGCACAAAGGCGATGAAGTTGTCGTCGATGTGCTCTGCATCGTCCCTGAAACGCATCGAAAAATATATGCTGTCGACCTTCGGGGGCGGTATAAAGATACGGGCCTTGATGCGCATAAGGATTCTCACGTCGGCGACAAGCCGGCAGACAACGGTCAATGATCCGTATGCCCGGGTCCCCGGTTGTGCGGTTATACGGTCTCCAATCTCCTTCTGCACGGTGAGGAAGGCGCTTTCTATGTATTTCCTCTCCCCGATCAGCTTGAAGATGATGGGGCCGGTGATACCGTACGGTATATTCCCCATCACCTTTATTTTTTCGCCGGCGCCAAAGGCGGCAAGGTCTACCGTCAGTATATCGCGGGAGACGACCTCGACATTGGCCGTGCCCTCACGGCCTTCCCCGGTTGCGAGCAGTTCAAGGTACGGAAGCATGTCCCGATCAAGCTCCACCGCGATGACCCTGCGGGCGCACTGCGCAAGGGCGCGCGTCAGATCGCCCCGCCCCGCGCCGATCTCGACGACCGTGTCATTCCCTGAGATTCCCGCAAGGGAGACCATTTTACGCAGGGTGTTGCCGTCCTTGATCAGATTTTGTGAAAAACTTTTCTTCAGCATGGCGCCCGCATCACTTCATTACCATTCGTGAATATGCCTTTATGTCGAGCGCCGAACAGGTGCCTGCGGCCGCATAGAATGATGCCAGCGATGCGATCATCGCCCCGTTGTCCGTGCAGAAAAGAGGGGATGATATCATGACTTCGAAACCTTCACGGCGCGCCCTTTCCAGAAAAACCTCGCGCAGCCGCCCGTTTGCCGCAACCCCGCCGCCGACAACGATGCGCTCCATATTCGATTGCCTCGCCGCCCTGAAGGTCTTCGATACAAGCACATCGCACACGGCCTCCTGAAAGGACGCCAGGACATCGTTGATATTCGATGCATCGACCGGGTGCTTCTTTGCGTAGGTGATAAATGCGGTCTTAAGGCCGCTGAAGCTGAAATTACATCCGGCATCATCCATCATGGGGCGGGGAAACGCGACATGATCGGGCGATCCCGTGCGGGCCATCTCTTCGATGATACGCCCCCCGGGGTACCCGAGCCCCAGGAATTTGGCGATCTTGTCAAACGCCTCGCCCGCGGCATCATCGAGCGTCGAACCGATAACCTTAAACGAGCACGGTGCGTCGAAAGCGAGGATTATCGTGTGGCCCCCCGAAACAACGAGGGCCACAAAAGGAAACTCCGCCTCGCGTTCGAGGAATATGCTCATTGCATGCGCCTCGACATGGTTCACGCCGATAAGCGGGATGTTCCCGGCAAGACAGAGGCCCTTGGCAAAGCTTAAGCCGACGAGCACGCTGCCGATAAGTCCCGGCCCGCTCGTCACGCCGACAAGATCGATATCGCCCGCGCTTATCCCCGCTTTTTCGAGGACATCATTGTAAATGCCGTCAATCAGTTCGACGTGCTTACGCGACGCGATCTCGGGGACGACGCCTCCGAACAGCCCGTGAAGGTCAGCCTGGGACGATATGATGTGCGCAAGGATGCGCCGGTCACGATCGATCAATGCCAGCGACGTGTCGTCGCAGGATGTATCGATGCCGAGGATTATCATGGCGGGAGTTCTAGATCTCTTTGGGGTTCTTTACTATCTTGATCTTGCCCTGCTTGAGCATTGCCTGTTTCGACTCCTCGATAAAGGATGCCAGGAACTGTTCCTTGTGCCGGGCCGTGTAATACTGGGAAAACCGGTCTTTATCCTTCTGCCATCCCTGCCGGTCGGGCTCCTGTTCGCCTGCATATGCGAAAACATAGTAATCCCCGTTTATCTCGACGGGCTTGTCGTAGACGGGCTTGTCCTTTGTCAGACCGAGCAGGCCCGTATTGTCCCGCGGCACATCCCCTATTTTCGGAAGCGACGTTGCCGTCCGCAATATGAAACCGGTATGCGTCTTTTTGTCGACCGACCCGCTCTTCGCAGCGTCCCCGGCGGCGAGACGGGCCTTTTCCTTTGCCTTTTCCGCGATAAGCCTGTTCTTTATGCTTTGCAGGGCGGCGCTTTTTTCCATAGGCCGGCCGTCTTCCCGCTCGACAAGCTGAAAGACCAGTGACCGCCCGTCATCCCTCACCGGAAGGGAAATGTCGCCTTTGCGCAGGTCCTTCGCCCACGTTTCTATCTTGAGGCCCTTATACGCCTTGAAAAGCTCGCTCTGGCGCATCGTGCCCGTATCATTGACCTTCAGCCCTTTTGCGCGCGCATACGCATCGATATCCTTCGCTTTCAGAAGGTCCATGTAAACCTGGTCATCCTTCACCCCGCTCTTTGCGTCGACAATGACATATTTGAGCCGGTAGGTGTTCTCTCCGCGGAAACGGTCCTTTTCCTTATCATAGACGTCATTGAGCTCCTTTTCCGTGACTGTGACCCTGTCCTTGTATGCGGAAGGGGAAAAACGGGAGTAACAGAGGTCGACCTTCCCTTTCTCGCGCACGTACCCCGCCCAGATATCGGCGTCGGTAACCGGCGCCCCTGTATCGCGCACGATGGCGACGACCTTGTGCATGAGGAGCATCGTCTTTTGCGATCTTTCGAACTGGTCCGGCTCCATCTTGTTCTGGCGAAGCACGGCAACGTAGCGGTCCTTATCGAATTTTCCGTCCTTCTTAAAGGCCTCGATCGACCCCAGGAGATCGGCAAATTCCTGGTCGCTCACACTGATCCCCAATTTTTTTGCCTCGACGAGAAGGATATACTTGTTAACGATGTCCTGCAGCACCTTGTCCTTGAGCTCGGCTGCCATTTTCTCATCGAACTTGTCGCGGTACAGCTGCCGGAACATCTCCAGTTCCTTGTTGTAGGCCTCATAGTATTCCGGGTACAGTATATCGAAGCCCCCTACCTCGGCGATCTTGGTCTCTTTTTCGCGGAGCGACCCCGCCCCGAAATAAAAGACAAAGACGATGATGATCACGGCAAAAATGATCTTGATCAGGTAG
This sequence comes from uncultured Pseudomonadota bacterium, assembly GCA_937862865.1. Taxonomy (GTDB): domain Bacteria; phylum Desulfobacterota; class Syntrophorhabdia; order Syntrophorhabdales; family Syntrophorhabdaceae; genus Delta-02. Next base: position 7,467 of record CALMFJ010000113.1, on the reverse strand, counting down.
CTTCGTGCGTATTTCCTCATAAACTTGAGCATCGGGTTTAATACCTCTGAAAGATTATTGATTTTGAAACTTTAAAATAGTATATTAAGGCTGTTTTTTCAATAACTTTTAAATTTCGGAAAGAAAGGGAGAGGAGATGTTCGAATCACTCTTTGGATTTATATCGAAAGACCTCGCCATCGATCTTGGCACCGCGAATACACTGGTGTACGTCAAAAGCAGGGGAATCGTCTCGAATGAACCTTCCGTTGTCGCAGTCCATAAAGATTCCCGCGGCACAAAGAAAGTTATAGCCGTCGGCGAAGAGGCAAAGAAAATGCTTGGCAAGACGCCGGGCAATATCGTCGCGATCCGGCCCCTCAAAGACGGTGTCATAGCTGATTTCGAGATCACCGAGGCAATGCTGAAATACTTCATCCAGAAGATACACAACAAGAAATCCTACGCACGGCCGAGGATCGTCATCTCCGTCCCTTCGGGCATCACACCCGTGGAAAAAAGGGCGGTCAAGGAATCGGCGGAATCGGCCGGGGCGCGCGAGGTGTACCTGATCGAAGAGCCTATGGCTGCCGCCATCGGTGTGGGGCTTCCCATCACGGAGCCGAGCGGCAATATGATCGTCGATATCGGCGGCGGCACAACGGAGGTCGCTGTCATATCGCTCGCCGGCATCGTGTATTGCAACTCGGTACGCGTTGCAGGCGACAAGATCGACGAGGCCATCATCCAGTACGTCAAGCGCAAATACAACCTTCTCATAGGCGAACGCACCGCGGAAGTGATCAAGATAAGCATCGGGTCGGCGTACCCGAGCCCTGAACTCGACGAAATGAGCCTCGAGATCAAGGGGCGCGACCTCGTTGGCGGTATCCCGAAGACCCTCGAGATATCCTCAAAAGAGATCAGGGAGGCCATCAACGAACCCGTGAACGCCATCGTCGAGGCCGTAAGGATCGCACTCGAAAGAACGCCGCCGGAACTGGCATCCGATATCGTCGATAAAGGCATCGTTATCTCGGGCGGCGGGGCGCTCCTCAAGAACCTCGATGTCCTCATCAAGGAAGTTACCCGTCTTCCGGTCATCATAGCCGAGAATCCTCTGACAGCGGTCGTCGAAGGTGCAGGAAAAGCTCTCGATGAGGTAAGCCTCTTGAAAGAGATAGCGACTTACTTTTAAAATAGTGGTAACTTGAGAAATTCAATAGCTATAATCATAGCCATTCTCGTTCTCGTCGTATCATTCCTTTCCTTCACGAACGCCCCTTTTGTTGTGAAATCGTATTCTGCCGTCAAGACAGGCATCAGCAGCGTCTTTGGTCCCGTGCTGAGCGTGATCTCAAAACCTGTCTCCTCCATCGGGGGCATTTTCGACTCCTACTTCAATGTCGTCGGGGCCAAGAAAGAGAACCGCGAGCTCAAGGAAAAATACGAAAAGCTCTACGTCGAGAACCAGAAACTCGTCGAGACTGAACGCGAGAATGCACGGCTAAGGAAACTCCTTGAATTTACGCAGAAAAAGCCCAACACGATGATCGCCGCAAGCGTGATCGGGGAGGACCTGAAGAACTGGTTCCGGTGCGTCATAATCGACAAGGGAAGCAAACAGAATGTGCGCCAGAAGATGCCCGTCGTTACACCGAAAGGGATCGTCGGCCAGGTGGTTGAGGTCGATCTCTGGCACGCCAAGGTCATGGTCCTCAACGACACGAACTCGTCTGTCGACGTCAGCGTCGAAGGCAAGAACACGAGGGGCTTGATCGAGGGGACCGGACAGAACACGGTCAAGATGAAATACGTTACGAAGAACGACGATATCGAGATCGGCGACAAACTGGTGACCTCGGGGAAGGACGGCATATATCCCAAGGGCATTCCCGTAGGGATCGTCATAACAGCGAATAAGGGCAAGGCCGGTATATTTACCGACATCGATGTCATGCCATACAACAATTTCAGGCAGCTCGATGAGGTCCTGCTCGTAAGAAAATAATGAAGACCGCGCTCTATATCTTTATCGGCATCGTGCTTCTCCTTCTCGAAACGGTCATATCGCCCCACATCTTCCTTGATGTTTTGAAGCCCGAGGTCGGCATACCTATCGTTCTGTACGTGACCTTTTTCCTGGGCACAGGGCCCGGGCTGGCAGCCGCAGTCTGCATAGGTCTCGCGGAAGAGGCGCTGTCAGGGGCCCCCAACGGTTCCCTTCTCTTCGTGACGATCGTGATCTATCTGATAGCGGCGCTCATGCGCAGAAAATACTACGTCGATTCCAAGTACACGTTCGCCTATTTTTCCAGCGGCGCCGTCCTTGTGCAATCCGGGCTGTTTGCAGCGCTCACCTTCTTCGCGCACGGCGAAACACGGGGGATCCTCAACATCGCCTTCTACATGGCCCCGAACGCCATTGTTACCGGTTTTGTATCGATCCTTCTTTTTTCCTTCATTGACCGGCTGAACACTATCCTGATGGAGCGGTCTTAAGATGAAGGAAGAGAAATTCACCGCCAAATATAAATGGTGCACCCTCGTTCTCGTCCTCACCATGACGGTCCTCCTTATCAGGCTGTGGGACCTGCAGATCATGCGGGGGGCGGAGATGCGCAAGCTCTCCGAACAAAACCGGATCAGGGTGAAAAAAGTCGTGGCGGCCCGGGGCATCATTTACGACAGGACGGGGAAGGTCCTTGCGGACACCCGGCCGTCGTTCAACATTTACCTGACCCCGGAAGATATCAAGGATTTCAGCCAGACGGTTGACGGCCTTGCTGAGCTCCTTAAATGCGATCGCGAAGAGATCATCGAGAAAATGAAGGCCGCAAGCGGCATGCCGCCGTCATTCCCCATCAAGATCAAGCCCGACATTCCCATGGACGAAGTTGCAAAAGTGGAAGCGCACAGGGTGTACATACCGGGCATTTCGATACAGATCGAACCAAAGCGTAATTATCCCTATGCCGCATCATTTGCGCACGTGATCGGCTACGTGTCGGAGATCAGCGACGAGGAGTTGAAGGACAAGAAGAAATACAAGGACTATTCGCCCGGGGACTATATCGGTAAATACGGGCTGGAGCGTGCCTACGAAAAAGAGCTCAGGGGCACCGACGGAGAAAAACGGGTCGAGGTCGACGCAATGGGCCGGGAGATCCGGACCCTCGATGTTATCGAGCCCATCCCGGGGCACAGCCTCTACCTCAACATGGACCTCGATCTCCAGTTAACGGCCGATAAGGCCCTTGAAACCCGCAAAGGGGCGGCGATAGCCCTTAACCCCAAGACCGGCGGGGTGCTGGTCCTTGCGAGCCGTCCGGGTTTCGACCCCAATCTGTTCGCCTCGGGGATAAGCAAAAAGGACTGGCAGAAAATTGCCCTCGACAAGGCCCACCCCCTCCAGAACAGGGCGATCCAGGGCGGATATCCCCCCGGATCGACGTTTAAGATCCTCCTTGCGCTCAAGGCCCTCGATCTCGGGATCATCAACGAGCGAACAACGTTCCATTGCGGGGGTGGTTTCGCATACGGGAACCGCGTCTTCAAATGCTGGAAAAAAGGCGGGCACGGTTCCGTGTCCGTTCACCGCGCGATCGTGGAATCGTGCGACGTTTTCTTTTATAACGTCGGGCTCAAGCTCGGGGTCGACAGGATCCATGAACTCGGGGACATCCTTGGCATGGGACGGCTGACGGGCATCGACCTGCCGGCCGAACAGAGGGGGCTCATCCCGTCGACGCAGTGGAAGAGACGGCGCTACAACCAGCCGTGGTATGAGGGTGAGACGGTGTCTGTCGCCATCGGGCAGGGAGCGGTATGGCTGACCCCCATCCATCTCGCCATGCTGTCTTCGTTTGTCGCGAATGACGGCAAGAACTTCAAGCCGCAGGTCGTCAACAGGATCGTATCCAACCAGGGCAAGGTCATCAAGACCTTCGAACCGGTCGTCAATGCCGAGTTAAAGCTCAAGCCGGGCGTGGTGAAGATCGTCAAGGACGGCATGCGGGGGGTTGTCAATGAACCCGGGGGGACCGCCGGCGCCTCGAAGGTGCAGAACGTTCTGATGAGCGGAAAGACGGGAACGGCCCAGGCAGGCTCGCAAAATGTCAAACTGGGCGACCATGCCTGGTTCATCGCGTACGCGCCCTCCGAGGACGCTTCTATCGCAATGTCGATACTTGTCGAGCACGGCCTCCACGGTTCATCCGCGGCCGCACCGATCGCGAAGAGCATTACCGAGACCCTTTTCAAGGTAAAACCGGACATAAAGGAAGCAAAGGCCCATGAGAATAGATAAGCGAAGATATTACCACCTCGACTGGTACCTGATAATCAACGGCCTTTTCATATTCGGCATAGGCATGATGAACCTCATCAGCGCAACGAGCTCTTTTTCGAGCGGTTCCTGGAATTTCATCATCAAACAGCTCATCGCCTTTGTCATGGGCCTCGGGCTCATGCTCGTCATCATGTATTACGATTACCGCATGATAGCCAATCATTCCAAATGGATCTACGCGGGGGGCATTTTCCTCGTCATCCTCGTGCTCATCATCGGTCTCGCTGCAGGCGGGGCAAAGAGATGGATCAGCATTTTCGGGTTCAGCATACAGCCTTCGGAATTGATGAAACCGATCCTGGTCGTTTTCCTGGCCAACATGCTCTACGACAGGAAAAGGCAGAATTTGCCGCTCAGCCTGAAAGATATCATGAAACCCCTCTTCTGGACCCTTCTGCCCTTTGTCTTCATCGTCAAACAGCCTGACCTGGGAACGGGTATCGTCATCATCCTCGTTTCCTTTGCGATGCTCTGGTATGTGGGCCTCAAGAAATCGACGTATGCGGTGCTCTTCGGGGTCGGGGCCATATCGCCGTTCTTTGCCTGGCATTACCTCATGAAACCGTATCAAAAGATGCGCGTTCTGAGCTTCATCAATATCGACGCCGACCCGGCAGGGTTCGGATATCATGCGAAACAGGCCATAATAGCGGTAGGTTCAGGAAGATTCCTCGGAAAGGGCTTCATGAGCGGGACGCAGCACAAGCTTCAGTTCATACCCGAACATCACACCGACTTCATCTTCACCGTGTTCAGTGAAGAATGGGGCTTTATCGGCTCCGTTGTCCTGTTTGCGCTCTTCATCTCTTTCATAAACCGCTGCCTCAAGATCGCAATGAACGCACATGACGAGCTCGGGTCGATCATGGCGTTCGGCGTTGCGTCAATTTTCTATGTTCAGTTCACGATCAACGTCATGATGGCGATACACCTGGCGCCCGTCGTCGGCATCCCCTTGCCGCTCATAAGCTACGGCGGATCGTCCCTCATTTCGATGATGATGTGCGTGGGCCTGCTCCTCAACATCAGCACCCGCCGCTACATGTTTTAAAACCGGCGAACGGCGAACGGCTAAAGGCTAACGGTGAAAAGCCAAATATCCCGTTTGCCTTTCGCGGATAACCCCATGCCGTTAGCCGTTTGCCGTTCGCCGTTCGCCGCTCCTTGACATCCGTTCGTTGTCTGCTATACTCGACAGTAAGTAAGCAATAATACGGGGAGGCAAACAGCGTGGATCTCGTAGAGCCCGTAAAACTCAGAGTGCTTACCTTAAAAGATCTTGATGCCATAACCGATATCGACGAATCACTCCTCGGGACACGACGAAGGGAATACTGGGCGGTGAGGCTCGAGCGGGCCGAGACCTCGGGCGTCCCGTCGCTTGCGGCGGAGGTCAGCGGGCGCGTTATCGGATTTATCCTGGGCAGTGCGAGCGGCTGGGAATACGGCATACCCGAGAACATAGCCTGGATCGACACGCTCGGCGTCCGGAAGGAATACCAGAAGAAAGGGATCGCGCGGCTGCTCTTCCGGGAAATGTTCTTCATGTTCAAAGAGGTCGGCGTAGACACCATCTACGTATTTGTAAGCTGGCGGGACTGGGACCTCCTCAAATTCTTCGACAAAATGGGGTTCAGACGGGGAGACATGATAAACCTCGAGATGAAGATCTAGGAGTCTGTAAAAGGGCCGACTTTTGCCGGCCCCGTGGTACATACCACTGAAAGACCGGGGCGATAAAGGCACCGCCAGCCCCGGCCTTTTTTCATGCCGTAAAACGCCGGGCGTAAAACGGAAGATGTGCTGTTCCTTGTACGTTACGACTTCCCACGCCGCTTCCTGCGTCTCGCGTTTTACTTTTGACGGTTTTTTTCTTTGTCGCCTCGTGCCTGACGGTCTTTATTTGTTCTTGAAACTAAAGCAAAAACTGCTATAATAGGTGATGCGAATACTTGGACTGGATGTGGGGGACAAGAAGATCGGTGTGTCTTTATCCGATCCTACGCTGTTGATCGCCCAGGGCCTCACGTTGTACCGACGGGGTTCCCTCGAGGAAGATCTCAAAGAGTTCAAACGGATCGTAAAAGAGCACGAGGTCGGGGAGATAGTCATCGGATTGCCCCGGGACTTAAGCGGAAATATCGGGGCCCGGGCAAAGAGCGTTATGGGGTTCGCCGACAGGGTCCGGGAATCGATAGACATACCTGTCAATCTATGGGACGAAAGATTCAGTACGAACGAAGCGCATCGTGTTTTTGACATGGCCGAGGTCCGGCACAAGAAAAGAAAGCCGTATCTCGATATTATGGCTTCACAGATAATTCTTCAGGGATACCTTGATGCTCGCAGCACGCGATAAAAAAATATTTATCATAGCCTTCATTATTTTTCTGTTCTCGCAGACCCTTATATTTGCAAGCATCCCCCGGGACACCGACCCCGCATTGCGGCCTGTCGTGATCAAAAGCGGGGCAAAGCTTTCCGAAATAGCGGATATTCTCAAGAAAAAAGACCTCATTTATTCAAAAACGCTTTTCATGATCGGCTCGCTGATCTACGGAGGGCGGCTGATCGCCGGGGAATACGACTTGAGGCGGGACATGTCGACCTTCGAGATCATTATGAAAATGGGCCAGGGCAAACGGAACATATACACCCTGAAAATCATAGAAGGCCAGAATATCTACACGATAGCCGATATGCTCGAACAGAACCGCATCATGACGAAGGAAGAGTTCCTGAAGCTTGCCTCCTCAAAAGAATTCCTGGAGAGAATGGGCATTACGTCCGGCTCGCTGGAAGGCTATCTCTACCCGGACACGTATTTCTACAGCAGGGAAATAGAGAAGGAAAGATTGATCGAACGCATTGCTCAACGGACGCTGAAGATTTTCGAGGACCCCGGGGTCAGGGAGAAAATGGCCCGGCACACTATGGATATCCATAAGACGATCACCCTCGCATCAATGATAGAGAAGGAATCGGGGGTGAAAGAGGAAAGGCCCTTTGTTTCCGCCGTCTTTCACAACAGGCTGAAGAAAGGCATGTCCTTCGACTGCGATCCCACGGTCATTTACGGAACGAAGGGTTTCGGGGCGCCTATTAAAAAGATAGACCTGATGACATATACCCCGTAT
>CALMFJ010000112.1 GCA_937862865.1 uncultured Pseudomonadota bacterium | reverse complement strand
TTTCCATGAAGGCCTTTAGTTTCCCTTCGATGCCCCTGTCCGTGGGGTGGTAGTACCGTTTGCCAAGGAGCTCCTCGGGCAGGTACGTCTGTCTGACGAGGGTGTCGGGGTAGTCGTGAGGATATTTATACCCCTCACCGTACCCCAGTTCGTTCATAAGCTTTGTCGGTGCGTTGCGGATGTGCAGGGGGACGGGGTATTCGGGCAGGTCCCGTACATCGCGGGCGGCGGCGCCGTATGCCGTATATATCGCGTTGCTTTTTTCACACAGGGCGAGGTAGACGGCTGCCTGCGCAAGGGCGAGGTAACCCTCGGGGGGGCCGATGAACTTGAATGCCTCCGTCGCGCTGATTGTGAGCGTGAGCGCCTGCGGGTCGGCATTCCCCACGTCCTCCGATGCGAAGCGGACGAGGCGCCGCATGATGTAAAGGGGGTCCTCTCCCCCCTCTATCATGCGGGCGAGCCAGTAGAGCGATGCGTCCGGGTCCGAGCCGCGCATGCTTTTATGCAGGGCGCTTATCAGGTCGTAATGCATCTCGCCGGCCTTGTCGTACCGCGCGGTCTTTTTCTGGTATGCTTCTCGAACGGCCTCGTGATCGATGGTCCGCTCGCCTTCCGGTGCCTTTTTCACCATCTTCCAGCATACCTCGAGCAGGTTCAGCGCTCGCCGCGCGTCGCCGTCCGCAAGGTACGCGATCTCTTCGACCGTCTCCGGGCTGATGGATATATTTGCCTCTTTTAATTCGCTATCCTCTTTCAGGGCGCGCTCGAGTATCCTGACAAGGCCCGGGGCCTCAAGGGGCTTCAAGGTCAGCACGCGCATCCGGGACAGAAGGGGTGAGATGATCTCAAAAGACGGGTTTTCGGTCGTTGCGCCGATCAGAATGATGGTGCCGTCCTCGACATGCGGCAGGAATGTGTCCTGCTGGAGCTTGTTGAAGCGGTGGAACTCGTCGACGAAAAGGATGATCCGCTGGTTGCGTGCCTTCTGGATGACCTCCTTGACCTCCTTTACGCCGATCGAGACAGCGGAAAGTGATACGTACGGAAGCTTCATCATCCGCCCGATGACCCAGCCGATCGTCGTCTTCCCGACCCCGCTCGGGCCCCAGAAAATGAGCGACGGTATATCGCCGCGTTCTATGAGGACGCGCAGCATCTTGCCCTTTCCCAGGAGATGCTCCTGCCCGACGACGTCGTCGAGCGTTCGCGGCCGCACCCTGTCCGCAAGGGGTTTCTCTTTCTTTTCCCTGAGTATCGTGTCGTCTGAAAAAAGCTCCATGGAGGTCTCTTATGTCAGCTTAAACTGCTGGCGGATGTCCGGCAAAGGCGTAAAGTGCAGGGGGTTTCGCGCCTATCCCGGCAGCTTCTTCTTTGCCTCGTTTAAAAGGTGTATCAGTTCATCGAGGTTTTCCGGGGTCAGGGAAACACCTTTTTTTGTCGGGATCATCTCCCCCTCGTCGTTCTCAAAGAAATTACGAACGTCGATATATGTTTTCCCCTTAAATTCCTTCACGGTGACGATTATCTTGTCCGTTCCTGTCTTTTGGATCTCTCCTACTATCATGGTCGGCCCCTCCGATCAGGCTTTTAGGTAAATATAGCATGATGATCGGGAAAAGTGTAAAAGCATCGTGGCCGCCCGGAAATTATGCTTGCCAGTGCTTGCAATTTCACGGATGTGTATCCTAGAATTACTGCAAGGGGTTGTGTTCTCTTGTTTCTGTGCGGCAGCGAATGCTTACGAGGGGGGTACGGACATGTCAGGCGATACGGTCGGGAACAAAAGGTCGTTCCATTGGGCGTGGGTCATTCTTGCGATCTGTTTTGTCAACCTGTTCATAAATTACGCGATACGTTTGGGCTACGGCACGATCCTGCCGGAGATGATACGCACGATGGGCATCACCCGCAAGGACGGCGGTCAGGTCTTCAACGCCTATTTCTACGCGTACATCGTGTTCTCGCCCTTCGTCGGGTACCTGACGGACCGGCTGGGCGCGCGGGTCGTGATCCCGGTCTTTGGCCTTGTCCTGGGCGTCGGCACGATCTTCATGGGCAGCGCACAATCATTCTGGGGCGCCGCAATTCCCTTCCTTTTCGTAGGTGTCGGCGCGGCGGCAATGTGGACCCCGATTATTACGCTCGTTCAGCGGTGGTTCGCACTGCACAGACGGGGGATGGCCCTCGGGATACTCTCGGCAGGGTTCGGCCTCGGGTTCGCCGCGACGGGCAAGCTCTATCCGGTTATCGTCTCCCACTGGAGCTGGCGCTATTGCTGGTATATCTTCGGCGTGGCCGCGCTGTGCATGATCATTGTCAATATTATTCTTTTACGGTCGAAACCTGAAGATACGGGCGAGCTGCCCTGGGGGACGAAGGCCGACGGACCGGCTGCCCCTGCTGCGGCTTCCCGGCAACAGTCATGCTATGGAGAGATCCTTTCGGCAAAGCGGTTCTGGATCATCGCAGCCTCCTATTATTCCATCGGCGCCACGCTGTACATGATCACGACATTCATGGTCGATTATGCCCGGTATGAACTGGGGTTTGCTTACGACCGGGCCTCCCTGCTCGCGACGATGCACGGCATCGGGCAGGTTGTCGGGGTCCTGACGATACCTCTTATCTCCGACTATCTGGGGCGGAAGAAAACGATATCCATTTCAAATCTCTGTATTGCCGCGACCATTGTATGGGTGATCCTCGCGAAAGGCAACGTGAACCTCCTGTACACCGGGATCTTCCTGTTCGGGATTTTCTATGGCTCGACCTTTCCCATGTACGGGGCCTGCGGCGGCGATTATTTCAGAAAAGAGATCATCGGCACCGTCATCGGCGCCTTCACACCCTTCTATGCGTTCGGCGCCATTAGCGCCCACTGGTTCGGCGGGTACATCCGCGACATGACCGGCTCGTTCTTTGTCCCGTTCGTTGTCGCCGTCGTCCTCGGCGTCATAGCCTCCGGCCTTATGATGATGGTCAAGAAGGCACCGGATGCGCAGATAACGTAAATAGCGTTGCGCGTTCTACGTTCTACGTTAAGAAACCGTTCGGAACTGCACGTTTTCATCTTCAGAGGGCGATTTGTTATGGTCTTCATGGGAATTAAAAAACGTAGAACGTAGAACGTAGAACGCGGAACGAATTACCGCCCTATCAGTATGCCCGCCTGCCCCGTATAAAAAATCCCCGCCAGTGCTCCGGTCATGAAGCAGGCTATGTTGGCGGCGAAAAGCGCCCAGAGGCCTATGACGGCGATGTCCTTCGTGCGTTCGGGGACGAGGGTCGACGTACCGCCGATGAATATCGCGAGCGACGGTATATGTGCGAAGCCGCACAGCGCGTAGGTGGCGATGAAGACGCTTCGCGGATCGGCTATCTTTCCCGCCTGCACAAGAACGCTTAAGTCCTGGTAGGATTTGACCTCGGTCATGATGATGCGCTCGCCCAGTATCCGCGCGATCTGGGGGGCGTCCTCGAGGGGGACCCCCATGGCGACCGTAAAAGGATAGAAGACGTAACCGAGGATGTTGTTGAGGGAGATGTCGATATGTCTTCCGAGGGCCGGGCCCAGGACCTTCCCGAGATACGCGAGCCCGCTGTCAAAGAGGGCCACGAGGCCGATGAAGGCGATGAGCAGGGCGGCGATGCCGACGACCATTTTGACGCCGGTCATCGACCCGTTTATGATCGCCTCGATGGGATTCCCTGCCTTCTCATATTCCACGTGAACGACCTTTCCCTTTGTGAGCGGTGTCCCTGTCTCCGGGAATATCATCTTCGACGCTATGATCGCTGCGGGGGCAAGGAGGATCGACGCCGAGAGGAGATGGCCGGCGGCCGTCGGGAAGATCCCGGAAAGGATGATGACGTAAAACCCGAGCACGCTCGACGCGATCGTTGCCATACCCGTCGTAAGCACGACCATCAGCTCCGAACGTGTCATCTCTTTCAGATACGGGCGGACCGTAAGGTTCGACTCGATGCCGAGGAATATCTGCGCGGAGGCGCACAGCGACTCCGCCCCGCTTATTCCCATCACCGTGACGAATACGCGGGCGAACAGGGCAATGAGCCATTCCATGATCCCGAAGTAGTACAGGAGTTCCATAAGGGCGGCAAAGAATATGATCGACGGGAGCGCCTGGAATGCCAGGATGAAACCGATCGAACCGGGCTGCCCCGGCGACAGCGCAAGGGGGCCGAAAAGAAAGCGGATACCAGCGAGGGCCCCCTCGATGACCTGCATCGTTACATCATTGAGGACAAGGAAACATTTCGACCCGAAAGGGACAAGAAAGACGAAAAGGGCAAACAATACCTGCAGGGCAATGCCCCAGACGATCACCCGGAAGCTGATGCTTCGCCTCGACCGGGAGAAGAGGACCAGGAATCCGATGAAGCACAGCAGCCCGGCCGCAGAGATGCCGTTGTAGACCGTCATGCTGTACCCCTGGAAAAAAGACGTTCTACGTTCCGCGTTCTACGTTCTGCGTTGAGAAAACTTAATAAGAGCGCTGTCTCGGTCCTCTCCTTGCATGTGCCCTGCATCATCGGAACCCTTGTAAAGTTACATTTTATACCAAACGTAGAACGTAGAGCGCAGAACGTAGAACTAACAATACCAGTTCTCGTACCGAATAACAAGCGCGTGCCCGCGCTTTACTTGTCCCGGCGACCTGTGATACAAAATTGTCTGTATCTTACTAATTTCTTTCCCGAGGAGACAATGATAACGGGTATAGGGAGCTTTCCCTTCACAGGCATCGATGAAACGATCGATCTTATCTTTTCAACGTGCAAGGAGATACCCTTCTGGCCTCAGCTGCCGAAGCGGTCGTATCTTGAGAACATGTACGCGCCCTTCCTCGAAGGCGTGCCCTGCATAGTCAGCGACGAAGAGAAGAACACGATCTATATGGACACGACGCGAACAGACGGAATAGAGGAATTTTACGAGAATGTCGCGGCGGAAAACGTAAAGGCGTTCGCCATCTCCGAAAAATATGCGCCGGGCTTTTACAGGTTTCTCGAACGGTTAAAAGAAGTGGAGGATGACGTCCAGTTCATTAAATGCCAGATGACAGGGCCCTTCAGCATGGGCCTCGGTCTCAGGGACGAGAACGACAAACCGGTCATCTACAACTTTGCCTATTACGACATCATAAAGAAGGCGCTCAATATGAAGGCGAAGTGGATGGTGGGCACCATCCAGGAACGGTACCCCGGTACCGACATCATCATATTCTGCGACGAACCCTATATGGTCTCCTTCGGGTCGGCATATATATCCATCCCCCGCGAAGACGTGATCTCGTCGCTGAACGAGGTCATTGACGGGGTCCCGGCGCGCCGCGGGATACACATCTGCGGGAATACGGACTGGTCTGTCCCTTTTCAGTCCGATATAGACATCGTCAACTACGATGCCTTTGCATATCTCGACACCATCTTCTATTTCACCGAAGACCTGAAGGAGTTCCTCGACCGCGGAGGCTGGATAGCCCCGGGGGTCGTACCGTCATCCCCCGATGTCGTGAACGAGACACCGGATTCCGTCAGGGACCGCGCCGCACTTTTCATTGAAAAAATAGCGGGCATAACATCCCCCGACACGGACAGCATCCTCTTCACAACAAGCTGCGGATTGGGAAGCCTGACGGAGGCGGAAGCCAGAAGGGCGATGGAATTGTTGAAGCAACTATCTTACTGACCGTTC
>CALMFJ010000111.1 GCA_937862865.1 uncultured Pseudomonadota bacterium | reverse complement strand
GAACGCATGTAGGAGTACCCGCCAAAGAGTTCGTCCGACCCGTCGCCGGTAACGACCGAGCTGAAACCCATGACCAGGGCCCGTCTCAAGCCGAAGTAAACGGCCAGGTCGTTCGGGAGTGCGGGATCGAAGCTCTGCAGGACTGAGATGACCGCGGGCAGTGCATCGATGGCCTCTTCACGGGAGACCGCCACATGCTCGAGGTCTATGCCAAGGGCGCCGGCGGCGAGACGGGCATACGCAAGGTCAGGCGCTTCCTCCCCGAGGGTGACGACAATTCCCCTTTTACACCTGGTGAGCGCAGCCGCCGCTGCCGAATCGAGCCCTCCTGAAAACAGGGCGCAATCCGGCCTGTATCCGGAAAAGACCTCGAAGAGCTTTCGGCGAAGCGGCATCACCGGGCCTGTCGCGGCGGCCATTTCAAAACTTGTATGTATACTGCACCCCCAGAAGATAATTTCGCTCGGGCGACGGATAGTAATACTGCATCCGGGTCCCGTTCGATACAACCCCGTATTCGCTGTATTGCCTGTCGAATATGTTCTTGACGGCGCCCGTGATCTTAAAGCTTTTCCACGAATAGACCGCCGTCAGATCAAAAACCGTAAAACCGCCCATTTTGGGGAAATTGTTCTCCATATCGCTCGTCATGTACCTGTCGCCAATGTACTGCGAGGAAAATGTGAGAGTAAGGGGGTCAACGGCCCATGAGAGGCCGGCGTTAAACTTCTGGGCCGGGACCATCGGTATCCGGTTCCCGTCGAGATCATCGCCGTCAAAGACGGCATCGAGATAGGTGTACCCGAGATCGAGCCTCAAGCCCGGCACAATGAGCCAGAACATGGTGGCCTCGATACCCCGCCGTTTTGTCCTGTCGTAGTTTGAATTTTGAAATGTAAGGGGATTGTAATAGATCTCGTTCTTGTGCCGCCCGTAGAAACCGGTGACGCTGGTGCCCAGGTATTTCGCAAAATTGTAGCGTATGCCGAGGTCTACCTCTTTTACCGTGTGGGGCTCGAGGTTCTCGTTAATAGGGGGCACGGAAAAAGGGCTGAAATATTCATCGGTCGTGGGAAATCGGAATCCCGTGGCAAAATTGACGAATGCATTCCCTTTGTCCGCAATGATATAATTGAGGCCGGCACGCCAGGCCTCCTTCTCATTCTTCACAAAGTCATTAATGGGTGCCATGAAGCCGGTATTGTCCGTGTAGTCGAAATCGTATTTGACCTTTGCAAGGCGGTAGCCGGCACTGAAGAGAAGGTTCTTGAGAATGAACAGTTCATCATGGACATAAAAACCCCACTCCGTCTTGGTAATATTCGTGGTGGAATTCGTGCCCATACCGTAATCAGCACTGCGGCTTGGTGAATCATAATAGTCAATTCCGGCGATGAGAGTGTTCTTGAGGGAAAAAATGTCCTCTCTTACCGTTATCTTTGGCGTCAGAGAGAATGTTTCGAAACGTCTCATCGAATCCCAGGGTATACCGTTCATGTCGTAGTGGAATGATGTATGCCGGTTGCGGTACGCCGCCCCGACGGAGAATTGCACGGTTTCGGAGAGCTTGATAACCGCATCCAGGTCGACGAAATTGTCCTCGGTATTCCCCTCATCCAACGGGGTGGCGCTGTCTTTCCTGCCATAAAGCCCCGTGTGCAGTTGAAGGGCCGATAAAGGCCCCGCCAGTCCATAATTGTCCCTGTGATGCCCTGCCTTCAGGCTGATCGACAGACGGGACGGGAAGTCGAAGGAAAATGAGCCAAGCACGTCCTTTGCATGGAGGTCGTTGTTATGCCTGTAGCCTGTCGTATCATACGAAGAACTGAGGATATTGTACGAAAATGCGCCCTTCTTGCCGGAAGCGCCCAGGTATGGATTGTACAGGTCGTAGCTGCCCGTGTTAAGGCCGGCAATAATGGACGGCTTGCCTTCCCCCTTTCTTAGCAATATGTTGACCACACCGCCTATGGCGTTGTCACCGTACAGAACGCTCGCCGGGCCCCGGTACACTTCTATCCGTTCTATCATCTCGACGGGGACCTGCATAAGGTCCGCATGCGACATGTCGATATCGTTGATGCGTCTGCCGTCTACCAGGAACAGGGAATTCTGCGGCGCGGTCTCCCCGAAACCGCGGATGTCGACCGCGGAGAACTTCGGGTTGCCGAGCATGCTGCGGGTATATATGCCCTGTTCGTCCCTGAATACATCCGCCAGCGTACGCACCCCTTTTTCCTCGATCTGTTCCCTGCTGATTATCGAGACGTTGGCCGGGACCTCTTTTATCCTTGTTTCCGTACGCGTCGCGGTCACGACGATGCTTTCCAGCGTGTACGGGGATTCCTGCGGGAAGCAATGAAATGGGACACATAGCAAAAAAAGAAATAAATAGAGAAGAAAACCGCGGGCCATGACAACCTCCTTATGCCTCGTAAGGGTTTGTCTCGAATTTCAACCCAAGGTTTCCTGACTTAAGGGGTACGAAAGCCAGCGCGCCTTCCCCTCGTGCATGCAACACAAAAGTGGCCGGGCCTTGAGGGCCCTGCGCTGCTAAACCCCATCACAGTTGCGGGACAGCGGAAGATTCACACTTCACTTCCCTTGCAGGCTGAACTGTAACGAGTATAAGAATTACTATCATAAAGAGAAGGGAATTACAAAGGAATACCTCGTGCCCGCCCGTTGCCTGAGCGGCGCATTTGTTTTTGTCCTTCAGTTTTGATAAGGTATAGACCATGGAAAGATGCAACGACGTTAAACGGAGATTCAATGAATGCAATGTCAGCAACCTCCTCGGCATAACTATCGATCACGTGGAGGAAGGCCTCGCCCGCGGCAGGATGACGGTGGCAAAGAAGCACACCAACGTGTTCGGCGGCATCCACGGCGGCATCCTTTTCGCCTTCGCCGACCAGGTTGGCGGGGCCTGCGGGAACAGCTTGGAATACAAGGCCCTTCTGGTTGAATCCGTTGCCCGTTTCAAAAAAACGGCGAGGGAAGGGGAGGTCATATACGCAGAGGCGCGACTCGTCCATTCCCGCAGGCAGAAGGATACCATAGAGATCACCGTCACGAACGGCAGGGAGGAAGTGCTGGCGCTGCTGAAAATGACGTCATTTATTGTCGATAATGCGCCAAAGGCTCCTTAATATCTTCGATATACTCCTCAAAACATTCGGGGAAAGGCACTGGTGGCCCGGAGAAACGCCTCTCGAGATCATCGTCGGCGCGGTCCTCACGCAGAACACCTCCTGGAAGAACGTTGAGAAAGCCATTGCGAACCTGAGGGATGGGGGGCTTCTGGAACTTGACCGGTTATACCGTGTGCCGGATGAAACCCTCGCCGAAAAGATCAGGTCATCTGGATATTACAATTTAAAAACAGTAAGATTAAAGAACATAATTAAAGTTATATATGAAGAATTCAATGCATCAATTGAATATTTAGCAAGTAATTGTCAAAATACACTGCGTGAACGGTTGCTCGCTATCAAGGGAATAGGGGAGGAGACGGCAGACAGCATCCTGCTCTACGCCCTGGACAAGCCGATCTTTGTCATAGATGCATACACGAGGAGGTTCCTCGTAAACCACGACCTGTACGAAGGGCGCTGCTCGTACGCCCAGGCACAGGAGTTCTTCATGTCCAACCTGCCGTCGGATGTGTACCTTTTCAACGAATACCACGCCCTGATCGTGGCGCTTGCACAAACGTACTGTTTCAAGGTCCCGAAATGCTGGGACTGCCCTCTGAAAGGGCTTTAGCCCATCGCGTTACAGGCTCATAAATTATGCCGCAATAGTCCCTCAACGCCCTCCTGGCCCGGGTGTTTGGATTCCTCGAAAGCGCCTCAGTGCGGCGAAGAGACTGTGTCATAATTATAATTTTTCCGTCATTCCGGCGCTTGACGCCGGAATCCCAGGTTTTTCCCGGACGCAGTTTGCTCACTGTTCACAACATCATGAATACAGAAAGATACTACAAAAACAAAACCTTAGATCCCGGTGTCAAGCACCGGGATGACGATGACGAGTGGGTTTGGTCGTTGAACAGTGCGGGGGATCGCCGGGTTAAACCGAAGTAACAGTCACCTTTACGTTTCCGGACACCTTTTCTATCGTCCCGATCCGTCGTGCCGTTTCGCCCGCGGCATTGAGCGAGCGTACGACATCGTCGGCATCGGCGCCCTTGACGATCAGAACAAATCCGGTCCCCATATTGAAGGTTTTGCAGGCCTCGTTAAGATCGAGGCTCCCCGCCTCCATAAGGGCGCGGAACACCGGAGGGACCCTGGCAAGGTCAACGTGGAGGTTGAGGCCCAGGCCATCGGGAATGATCCGTGAAATATTGCCGGGAAGGCCGCCCCCTGTAATATGGGCCATGCCCCTTACCGTGAATTTTGCGGTCACATCGAGGACCGGCCTGACGTAGATACGGGTGGGTTTGAGCAGTTCCTCGTACAGTTTTCCGGGTATTCCGGGCACCTCCTCGTCGACCCGGTAGTTCTTGACGTCGAAGAGAAGCTTTCTCACAAGGGAATATCCATTGCTGTGAAGGCCGTTCGAGGCAAGGCCGATGACCGCATCCCCTTCGGAGATCGCTGACCCGTCGATGATGGCATCCTTTTCCACCACGCCCACGGCGAAACCGGCAAGGTCGTATTCATCGTCCTTGTAAAACGATGGCATCTCGGCTGTTTCCCCGCCGACCAGCGCACAGTCGGCTTGCATGCAGCCGTCGCACACACCACCCACAACGGCCGGATAGACCATTTCATCGATCCGCCCGCATGCATAGTAGTCCAGAAAGAAAAGGGGTTTCGCTCCGAGAGTCAGGATATCGTTAACGCTCATGCCGACGAGGTCGATGCCCACCGTGTCATGTTTGCCGGCCATGAAGGCGATCTTGAGCTTGGTGCCCACACCGTCGGTCGAACTGACGAGAACGGGGTTCTTGTATGAGCGCGGTACCTCGGTGAGGGCGGCAAACCCGCCGATCGTGTTGAGAACGTTGACATTGTGGGTCGCCTTTATGCGGCCCTTAAGATTGTCGATAAGGCGGTCTGCTTTGGCGATGTCGACGCCGGCGTCTTTGTAGGTTATCGTTTTCACGGTTTTTTAATGTTTAAACACCCCGGCTCGATCATGGATCGAAAGATCTTTTCGGGTGTTTGTCGAAAATGCCGCTTAAAGGCGGCAAGCCTGACTATTTATCCATCCTTGCGATAAAGTCTTCGACCGGTATCGCCGGAAGGGTTATGATCTGGATCGTGCCCCGTGAACCAAGTTCAATCGACAGTTTGGCGATCGCCTCGTTATTGGGAGCCTCGAGGATGTTCAGGAAATCGTATTCGCCGAGAACGGCGTACTGGGCGAGGACCTTTGAGCCCATGCTTTCGATCTCTCTATTGACTTCTTCAATCCTTTCCGGATGTTTCTTGATCGTCTTGCGCCCCTCGTCCGTAAGTGTGCTGAGCATGATATAGATTGGCATATAAACTAACCCCCAGATTGTGTGATATATATAGATTGTAATATACCCCGTGCTTTGTCAATATTAAATGCATCGGGCAGCCGGTGCGGAACGTCGGGAACGTGCGTATTTTCACAATATAGCACGGAAACATGATATTGATTGAGAATGTGAAATATGCTATTATTGACGACTTCACATGCCGATGACTATATATGAACAACTTTGTTCACTATTTCACATATAGAATCACGGAAACAAAGAAAACAAAGATCTTATTCTCTTAAAAGGGGGATCTATGGCTAAACCTATGGATCAATACAAATGGCATGAATTGACGGTAGGCTGTGTTATTGAGGATGTCGGCAACGCCATGGAATACAAAACCGGCGATTGGCGCTCATCCAAGCCGGTATGGAACCGCGAAAAATGCACCAAGTGCGGTCTCTGCTGGCTATTCTGTCCCGACGCAGCGATCCGTCAGACCGACGACGGTTACTACGAAGCCGATCTGGACTATTGCAAGGGCTGCGGTATCTGCGCCAGGGAATGCAAACCGGCCGCGATAACAATGGTGGAGGAGGAAAGATGAGCGCGAACAAAGGTATGGAAGTATCCATAGCGGCATCGGTCGCCGCAAAACTGGCACGCGTGGAAGTAATTGCCGCTTATCCCATCACCCCCCAGACGCACATTGTCGAGCACCTCGCCGATATCGTGGCTAACGGGGAATTGGATGCATCATACATCAACGTAGAGTCGGAGCACTCCGCCATGTCAGCATGCGTAGGCGCGTCGGCGTCGGGAGCCCGTACGTTCACGTCGACAAGCGCACAGGGAATGGAACTCATGCACGAGATACTCTTTATAGCATCCGGCATGAGGCTTCCCATCGTCATGGCAGCGGTCAACAGGGCCCTCTCGTCGCCCCTTTCCATATGGGGCGATCACTCCGACGTCATGGCAGCCAGGGACACGGGATGGATCATGCTTTTCACCGAGAACGGCCAGGAAGTTGTCGACTCCATCATCATGGCATTCAAGATCGCAGAGGACAGAAAGGTCCTTTTACCGGTGATGGTGAACCTCGACGGCTTTTCCTTGAGTCATGTCATCGAGCCCATCCAGTTCCCGGCACAGGAAGATGTGGACCGCTTCCTGCCCCCGTACGCTCCCCTGTACACCCTCCATCCGGACAGGCCCGTCACCATGGGCGCCTACGCGATGCCTGAGCTGTACACCGAAGCGAAATACGGACAGGAGATGGCGATCAGGAACTCGAAGGCCGTCGTGAAGGAAGTAATGGACCAGTTCTCGACGGAATTCGGACGGAAATACAGCATCGTAGAAACGTACAATACAGAGAATGCCGATACGGTCTTTATGGCCCTCGGTTCGATCAATGAGAATATCAAGACGGCGATCGATATACTGAAGGATAACGGAAAAGAGCTTGGCCTCGTTGCCCCCCGGCTTTTCCGGCCTTTCCCTGCGGATGAACTCGTCGAAGTCCTGAAGACGAAAAAGAAACTTGCCGTCCTGGAGCGGGCGATGCCCGGCGGGGCAATGAACGGCCCGTTGTACAACGAGATAGCAAGCCTCGTCATCCAGAACGGCCTGAACATACAGCTCGAGAACTTCATATTCGGGCTCGGCGGCCGGGATGTCGAACCGGACGAGCTGATAGATCTGTTTGAGCAGGTCAGCACTTCTGCGAAGGTAGTCCATGCTGACAATAAGAACTACGGCGTCATAGGGGTGAGATCATGAGAATGAAAAGTCTTGAAAGATATACCGACACTCCCGATTTTGAATACGCAACCTCGGGCCACAGGGCCTGTCAGGGCTGCGCCGAGATACTGGCGCTGAGACTCGGCTTGAAGGTATTCGGCAGAGATTCGATCATAGCGATGGCAACCGGATGCATGGAGATCATCTCCACGCCATTGCCCACGACCTCCTGGCGGCTGCCCTGGATCCATGTTGCCTTCGAGAACGCAGCCGCGGTTGCTTCCGGTATCGAGTCCGGCATCAAAATCCAGATGGAGAAGGGCAAGATCGCAAAGAAAGATATAAACGTCATCGCTATCGCGGGTGACGGCGGCACGAGCGATATCGGTCTCCAGGCGCTTTCCGGCGCCATGGAAAGAGGGCACAATTTTACATACATCTGCGTCGATAACGAAGCATATATGAACACAGGTATCCAGCGTTCCTCCTCCACGCCGTTCGGGGCCATGACGACAACAAGCCCTCCGGGCAAAAAAAGTATCGGGCAGAAGACCCAGAAGAAAAATATGCCCAAGATAGCGGTTGCCCATAACATTCCATACGTTGCAACGGCATGCCCTTCATATCCGTTCGATTTTCTGGCGAAGATCAAGAAGGCCAAGGAGACAAACGGCCCGGCATACATTCACGTCCTGTCCGTTTGCCCGACAGGCTGGCGTGTCCCGTCGGACCAGGCGATCCATTACGGCAGGCTCGCTGTGCGCACAGGTGTCTTTCCGCTTTACGAAGTGGAGAACGGCCGCTACAGGATAACGTACAGCCCGGAACCGCTGCGCCCTGTAACAGAATATATAAAAGGGCAGGGCAGGTTCCGCCATCTGACAGATGACCTGATCGCGCAGATCCAGGAACAGGTCAACCATGACTGGCAGGAGTTGAAAAATTATAGCGAGATGAAATAGTCTTGCACCCTCGTGCTTAAAAGACGCGCCCGGGGCAAACCCGGGCGCGTTTTCTTTTTTATCACGCAGAATGATTCTCGGGAACTTACTCAAAATGGTAAGATATTTATGGATAGGAACCAAAAAAAATACTTGAATTATGATACGGAAGGTATACAATATTATATCCAAATTCGATCATGCACCATTAATCACGAGAGTTTGGGCCATAATGCCGTAAGGACGTTCTTATGCAGTCAGAATTCCAGAGAATAGGCAGTCTTCTTCGGGAAAAGAGAGAGGCGAAAGGGCTCAGCATCATCGATATCTCCGATATGCTCTGTATAAGGAAATCCCTTGTGCGGGCGCTTGAGGAAGGCAATACGGCCGTTCTCCCCCACGAAGTATATATCAGAGGTTACCTTAAGAAATACGCTCATGTTCTTGATATTAGCGAAGAAACTCTAGGACTTGAGCCAAGGGCCGAGGAGCAGCCGGTGCAGGCACAGGCCGAGCCTGCTCAGACCAAATCCGTAGTACACGGGCCGCGGCATATCCCCAAACGGGCGATGCTCATCCCTCTGGTGTTTGTCCTCATCATATCCTTCTTTGTCTTGAACCAGATATACAAGGAAAGGTCTGCCGCTCGGCAGGACCGGGCCGCTCAATCGGGCGCTGTCGCCACGAAACAGGCATCGGTCAATGTCAGAGAGCACTCCGGAGCGAACACCGTTGCGCAGCCGGGAGCTGCGGAACAGCCCCAGATGCTTCCCGTTTCGGAGAAAAAGCTGATGATTACCTGCAATGAAAGGACCTGGGTGAGCGTGGTCATCGACGAAAACGAGAAAAAAGAGTTCATGCTCAACCCTGAGGAGATGATCGTCCTCAACGCGAAAGAGAACTTCGATCTGCTGATCGGGAACGCCGCGGGTGTAAAGCTTAACCTTAATGGCAAGGAAGTTGAGTTCACCGGGAAGAGCGGTGAGGTCAAACGGATCAAAATCTCTTAAACAAAACCGGAATTTTCAAAAAGAGGGCGGCGGGAAAGAGAACCAATACCCGCCGGTAGTTAGCCGGCCAGACGCTCCATCTCCCCGGCATCAATGTCGAAGTTCGCATACACCTTCTGGACATCGTCAGAATCTTCAAGCGCTTCCATCAACTTGAGCATTGTTTCTGCATTTTTGCCTTCAAGTTTGATGTAATTTTGCGGAATCATGCTGATCTCTGCAACTATGGGAGATATCTTATTGTCCTCAAATGCCTTTTTCAACGCCTCGAAGTTTGAGATGTCGGCATAAACCTCGATCTCGTTCTCGTCTTCATTAATATCTTCCGCGCCCGCCTCAAGGGCAAGTTCCATGATCCTGTCGCTATCGACCGCTTTCTTGTCGAAAGACATGAAGCCCTTTTTGCTGAACAGCCAGTTTACACATCCCGCCTCACCCAGGTTGCCGTTAAGCCGTGAAAGGATATGACGCAC
Source organism: uncultured Pseudomonadota bacterium (assembly GCA_937862865.1). Lineage (GTDB taxonomy): Bacteria > Desulfobacterota > Syntrophorhabdia > Syntrophorhabdales > Syntrophorhabdaceae > Delta-02. The sequence goes on along the minus strand of CALMFJ010000111.1, from coordinate 5,747 downwards.
CTCGGCAGTCGTGCGCTTCTTGTTGTCGGTCAGTACTTCAATGAGGATCGCGACACCGCCGGGCCCGTACCCTTCATAACTGTATTCTTCATAGGCCTCGGCGCCGTCCAGGGTCCCCGTACCTTTTTTGATAGCTCGCTCGATATTGTCTTTGGGCATGTTTTCCGACTTGGCGCTGTCGATCGCCATCCGGAGCCGTGAATTCGCATTGGGGTCCGCGCCGCCTATGCGGGCGGCGGTGGTGATCTCCCGTATCAGTTTCGTGAAGATCTTTCCGCGCTTGGCATCAGCCGCACCTTTTTTGTGTTTGATGGAACTCCATTTGCTATGTCCTGACATTATGCCCCCGGGGAATAGTAATGGTGGGCGATATTGGATTCGAACCAACGACCTCTGGTATGTGAGACCAGCGCTCTAACCATCTGAGCTAATCGCCCGTGCGTTTCTTTTTATTACATTCCCGTTAAAAAGTCAACCCAAGACCCATAGGATTTCTGTTCTCATTTGATACAAAAAAGTATATCATTTTGCACTATGCAGCATGTATTTGGACCTGTTCCGTCGCGGCGCCTCGGGTATTCCCTGGGTGTGGACATCATTCCCCCGAAGTACTGCACCTTTGATTGTGTTTATTGTCAGGTAGGGAGAACGACGCACGTCCAAACGGCCAGGGAGAGCTTTTACGACCCGGATGCCGTTATCGGGCAGGTGCTGGAGAAGGTGTCCCGTGGCGGTACGGTCGATGTGATCACGTTTTCCGGTTCGGGTGAGCCCACGCTCAATTCGGACCTCGGCCTCATGATCCGGGAGATGAAAAAGAGAACTCACATCCCGGTCGCAGTGATCACGAACGGATCGCTGCTCAGTTTGAAGGAGGTCCGGGAAGAAATCATGCAGGCGGACATCATCCTCCCGTCCCTTGATGCTGCGAGCCAGAATATTTTCGAACGTATCAACAGGCCTCACCGGTCTGTCCGGATCAACACGATCGTCGAAGGGCTTCAGGCTTTCCGGAAGGAATTCGCGGGGGAGATCTGGCTTGAGATAATGCTGATTAAAAATATGAACGATGATCCGCAAGAACTGAAAAGAATGGCCGGGATCGTGTCATCTTTACACATGGACCGGGTGCAGTTGAATACCGTCACCCGGCCTCCCAGTGAACCGTCGGCCATGCGCCTTTCTGACAGCGAACTCAGGAATATCTGCCGGATGTTCGGCCCTGCATGCGAAATAATATCAACATTTGAGAAGACTGCGGATATTCATGTCGATACTTCCGAAGCTTCACTGATAAGAGAGACACTCAAAAGAAGGCCGCTCACCCTCGACGATATCGTCAGGATCACCGGCATGTCGCATTTTGACGCGAAGACCAGGCTCGGTATTTTGGAGAAAGAGGGCCTTGTCAAAACCGCCGTCGTCAACGACGAGCTTTACTATGTCAGCACATGACTGATCCCGTGAATTGGCCGAGAATCATGTTGACAAAGGGATCGCCCGGAATTTACTATTACACGACAGAGGCGGTATAAGGGGTATCACTTCACAGCCTTTTACCCGGATATCCCCGGATCCCATATAACATTGAGGAGGGGCATCATGAAGATAAGGCGTGCCATTGTCAGCGTGTCAAGCAAGGATGGACTGTCAGACCTGGCGTTATTCCTGAAAGATAAGAATGTCGAGGTCCTGTCGACTGGCGGCACAAAGAGATACCTGGAATCGATCGGAGTTACCCCCGTCGAGGTCGGCGCGTACACCGGTTTTCCGGAGATCATGGACGGCCGCGTAAAGACCCTCCATCCGAAGGTCCACGGGGGCATCCTGAATATCAGGGACAACTCGGAACACCAGAAGGCAATGCAAGATCACGGTATCAGCCATATCGACATGATTGTCGTCAATTTGTACCCGTTCGTTGAGGTCGTCAGCAAGGGCTGTACGTTCGAGGACGCGATAGAGAACATCGATATCGGCGGCCCTTCGATGATCCGCGCCGCCGCCAAGAATTTCAAGTACGTCACGGTCGTCGTCGATCCCGAAGATTACGCGAAGGTGATACAGAATATGACCGAAAACGACGGCGCAACGACGGAAGAGATGAGGTTCTACCTGGCAAAGAAGGTATTCGCCCTGACAAGCGCGTATGACAGGGCAATTACGGAATATCTGTCCAAATTTTAATAACGGGGGCCCCCAACGTGAATGTTCTCGTGATCGGTTCCGGCGGAAGAGAACACGCCCTCTGCTGGAAGATTACACAATCCAAGGATCTTAATAAGTTATACTGCGCGCCGGGAAACGGAGGGATATCGGACGTTGCCGAATGCCACGACATAAATGCCACGGACGTCTCAGGCCTGATCGACTTCTCCCGCAATATGAAGATAGACCTCGTTGTCGTCGGGCCCGAAAACCCGCTGGCCGCCGGCATCGTCGATGCCTTCCAGGTCAAAGGGGTCCCGATCTTCGGGCCCGTAGCGCGCGGTGCCGCAATCGAGGCAAGCAAGATATTTTCAAAAGAGCTTATGAAAGAGAGCTCCGTCCCGACAGCGCCGTTCCAGGTCTTCGACGATTATGGGAAGGCCCTGGGCCATCTGGAGGCCAGACAGGTCCCGTTTGTCATCAAGGCCGACGGCCTGTGCGCGGGGAAGGGCGCCTACGTCATCAAGGATATGGCGGAGGCCAGGTCGGTCCTCAAAGAGCTCATGGTCAGCAAGATATACGGCGACGCAGGGCGTAAGGTCGTGATCGAGGACTTCCTGCCGGGTATCGAGGCGTCGTACCTGGCCTTTGCGGACGGTGAGACGATCCTGCCCATGCCCGCCTCACAGGACCACAAGCCGCTGCTCGACGATGACCTCGGGCCGAACACGGGCGGGATGGGCGCATACACGCCGATCCCGTTCATCAACGACGACCTCGACCGCGAAATCCGGGACACCATTATGCTGCGGACAATAGCGGCAATGCGTCAGAGGGGCATCCCGTACAAGGGTGTACTGTACGGGGGCCTCATGTTCTCCGGGGGGAAACCGTATGTGATCGAATTCAATGCACGTTTCGGGGATCCCGAGACGCAGCCGATAATCTTTAAAATGAAGGGCGACCTCCTGCCTGTGCTCGTTGCCTGTGTCGAAGGAAAGCTAAATAATATCAAAGAATTAGAATGGAAAGACGGGGTCAGCGTTTGTGTGGTGCTGGCATCGGGAGGCTACCCGGAGAACCCGGACAAGGGCAAGGCTATCCGCGGACTCCACAGGCTTGCAGGCAGGGATGACGTCATGGTGTTCCATGCAGGCACGAAAAAGGTCAATAATCAATATATCACATCGGGCGGGAGGGTCCTCGGGGTCACCGCAATAGGCCCCACGTATGAAAACGCGATAAAGAAGGCGTATGATGCCGTTGCGATGATCGAATTTGAGGGGATGTTCTACAGGAAAGATATAGGTAAAAAGGCCTTGATGATGCGGTAAGGCACATAAATACTATTGATCAGGAGGTATCGAATGTCGAAAGAATTTAATATCGGTGTGATACCGGGCGACGGTACGGGGCCTGAGGTCATAGCCGAAGGCGTGAAAGTTCTTACGGCGGCATCGAAAAAATATGGTTTTTCCATGAACCTGACGTATTTCGATATCGGGGGAGAACGCTATAAGAAGACAGGGGAGACATTACCTGACAGTGTCCTCAGTGAGTTGAGGCAGTTCGACGCACTCTACCTGGGCGCTATCGGTCACCCCGACGTTAAACCGGGGATCCTCGAAAAGGAAATATTGCTGCGGACACGGTTCGAACTCGACCAGTACATTAACTTGAGGCCTGTAAAGCTCTATGAAGGCGTAGAGACCCCGCTTAAGGACAAGGGGCCGAAGGACATCGACTTTGTCGTTGTCCGTGAGAATACCGAGGGGCTCTACACCGGGTCCGGCGGGACCTTGAAGAAGGGCACGAAAGATGAGGTCGCGATCCAGGAATCGATCAATACCCGCAAGGGCGTCGAGCGCTGCCTGAGGTTCGCTTTCCAGTATGCCCGGAAGAGGAACCGGGAAAAGAAACTGACACTGTGCGGAAAGACGAACGTCCTGACGTTTGCGTTTAACCTGTGGGAACGTGCCTTTTATGAGATCGCACCGGAGTATCCGGATGTGAAGACCGATTATGCGCACGTAGACGCCACCTGTATGTGGATGGTGAAGAACCCGGAATGGTTTGACGTGATCGTTACCGACAACATGTTCGGCGATATTATCACCGATCTCGGCGCGATGATCCAGGGAGGGATGGGTGTCGCATGCGGAGGGAATATCAACCCCGAGGGGGTGTCCATGTACGAGCCGATCGGGGGATCGGCGCCGAAATATACGGGAAAGAACGTCATCAACCCTATAGCTGCGATCCTGGCAGGCGGTATGATGCTCGAGTTCCTGGACCAGAACGAGGCCGCGGCCGCTATAGAAAACTCCGTCCAGACGGCTATCAGGAAAGACCTGAAGTCAATGGAGGCCGGTAAGATGGGTATGGGAACAAAAGAGGTCGGGGACCTTATCGCCCGTTACGTCGCTGAATAGGCCCGCCATTCGAGCCCTGGGCTTTTTCGGATACCCTGAGCTTCTTGCTCAGGGTATTCCTGTTTATACCGAGGAGGCGGGCAGCTTTCGATATATTGTTGTCCGATATCCTCAGTGCAGCCTGTATAAACACGTCCTCAACATGTGAGAGCATTTTAAGGTAAACGTTGTCGTCGTCATTTACCTTTGATAACAATATCTTTTCGGCAATGAGCTCAAGTCGGATATCAAGAACCGAATAGAAGTCCCTGATAGAATAGTCGATACGTGTTTCCATAGGCGTTATGTGTTTGTCAGGAAAGTACTGAGGTATATTAGAGAGCTTTTGCAGATGGGTGTCAATGATTATTGTAGAAAATTTTTGGTAAGGGGATGCCGCGAGATAAAGCCGTGTGATATCGCTTTCTTAGGGGATCGTAGTCTTGGGGCTGTTTTATGTAACTACTGATAATGGATATTATGTTAACTCTTATCTGCCTCGCAATCCGGATACCTCACCGCACCTGCGCCTGGCCATCCTTTCGTCTCCCCCCTCCCTGAATCCACGGTTGACAAAAATAGTCACTCAGCTATCATAATAGACTGGGAGGAAACAACATCGACCCCGATCTCCAAAAGGCCTTCGAGCTCCTCGGGATCCCGGCGGATTCCACATACGGCGATGCCGACGCTGCTTATCGCGCCTTGAGCCGGAAAGCGACATGGAGCCAGATCAAAGAGCTCAACCTCGCCTTCGACCTTATAAAGGAGCACTTTGGGCCGCAGGAGGGACCGGCCTCCAGCGACAATGCCATCAGCGGGCCGCCCGACGGCCCGTCACTTCCCGGCGCTCCCGGTCGGCCCGGGGTACGGCGCGCCATAATGGCCGGCTGTGCTTGCCTCCTCATTGTGCTGGCCCTCATTTTTGTACTCAGAGCGGGCAGGCTTTTCCGTCCATCCGATACAACCGACATATCCTTACTTGTGAAAACTGTCAAACCGGCCATTGTCACCATTATCGCTGACGATACACCTCGCGGGTCCGGCTTTCTGGTAAGCCAGGACGGTTATATCGTTACGAACGCCCATGTCATGCGCCAGAGGACCGCAAAGGCCTCTTTTTCCGACGGCTCCTCTACAGAGGTAACACTCGTTTCCCTCGACACGGACATGGACTTCGCACTGCTC
>CALMFJ010000110.1 GCA_937862865.1 uncultured Pseudomonadota bacterium | reverse complement strand
ATCCAGTGCTTGCCGTTCGTGAGGATGCCCCACGGGGTTTTCGTGTTCTTGAGATAATAGAACAGCTGGTACAGGGGAATGCCGTTCTCGAACGCGAGAAAAAAACCGCTCACCCCCTCTTCGAGATTGCGGCCGAACCGCTTGAGAAGGAGCACGCCAAGCGTGCTGGCATAGTATTCGGGAGTCCCCCACAGTGACGATGCCCTGTCCCGTTCGGATTCGCTTGTGAAGAGGGCCGCGTCGGGCCCCTTGACGGTGTCGTCAAAATACTTCGGCTTTGACTCGTATGTGAACCCGAGTATCTTGAGAATGGGTTTTATCAGGTGTATCTCGGTGTGTATCTCGCTCGCAAATTGCTTTTTGTCCTGGAACCGGGCGAGTATCTCGAGAAGAGAGACATAGACGAGGTCGTCCTGGGGGACGCGAAGGAGCTCATCGATCCCGCGGCGTGATATGAGCGAATTCCGGACGATGGTTGGCTGCATGGGGTTGAAACATAATAAAGGTTTGGCAGTTCTTAGTCAAGGAAAGGAGCATTCTCCTCGTCTTGATGCACGCCCATGCCCTGGGTGCGTTTTGCCTCCTTGAGTTTCATGACGATAATGACGATGAGACCGATGATGCCGATCCAGAAAAGCACCAGTGCCTGATACAGAATGTGGCGGTCGTACGGGGACAAGGCCGGCTCGAAAGGGGCCTGCCCGGCGGGGCACAACAGGGGCAGCGCAAGAAGGAGAATACAAGCTGCAGAAAAGATGCACATCATCTTTACCCCCTAGTTGAGAAAACCGATCACCGTCATTACTACGAAATACACAAGGTAAAAGACCGCTGCATATGTAAAAACCGGGCTCGGCCGGCCGGCCGAGGACCTCCTGTCGAAAAACGGCATCAGGAATGCGAAGAGCACACCGAGGGAAATGACGGTTACGGCGATCATCTCGCCGTTGAGCCCCGCTATTTCGCCGGGGAAAAGCTTCAGGGTCTGGAAAAGGAAGAGAAAGTACCACTCCGGTTTTATGTTTTCCGGGGCGGGCGCCATCGGGTCGGCCTTTGTCCCTATCGCCGCGGGAAAGACCACAGCAAGGGTGACAAGAACGCCCGCGCAGAGGAGCCAGACGATAAGGTCTTTGTAGAAAACGTTCGGAAAGAACGGCTGCGCTTCTTTCTGCCTGTTTTTCTGCGAGAGAGGGACGCTCATGCCGTGCACCTGGACAAGCAGTACGTGAAGACCGATGATGACAAGGCTTATCATGGGCAGAACACTGACATGAAAGGCATAGAACCGCGTCAGGGTCTCCTGCGTGACGTCGATGCCCCCGCGCAGGAATATCTTGACCGGTGCGCCGATCAAAGGGAGGCTGCCCGCCCCTCCCGTCGCGACCCGGATCGCGGTGAAGGCCCTTTCGTCCCAGATAAGGAAGTAGCCGCTCAACCCGAAAAAGACGAGGACCGTGATCATGATAAAGCCGGTCACCCAGAGCAGTTCGCGGGGCTTGCGATATGCCTTCAGGAGAAGATTGGCGAAAAAATGAACGAACAATGATGCTATCGCGAGCTGTGCCCCCCAGTGGTGGAGCGAACGGAAAAACCAGCCCATGCGGAGTTTCGTCATGATGTCGACGATGCTCTTGTATGCATGTTCGGAATGGGGGACATAGTAAAGGGCAAGCCCCATACCTGTCAGGAACTGCACAACGAAGAGGAAAAGGGTAAGCCCCCCCGTAAAATAAGAGATCTCGTAGCGGTGCGACGGGACGTACTTTGTGCGCAACAGCCTGCGCAGGGCGTCGACGTCGTAGCGTTCCGTGATCCAGTCCCTACACCTTCGGCAGATCAACCTTCACCCCTTTCTTCGCTATGACGAGTTTCTCCCCGGCCGTGATGATATCGAAGCTTTCAAGGGGCCGCGGCGGAGGGCCCTCGATGTTCCTGCCGTTGTCGTCAAACCACCCCTTATGGCACGCGCAATAGAATTTTTTTGCATCGGGCATGTAGGAAATGTTGCATTCCATATGGGTGCAGACCCCCTTCAGGGCAAGCATGGTCCCGTCGGTCCTCTTCAAGAAAAAACCGGGCTTTCCTCCCCATGCGAAGGTCTTAACGGTGTTTCCGGGTATGTCGAGAAAATCTGCCCTGTTGAGAACGACAAAATCCGGTTCCTTCCCGACGGTCGGAAAGATGAATTTAAGGAAGGCATAGATGCCGCCGGAGAGCACAGCGATGAGCCAGCCCCCGAACAGCGTGTTGAGAAAGGCCCTGCGGCTGATGAGTGAATAATCGAGTTTCATCTGCCGATACCCAGGAGTTTTTTTGCCTTTTCCACGAAAAGCCTCTTTCTCAGGTCGATTATCGCATCGGTCGGCCGTACGCCTTTCGGGCACGCTTCGATGCACTTAAGGACGGTGTCGCAGCCCCAGACGCCGTGTTCGTTATTGACCTCGTCGAGGGCGGATACCGGGCGCTCATCTCGTGAATCGAGGATAAAGCGCTCGAGCTTGGCAAGGGCCGCCGGCCCCAGATACTGAGGGTCGCGGGAGATGACCGGGCATGCCCCGTAACAGCATGCGCACAGGATGCAGTTCACGAACTGGTCGATCAGTGCCCTGTCCTCGGGGCTTTGCCTCATCTCTTTTTCAGGGCCGGGGCCGGGCCGGTCAAGCCAGGGCCTCACCTTTTCGTACATCGTCCAGAAAGGGGTCATATCAACGACAAGGTCCTTTATGATCTCCATGTTCGGAAGAGGCTCGAGAATTATGGTGTCCGTTCCGAACGAGGCCGCCTGTGTCCTGCAGGCGAGGTCTATCCTTCCGTTTATTACCATTGCGCAAGAACCGCAGACCGCAGACCTGCACGATGAACGGAACGAAAGCGTCCCGTCGATCTCGTCGCGTATCCTGTTGAGGACGCCGAGGATGGTAAGCCCGGGGATGACCCTGACCCGGTAGGTCTGGAAACGGGCCCTGTCTTCCGGTTTTTTCCTGTCAAAGCGCAATATCTTGAAGGTATACGCGGATGCCCGTATCAATAGGTCCTCTCCATCGGCTCATAGCGGGTGACCGTGACGTCCCTGTAAAACATTTCGGGCATCCCGTCGCCCTTCAAGCGCGCGATCGAGTGCCTGAGCCATTTCTCATCGTCCCTTTTCGGAAAATCCGTCCGCGCATGCGCCCCTCTGCTTTCTTCGCGCAGGAGCGCCCCGCGCGCTATCACGAGGGCCACATCGAACATATGATCGAGTTCAATGGCATTCATGAGTTCGTAGTTCATAGAGAGGGACGGAGAAGAAACCCCGACATTCCGGTATCTTTCCCTCAAGCCCTCCATGTCCGCAAGGGCCTTTTCCGCATCGCCTCCGGTCCTGAAGATGCCCACGTACGTGCTCATTGCCTTTGCGAGTTCCCCGTGAAGCTTAAAGGTCTTTTCGTTCCCTCCTGCGACGAGGTCCCGGATCTTTGTTTCTACGGACCCGGCTGCCCGCAGGCAAGCCTTTCCCCCGGGCTCAAATCCGGTGGAGGATAGATACCGGTCGATGCTTGCCGCAGCGATCTTTCCGAACACGATGGTTTCGAGCAGCGAGTTGCCCCCCAGCCTGTTCGCCCCGTGGACGCTGACGCAGGCGCACTCTCCGGCCGCGAAGAAGCCCCTGACCTCGGTCGCGCACGTGGCGTCCGTGTCGATGCCCCCCATGGAGTAATGCTGGCAGGGCATTATGGGGATGGGTTCCCTGACAGGGTCGATGCCGATGAAATCTATGCATATCTTGCGGATACCCGGCAGCTTTTCACTGATCTTCTTTTCCCCGAGGTGCATGAGGTCGAGCCGGATATATTTTCCGAGGGGGTGCTCAAAGCACCGGCCTTCATCAATCTCCGTCTGGATGCTCCGGGAAACTATATCGCGGGGGGCAAGCTCCATGGCTTTCGGCGCATATTTTGCCATGAAGCGCTCGCCCTGTGCGTTGATCAGGTATCCGCCTTCGCCGCGACAGGCCTCCGTCATCAGTATGTTGGTCCCGATAAGTCCTGTCGGGTGGAACTGGACGAACTCCATGTCCTTCAACGGGACACCCGCCCTGTATGCCATCCCGATCCCGCTCCCCGTGTTAATAAGCGCGTTGGTCGAGTAAAGATAGACGCGCCCGTACCCCCCGGTCGCAAAAAGGGTCGCCTTCGCGTTCAGGGACACGAGTTCCCCGTTCATGAGGTCGAAGGCAACGACCCCGTGGCAGGCATTGTCATCGACCACGAGGGATGTCACATGCCATTCGGGATATATGGCAACACCCAGGCTGACCGCCTTTTCGAACAATGTATTAAGAAGGACGTGCCCGGTGAGGTCTGCGGAATAGCATGTTCTCGGGTACCCGGCCCCGCCGAAAGGCCTCTGCGCGATAGTGCCGTCGGGAAACCGGCTGAACGGGCATCCCCAGTGCTCCATTTCGTACACGACCGCGGGCGCCTCCCTGCACATGATCTCCACGGCATCCTGGTCCGCAAGATAATCGCTCCCTTTGATCGTGTCGAACGCATGTTTTTCCCAGGAATCGTCGGCGGAATCCGGGTTGTTCCCGAGGGCCGCATTGATGCCCCCCTGGGCCGCAATGGAATGGGACCTTACGGGGTGGACCTTGGAGATGAGCGCGACATCATATTTTCGGCAAAGCCCGACGGCGGCACGGAGCCCCGCAAGCCCGCCCCCGACTATAATGACATCATGGGTACGCGTTATCATACGGTGACGAAGTACATGAGGAGCAGGAATGCCGAAATGGCCGAGGCGACGATGTTTGCAGCCAGAAAAAGATGCTTTTCATTCCTGTACCCGAGGTCCATGACAATGGTCCGGACCCCGTAGATGCTGTGGAATGTGAACAGAATGAGAATGAGAGCGTCGACGACGGGCTGTCGGTGAAGGCTGAGCGCCCAGTCCGGTTTCCTGTCCTGCCCCATCAGGAAGTAACTCGTCAGGATCTTGATGCCGATGAGGATGATAAGCGCTGCCCCGCTTATCCTGTGGAAAAACCATATGAACATTCATGCCCCTCGTTTAATTCTGAACAATACCATAAAAGGGGCGCAGAGTTCCATGCTCCGTTAGGTGTGAAATTTGATTTTTTGGATTTTGTTATTATAATAAAATGAAAAAGCAGGGGCTCGCATGGGAGATTACGACGACGAAAGGCCCGACTGGCGTGAACTCGACCGCCGAAGGGACAGGAGCACATTCTACGGCAGGCAGGAAAAAGGCGCGGGGAAAAAGAAGGAAGCGCCAAAAGACCGCTGGCAGCAGGGCAGGGTAAAGGACGCCCTCGACCGGCTGTTCAAAGGGGAAAAAGGCACGCCTGAACACGACAAACTATACGCCAGGCTTCATAATGCCTACGGCTCCGAGGCCTTTGCGAAGCAGGCGGAAAAATATGTCGCCAAGTACGGCCTGCCTGACGACGCCGCAACCCTCATCCTTTTCCTCGACCTGAAAGACATCGACATATGCAGCGCCACGCTTGACAAACTGCTCATCATCTTCCCCGATCTCAAGCCCCGCCAGAAGGAAGACACGAGGCGCAAGATATCCATCGCCGCAATGGGCCACCGCATCAAGGAAGTGCGCATCAAGGCAAGCGAAATAATGGAAGAACTCGAGGACTAAAACCGTTTCAAGTTTCACGTTGCATGTTTCAAGTTAAAAACCATTATCCCCGGGATAATTTCCCTGAAACTTGAAACTTGAAACAGCTTCATCGATTTTCATCGATGAAGCGCCGATAAGACCTGTCGTACGAGGCTTCGGCCTCCCGGGAGAAGAAGCAGGCGGGGAGTTCTTTCCTGCTTCTGTGATATGCGACGCATTCGCAGCATTTGCCCTTCCGGGAGCAGCCCTCGTATGTGCAGGTGCATGCCGCCATATTTTTCTCAACGGTGCATTCCATCTTTCACCTCCGTCATTTACCCCGCATACATCGCTGTATTCAGGAACAGTCACACAGATATCATACATGCCCCGGATAAAAAAATAAAACTTCCTGGGACCTTCCTGCGTTTTCAAAAGTAATACTCTCCCAGAAATAAAACAGGGGGGTCAAGAAAAATGCCAGTCATTAAGGTCGGTCGTCTTGTGTCATGTTGTATCATCAGAGAGGTGCCGGGCAGGGACATGTACCTGTCCCTGATAGGGGAAACGGGCCTCGTCGGACATCTTCCGAAAAGCTCGGCGTGCAGGAAGTACAGGGAAAGGGAAGAATGTACGGCTGCCGTTCACATGGTACGCGACGGCAGGATCTACCTGAGCCAGAGGTCACCTCAATTCTTTCGCCGCGTCACCGAAGCGGCCCTTGCTCCCGCCATACGCGACGGAAAGATACGGGTCAGAAGGGCGGCCTCGATAGCGAACAGCGCTTTTGCCAAGGTGTCGGTTGAAGGGCTTGGGGGCCTCGACCCTTTAGGTATTGCGCTGCAATATCTCGAAGGGGTGAAGAGATACACCGGCGACACGGTGACCATCGTCCGGTACAGTCCCGACATGAAGGAGTACATTGTCAATGCTCTTGTCCCTGCGCCGGTCGACAAGGTGGTGCAGGTCCTGTATTCCCAGAGCCTTCGGGAGGCGATCGTGAGGGTCGACCCGCGCTATTGCGGGTTCTTTGTCGGTAAAGGCGGCGCGAATGTAGCAACGGCCGCTAAACTTCTCGACGTGAAGATCCTTGTGAAGAGCGCGGAACAGTATGCGCACGGCACGGAAATGCAGACGAAAGCGGCCCCATGCTCTTGACCCCGGGACGGAGCCTTGCCGGACTCGTGATCGTACTTGTGTGCTCGATGGCGTGCTCTGTTCTGACCGTGGCCGCGTATCACGTGCTTTTTTCGCAGAAAACGGTGGTTATAGACATTGCCGGCTTTATAACAGCTCAAAAAGAAGGATATATGACAGGGAAGATATCCGCACGTGAGCTCGTTGACAATATCGATTCTCTCATGTCCCGGATAAAGACCGTGAAAATGGATGATGTGCTCGTTGTCGACCGGGAGGCGGCGCGCCTTCCGGGAGAGGGGGCCACCATCGGCGTTCCTGACCTCGAGCCGGATGATGACGGGCAATAGACAGGGCAATACGCCGGCAGATGACAGGATGTCCCGGGTATGATAGGCTTACGGTGATCACCATGGAAGATCTCGGCAAATGTCCCCGTTGCGGGGGACAAAACATCGCACAAGGCGTCAGGGTAAACCAGACCGCTGAGGCCGGCAATATAGGCCTTGCCTATAAGATGAAATTCCTGTTAATCGGAACGGAGACATTATACGCGGACGTGTGTACTGTGTGCGGCACGATCATCCGCTTTTTTGTGAAGAAACCGGACCGGGAATGGTACTGCAAGTAGTATCGGGCGCCTGGGAACCGGGGCTTCCGATCAGTCATGTGTCTTCAAGAATTCACGGATGCATTCAAGATACGCGTCCTGTTCCTCGAACATCGCAAGGTGCGAGCTTCCTTCGAATATCCGGAGCCTTGAATCGGGCACATGCGACCTGTACCAGGACGCAGCCGCGGGGGTTGCTTCATCGTACCGGCCGGCAGTGAAAAGTGTCGGCACCTTTATCTGGCGGAGCCTTGCGACGCGCTCATATGTCTTGAGATTTCCCGTGGGAAACCATTCGCTCGGCCCCCACATTATCCTGTAAATCCTTTGATTTGCCCTGTCGAACGCCCGAAGGAGTTCCGATGGCCACGGGGACAGGCGGCAGAGATGACGCTTCAGGTATTCTGCTACAGCCGCCTGGTATTCCTTCGAATCGGTCGTGCCCGCTTGTTCATGGCGCCCGATGGCCTGACGGGTCATGAAAGGCAGTTTCTCGATCAACCCGCGCGCGTCGTCCGTCCAGCGCTTAACGCTCAGGCACGGACTGGCAAGGGTGAGGCTCTTTACCCCTTTCGGTCGTGTCAACATATAGTCCACAGCCAGCATCGTCCCCCAGGAGTGACCGTACAGGTGGACCTCTTTCAAATTGAGCCCGGCTCTGACCTGGCCAAGTTCCTCGACGAACCTTTCAATCCGCCAGAGGTCATCGTTGTCCGGGTTATCGGACCGGCCGCAGCCCAGCTGGTCGTAAACGATGACGGGCCGGTCAATCGAAAGCCTCTCGAGGGGCCGGAGGTAATCGCTCGAACTGCCCGGCCCTCCGTGAACAAGGATAACCGGCGTCGCATCTCCCGAACCTGTTACCCGGTACCAGACCTTTCCGCCGGTAACCGGGAGGTAGCCCTCGCGTACGGGCCGCCCGGGATGGATCGCGCAGGCGCAGATCGACAGACATGCGAGGACGAGGCACCCGGCGAGCATGCAGCGGAAATATCTGGGAAAATGTGCCATGTGCGGTCCGGTCTCCTTATCGAGGTTTATCTGTGCGGAATTTTTATAACGGTTAGGGCGCCCGTATGTCAAGCGCTGGCCCTGAGGCCCGCCTTGCTTTTCGACCGGCCTTCGTGATAATCTTCGGCGTCACAAAAAAACGGGAGGCACCATGGGATTACGGTATGACGAGGTCAACAATCACGCGATCGAACTGCTCAAAGAGGTCAGGTCCAAAGACTTCCCTGAGCTGGTGAACGCGAAGATAAAAGTGCTCTTTGATCTGAAAAAGAGGAAATCGGGCGGAATGGTCGTGCTTGCAAGGATAATGAAAACGAACGACCTCATGCGCCACCTGACCCGGGACGGTGCCGACCTGCACGACGGCTACGACTACATTATCACCCTCGACAGGAAGTGCTGGGACAATATCACAGACCTCGACAGGGTGAAGATACTCAGACATGAATTAAGGCACACGTTCTTCGATATTGAATCGGAGGATAATCCCTATAAGCTTTTGAACCACAGCGTTTCCGACTTTTATGAAGAGGTCGAGCTGAACAAGAGCGACCCCCGCTGGCGCGAGCGCGTCGCGACCCTCACCGAAGACATCTACGAACAGGAAAAAGAGGCCCGGGCGGAGAAGAAGAATAAGAACCGTAAGGCGTAAGGCTTCTACCCCCTTGTCCGTCATTCCGGCCGGGTACCCTCTGGGTGCCGGAATCCAAGGTTTTGTTTTTATTCTTTTTCCCGGTTAGCACCTTCTCAAAATACCTGTAAGAAAAACCTTGGATTCCGCCGTCAAGCGCCGGAATGACGACGACACGGCGTCGTACCGGACGTAATAGTGACGAGGAAGATTGAAAAATTCTTACACCCTATGACGGGGAATGATGTATTTTTTCCGTTAGCCGTTAGCCGCCTTACGGTCACTTCTTCTGCGATACCTGCAGCTGTATCCCGCTGTCCCCCTTGTCCATCTTGCTGACCGCCACCGTTGCGTTCCGTTTGTCCTTTTCGTACGCCAGTGTTACGGTTGTTCCCATCGTCAAAGACGCGGTTTCCTTCCACCCCTCACGCTTCATCTGTTCCTTGTACGAGGCCGCGATCTTTTCGACGCTTTCCTTGCTTATCAGGGTAAGGTGGACGACATCGGGGGACGTCATCGCGTTCAGGACCTGCGTGTTGGGGTATACAGGGACATCTTTCGGAAACGAAGCGGGGACCTGAACGTTCCCGCCGGACGTTATCGTCGCATCCCCCTCTTTTACCGTCACCTTGCCCTGTGACATATCGACGCTCACCTTGCCCCCGCTCTGTTTCTGGACAAATTTCTCGACCGCCTTTTCTTCTGCGCTCTTGCCGCAGCCGGTAACAAAGGACGCGACGATCAGCACGGCCAAACAAAGGATCGCAAGTTTTCTTTTCATTTCGGTCTCCTTATAATTGTGTCATTCTTGAATTACGTTTCTTTGAACCATGCTCGCATCCGTTTCTTACATCCTTTACATCTGTTCCTCAGACCGTTCGCTGCAGGCTGAGGGCCGCGTAATGTGCGGCCCCCCACAAACCGCTGTCCTCGCTCAAGAGGAGCGTTACGGGAATATTCCCGAGAAGCCGGCCGAAATGCCGCGAGTCTCTGAACTCTTTCCTGAAATGGTCGTTGTCGACCAGGAAAGGGTTTTTCATGGCAACACCCCCGGCAATATAGACCCCGCCCAGCGCAACGACGGTAAGCGCATAATTGCGCGCAGCCCGGGCATAGAAGCGCGCAAAAAGCTCGGTCGTCTGTGAGCCGGGGCCGATCTCTCCCACCACTTCGGCGGGCGTGAGGTCGCGCCCCGTCAGAAAGGAATGGAGGTACGCAAGGCCCGGCCCGCTCACGACGATATCACCGTACGGATACTCCGCCCCGGTCTTCTCGAACAGGTAATCGCGGTACGCGGTCTCAACTTCTCCGAAAAAGGGGAATGCGGCGTGGCCCGCTTCCGATGGAAGCGGAACGAACGTTCCCCTGCCGGTCAGGGCGAGCGCACAGTGCCCGAGCCCGGTACCCGCCCCGATGACGGCCATGTTCGCGCCGTCTTCGGCCGTTCCCTGCTGGATCGTCCGCGTTTCGAGGTGTTTGACGATGGGGCATGCAAAGGCCTGTGCAACGAAATCGTTTACAAGGAAGGTCCTTGTCTTCGGCGAACGGGCCTTAAGCCCCGAAATGTCCACCGCCCACGGAACATTCGCCAGTTTGGCGCGTGTCCTGTCCTCTACAACCCCGGGCACGGCAAAGACCACGGCGTCCCAGCCGGTGTTCACCGCAAGCTCGTCCCTTTCGAGGGCCCTGTCCATGAGGTCCTCGAACGACAAGGCGCTGTGGGTTTTCAGCCAGAACCCATTTACACGGATTAATTCACCAGCATCGGAGGCCCGGAAGCGGGCGAAGCGGCTGTTCGTTCCGCCGATGTCGACGGCAAGTATGTTCATCATGACCCCCGCGCCCCGCTTGCGGTATCCATCCGTGCAGCATACGTAATGTGATCATGAATGACATTAACGACAGCGGCGCCGGGCGGTGCCACCGGGTGCGGCAGGTGGTCCCGGAAAAACCGGGCTGCTAAAGGGTCCAAACCGGTAAAGGGTTCCCGGCAGGCAGGTCGATGGAAGAGGTCTCTTCCCTTCATAGCATCTCGTTAATTTTGTCCTGTCAGGTGCAGCATGCCGCTCCTTCCCCCATCCAGCAGTGAAGGCAGAGGTTTTCGCGGGGCAGGCCGATAGCGGTTATCATGTCCTCCATCTTCTGGTACTTCAATGTCGTCACGTTGATCTCACGCGCGATCCAGTCGACCATGGCCCTGTATTTTTCCGATGTGTCATCGAGGTACTCCGTAACGTCTTCCACATGTTTCCCCTCGATGGCGTCGATCGCGCGGCGGGCCGCCAGTTCATCGATCGACCGGGTGGACAGGGCGAACTTGCAGTGAAACATGAGCGGGGGGCATGCCGGCCTGACGTGGATCTCTTTCGCGCCGGATTCCCAAAGCTTCACCACCGTGAAGTTCTTGAGCTGGGTACCCCGGACGATCGAGTCTTCGCACAGGACGATCCTGTTGCCCTTTATGACGTCCCTGACAGGGATGAGCTTCATCGTTGCGACGAGGTCCCGGATCTCCTGGGAGGGGGGTGTATAGCTCCTGCCGTACCCCGGTGTGTACTTGACGAGCGGCCTGCGGTAGGGCAGGCCCGATTCCATCGCGTAGCCGATGGCGTGCCCGACCCCGGAATCGGGGACGCCGGCGACGAGGTCGGCCTCGACGTTGTCATTCTTCGCCAGGAACCTGCCGGAGCGTTCCCTGACCACCTCCACGCTGATCCCCTCGTAGCTTGACGCCGGGTAGCCCGTGTATATCCAGAGGAAACTGCATATCTGGTTCCGTGCCCCTCCCGGCGACAGGGTCTTGAGGCCCTCGCGGCTGATCGACACTATCTCGCCGGGTCCGACGTACCGTACGATATGGAACCCGAGGTTCAGAAACGAGCAGTCTTCGGTGGCGACCGCATAATCGCCTTCTTTCTCCCCGATCACGAGCGGCGTCCGGCCGAACCTGTCGCGCGCCGCAAAAATGCCCGTGTCCGTGAGAAGCAGGATGGACGCGGAACCTTCTATGCGGTCATAGACGCCCTTGATCCCGTCGATGATCGTGTTCCCCTGCGTGATCAGCTTGGCGATAAGTTCAACGGAATTGATCTGTCCGCCGGACATTTCGCTGAAGGTCTCGCCGGAATCGAGGATCCCTTTAGCCAGTTCATTCGTGTTTTCGACGATCCCCGTGGCGACGATCGCGAACGTCCCGAACTTTGAACAGATGATAAGCGGCTGCGCATCGCGGTCGCTTATGACGCCTATCCCCGCGCTGCCGTGCATTTCCTTGAAATCTTCGTAAAATTTCGATTTGAACTGCGACTTGCGTATGTCATGGATGCTGCGGTGGAACCTGTCGCCGAGGACGGCCATGCCGCCATACTCCGTACCCATATGTGAATGATAATCGGTGCCGTACAGGAGACTGCTTGCGCAATCGTTTCTCGATACTATACCGAAAACACCGCTCATGAGATCCTCCTTCGGTCTTCTGATTCGTTTGTTTGATGGTGAACTTCCCGGCAAGGATATGATATATACATTCCGGTTAAATTTCCACAGGAATGAACCTCCGGTTTCCGGGGTCACCGTAAGGAAGGTAGAAAATGTCATCTCTCATATTTTATACGGATGAGAAACAGGCCCTCGTTGCATTCGATACGCTCGTCGTCTCTCCTGAGGACAGGGAACCGGCCTATTTTGCTACCGGGGCGATATATGTGCCGCATCTCAGGACAATTGTCGCCTCGACGGGCCTTCCCCGTTTCATGGAGCAATGGTTCTGTATCGTCAATCAGATGCCGGTAAGCGATATCCACGATCTGAACGGGTATTCGCCGGGAAACCTGGCGAAGCTCTACGAGTGGTTCAATTCGGTGAATGAATGCGGGTCTCCCGAAGAGGTCACCGTTTATCATATCGGTTTTTCTGAGAAAGACGGCAGGATACGTTCCTTTGCCTACGACTCATCCGGCGACTTCAAGCCCGAACCCCTGGCGTACGGGCTCGCCGTCAAGCCTCCCTGTCCCGTACCGGAAGGCGATTTCAGGTTCATCGACCACGTGCCCGGCCTCATGAACAGGCAGCGTGAAGAGCAAAACAATGAAGAGCCCGGTAGGAGATCGTATATCGGCGGGGAGATATACGGGATGTACCTTACCGCGGAGGGCTGCAATTCCTTTAAGCTCGGCTCTTTTGACGATTACCCGGCCGCGCGGCAGAAGATCGTTGCCCGATGGGCGGACGGGAAGTAGCAGGGCGCGGGTCGGCGGTCATTTTCCGTAAAAAGGGCATTCTTCTGCCAGGCATTCCCTGTTCAGGGCATGAAAACCGCATTTTACGTCCCTGGTGACCGGCAGGGATATCCCGAGATGCTCCTCAAAGAAAGCGGCGGCCTCGCCGATGGCGAGGAATGAGTTCCTCTTGCAGCACCTCGGCCCACCATGCGCGGCAATGGCGAAGAGGCTCCTGGCCGTCATGAGGTTCGCGAGCCTCCATTCTTCCCGGGAGAGGGGTGTGGCACCCGTAAGCACACTTACCGCTATCCCTGTCCCGACCGCGGCCCCGCAGTTACCGTAGAAACCGCAAAACCCGCCCAGGACCTTCTCCGCCCGCTGCCTGGCTTTTTTCAGGTCGCTTTCCCTCCGGGCGGCGTCAGTCTTCCGAACGTTATGGCAGGCGGTAAGAAGGACCGCCGGTACCAGGAAATGATGCTCCGGTCCGTGCATCTTGATCTGAGGGTGCCTCATCAGATCAAAGGCCATTTCCACAGGGTCCCGCGAGGTACTTTTCAGGCAGTATTTTTCGATGAGTTCGTTTCCCCCGAGACTGTGGCACCTGTCGCATACATAGTGCCCGGCCTCGCACCGGACGTTTGAACGGTGCGCCTCTTTACAATAGAGGCACACCGCGTCTTCGTCGTTATCAAGATATACGAGTTCCCTCCCGCAGACAAAGCAATCGTTCTTATGGTCCACCTTTATCATCCTCCTCAAAAGCCCGCAGCGACCTTCAAACCGGGTGCAGACCGGTCTTGAGGTCCCGCTTTGCAGCATCTATAGTATAACAGGATACATTAAGTTTTTGCCTCAATATACCGATTACCCCTTCGGGACGGAACGGGATGGAGAAGACGTACCATCTCGTTTGGTACGGGTTGCCAAACCGGGATAAGGAGATTATATTCACATATGACGACAGACGAACAAAAGATGGTATCCCAATACGTTGATCAGGCATTCCGGGGCAAGACGATACGTCAGGAGTACCCTGTCTGCGAGTGCGGAAAGATATTCAGCGAAAAAAACCTCTGCGATGCACCGGGCGTATTTTTCAAAAGTGTCGATGTCTTTGGCAGGACATTCACCCTTATTGAGCCGGTGTGCCCTATTTGCAAGCGGAAGATTCCCGCCAGCTTCAATATATTGAATTAATTTTTTTCCAGGACATCCCGGACCTTTGCCGTGGGAACAAAGGACCTTCATTTCACTTTTCGGACTATCGCCGACGCCCGCGTATTGTCAAATATTTACTTGCCTCAACATTTCCGGCACGCTAACATAATGAGTTCACGATCGTTGCGGAGGGCACATGATAGAACGTATTGACCATATTTCGCTTGCCGTGAAAGACATTGAAAAAGCAAAACAGTTCTTTTGCGACGTCCTCGGCCTTGTGCCGTGCGCGTGGTCTGTCCTCGAAGACCTTAAATACCTGGGGCAGGTCTTTTCTGCGGGCGACCTGACACGGGTGGAGATGATAACGCCCACAGGAAACGGCAGCTTTCTTGACAAGTTCCTTGCCGAACGTGAAGGTGTGCATCACATATGTTTTCAGACCCTCGATATCGCAAGGGCGAAAGAATACCTCGACGAGAAAGGGATACCGGCCTTCGGCTACAACGACGATTCCGAAAACTGGAAAGAGCTTTTCATCCATCCCCGGGACGCGTTCGGGGTCCTTATCCAGATAGCGCAGTTCAAACCCGAAGAATTTCTTGTCGAACCCCTGAGGTTTCCCGCAGGCGTGAAATGGGAAATAAGCCCGGCGGCGAACGGTGTTACATTGACAACAAACCACCCCGGCGGCGGAAAATCCCGCCTCGAACTGACCAAAGAAGAAGCAAAAAAACTTGCGGAAGAGATAATGGAGAAGAGCGGGCCATAGGCAATGGGCGATGGGAAACACGGGACGAAAGCCCTATTGCCCATCGCCTATGGCCCGTCGTCTTTCAGGAAATAACGGTGGTATTCGGGTTCCGTGAGGTGCACTTTGAGGAGCTTGCTGACCATCTCGAAGACCTCAGCCAGTTCGGCGTCGGACATGCGCTTCAGCATCACCTTCATGAGGTCGTCGTCTGAGAATTTCTGGAGGTAGACGGCGACGGTGTCTTCGTCCGTTTGCCGGTCCATGCCGTAACCGAGAAAACCGTCGTGTGTCTCCACAAATGAGTGCGTGTGCTTTGCCATGAGCGCTCCTTATGCGCCTTCTATTAACTTCAGGGCGGGCAGGAGGTGGCTTTCCACGAAGGCGACCGGGTCGTCAGGGTCGACCTGGTTGATGACGCTCGTGCCCACGACGACATTCGGCCCGCCGGCGCACTGGTCCGTGCAGAAGCGCGCCTTTATCCTGAACTTTTCGAGGAGCCCGCGTTTTTTCAGCTCGGCGGAAAGCCCTTCGAGAAGGTGGAACGAACCCTTGAGGTAGCAGCTTGTCCCGAGGCAGACGCCGACATCGATTGGCTGATTGTCCCGGAGCAGCTCTTCAACGGATTCCTGCAGGCGCATCGAGCGGCGGCGGTATGTCGTGTGCAGGTTATGGTGAGAGAGGGTCCCGTCGGGTTTTCCGAGCCAGTTCGTGTAGATCGCCTGTATGGTCGGGTTGTCCTGGCTTTTCTTGATGGGCGCGATCTCGTCAAGCCGGTAGAGGACCTCGAGCCTGTCTTCAGGGTCGCTTGTCAGCTTGGGGGCCGGGTTCCCGGACCCGTTGATGCACCCTCCCGGGCAGGCCATGACCTCGATGAGATCATACGGGGCATCCCCGGCCCGCATCCTGTCTATCAGGTCCTGCGCATTCTGGAGCCCGCTGACGACGGCAAGGCGCACCTTCGTTTCGCCAAGGCTGATCGTGGTTTCCTTGACGCCGTTCAGTCCCCGGACCTGCTCGTAGGTGAAGCTTTCCATTCTCTTTCCCATGACGCGCTCGGCGGCGAGCCTTAAGGCGGCCTCCGCCACGCCGCCCGAGGCCCCGAAAATGATGCCGGCGCCGCTCACCTTCCCGAAGAAGGCATCCACGGGGACGGGATTGAAGAGCCGGGGGTCCATCCCCCGTTCTTCGAACATCTTGATCACTTCTGTCGTCGTCAGGACGGCGTCGACGTCGGCGATCCCGGCCCGGTTGAATTCGGGACGGCGCGCTTCATACTTCTTTGCGTTGCACGGCATGATGGAAACGAAGAAGAGCCTCTCGGGGGGGACCTTCATCTGCCCGGCGAAATAATGCTTCATGACGGAACCGAACATTTGCTGGGGTGACCGGCATGATGAAAGATGCGGGAGGATATCGGGCGCCATCTTTTCACAATAGTTCACCCATGCGGGACAACACGATGTGATCTGGGGAAGGACGCCCTGCTCCGCGATACGGCTCAGAAATTCCGTGCCCTCTTCCATGATGGTGAGGTCCGCCGCCCAGCATGTGTCGAACACGAAGTTGAATCCCACTTCCTTGAGCCCGGCCGCCAGGACGGACATGACCGTGCTCGGCTCGAGGCCGTAGTGCTGTCCGAACGTTGCGCGGACAGCCGGGGCGATCTGTGCGACGACGATAATATTGGGATCGTGCAGGACGCGATAGATCGTCGGTATCACAGGTTTGAAGGAGAGTGCCCCCGTGGGGCATGCCGTTGCGCAGTGGCCGCATGCAACACACACCGTCATATCGAGCGGGCGATGGTCGTTCGGCCCTATCGTCAGGACATTGTCCGTTTCGTAGAATGACAGGGCTGACGACCCTTCCATTTCGCGGCAAACCTTGAGGCACAGGCCGCACAGGATGCATTTGCCGGGATCGCGCACGATGAAGGGGTGATTATCGTCGACGGGGAGAATGCGGGCCGGCGCCGGCCCGTCTGATTCTACCTGGTAATCGCTTGCGTGGCGCCTCAAGGTGCAGCCGTAGCGTTCGATGCACCCGCAGGCGAGACAGCGCGCCGCCTCCTGCATGGCGGTTTCGCCATCCCACGTCCTTGTGCATTCCTCAAAGCCCGTTTTCCTCGTGCCAGGGTCGAGTACGGGTATCTCATTACGCTCCGACGGGACGACGGACCTGAACTCGTCCGGCGATATCTCATCCCAGCGCCCCTTGGAACAATTGTACGGTTCGACGTCGGGAACGGACTTTCCCGTCCGGAGGTACTCGTCTATCTCGTACGCAGCCTTTTTCCCCGCGCCGATCGCATTGATCGCGATATCCGGCCCGCTCACGCAATCCCCCCCGGAGAAGACGCCGGGTATGGATGTTTCCATGGTGTTCGACACGAGGATCGTCCCGTGTTTTGTCGTCAGGTCGTCGCGGGCTATACAGTCGTTGTCGACGATCTGGCCGATGGCGCTGACTATTGTCGTACACGGAAGGATGAAGTCGGCTCCCTCGACGGGCACCGGCCGGCGCCTGCCGCTCGCATCCGGCTCCCCGAGCTCCATTTTCATGCAAATGAGCTTTATTGCACCGTTCTCGCCGGTTATCGTCTTTGGAGCGGTCAGATACATCATCTTCGCGCCTTCTTCTATCGCCTCTTCTATCTCGACGTCTTCGGCGGGCATCTCTTTGCGGGTCCGGCGGTAGGCTACGGTCACGTTCCGGGAGCCGAGACGGATCGCACTGCGCGCGGCGTCCATGGCCGTGTTGCCCCCTCCGAACACAACGACATCGTCCCCGAGGTCAGGCCTTTCGTTCCGGGCGCAGCGCGCGAGAAGATCGAGCCCTGTCATGACGCCCGGGGTGTCCTCGCCGGGGATGGCCATCCGGGATGATTTCTGGGCCCCTATTCCCAGGAATATCGCGTCGTAACCGTCCCTTTTCAGCGATTGGATCGTGAAATCCTTGCCCAGCTCTTTCTGGTAGCGGATATCGATATCCAGGTTGAGCACCGCCCGGATCTCCCGTTCAAGGATGTCCTCCGGCAGACGGTAATAGGGGATGCCCCACCTGAGCATTCCGCCGGCAGCTTCCTGTCTTTCGAACACGGTCACCCGGTGCCCGAGGCATTTCAGGAAATAGGCGCATGTGAGGCCGGCCGGCCCCGCACCGATCACCGCAACCATCTTCCCGGTATCCGGCATGGTCCGCGGTGTATATTCGACGGCCTGGTAACTGTCAAAATCCCCGATGAACCTTTTCACCCCGTTGATATTGACCGGGGCATCCACCGCGTTCCTCCGGCATTCGGCCTCGCACGGATGAGGGCAGACGCGGCCGCAGACAGAAGGGAACGGGTTGTTCTCCTTGATGACGCGCAGGGCCTCGACAAAATTCCCGTTCGCGACGTGATAAAGGTATTTCTGTATATCGATATGAGCGGGGCACCGGGTAACGCACGGGGCTTCGCAGTCCCCATAATGGTTCCTCAAGAGTGCCTGGAGATAGATCTTCCTGAAGCTTTCGAGCGCAGGCGACCGTGTTATGATTGTCATCCCGTCGGAAACGACGGTGCCGGTTGCCGATAGTATGTGCGACTTTCCATTATCGATGATCTCGACCATGGATATCTCGACGTTGGTCGGGGGGCTCACTCTCGGGTCATACCCCAGGGTCGGTATGTCAATCCCGTTCTCCCGCGCCGCATCGATGACCGTGCTCCCGTCACGCACCGTGCACGTGTGATTGTCTATAGTGATTCTTGCCATACTTCCCTCCAAATGCTAAAAAAGCTAAACATTATACAGTTTTTGCGCGTGATTGTACAACAACGGAAAAACGTTCTGCGTTAAGAAAAGACCCAATGTTTCACAATGGCCCTCTTGTGCACATAGCAAAAGAAAAGGTCACGATTCGCGGCATATACGCGAATGATCTGTTTTTAACGTAGAACAGCGAACGCGGAACCGCCTCTAGTATCTCGCTTCGTACTTTTCCGAGTGCTTCCGGTGCTCCAACCAGTTCTCGCGGTATGCCTTCGCTATCTCTCGTGACCGGATGATAAGCAGGTTCTCGGCGTTCTTTTCCTGAGCGGCCTTCGTGAAATTGAAAGAACCGGTTATCGTTGTGAACGCGTCGATGATGATAACCTTATTGTGTGCTATGGCATGCTGGGAGTCTATGTAGGTGGGTATCCTCATGTTCGCCAGGAACGTGGCCCATGAGTATTTTGCCGTGCGCTGGCTCCTGTCGAGGATCGCCTCCACCTTGACGCCCCGTTTGTGCGCATTGATCAATGCCTTGCCGATCCCGGCGGAGGTGAACGAGTATGCCTGCACCAGTATCTCGGACCGCGCCGCGTTGATCTCGTTTATTATCCTGTCCGTGCACGTACCGCCCGGGGTGAAGCACAGGTCGATGGCCGCGCTCCTGTCCTGGCCCGCGCCGGCGGCTGCGACAGGCAGGGCAAACAATATGAGGGCAAAAAGCCAAAAATACTGCTTCTTCATATATTGCTCATAATCCTAGACAAAGGCCCGCTCAATGTCAAATTTCACTTTCCTCTTGTAAATGATATCGAATTGGTGAAAAATGATAAAATAATAAGGTATGAGTTCTTCGGAAAAAAAGAGCCTGATCGTCCTCAGGGACAAACACCATGTGAACAGGTACCTCGATGAGATCATCCGGGATAACCTGACCGCACGCGTCGTCATCGACGGAACGATAACGCTCAAGGACTGCAAGATCTGTTCAAAGAAAGGAAGCTCGGACATCGTTCTCGATACCTGCCTCACGTCCGGCGAATACCCCGAGACCGGCCATGCCGACGTCACGTTTGCCGGGGAGTTTTCACTCTACAAATTCAGCACCGCGATGGTGTCTATCGATATTACCCCGAAACGGCGCATGCGCCTGACGTTGAGTCTTCCCACAACGATAACGAAAAGGGAAAGGCGCCAGCATGTTCGCATAAAACCACCTGAAATGCACCCCGTTGCGGTACGGGTGTTCATATCGAATTCGAACGTCATAGACGTGGAGCCGGTCGACATCTCGGAGGGCGGCATAGCCTTTATGCTGACCGAGTATGTGACACATTTCAAATCCGGGGACCAGGTCGATCTCGTCATAACCATTCCCCGGGTAAACAACCTTTCCGCCGGGGCCGTCATAAAAAGCGTTATCCATCTCATGGACTTGACGAGGGTCGGCGCAGAATTCTCGGTCCTGTCCGAAGAGGCGGCGAAGACCATCATCAAGTATATTGAACTCTGCGAAAAGCAGATGGCCCAGGACGCATACGAAGAGGAATGAGTGGTTTTTCCCGCAACCCCCGGGGCCCTCTTCACGATTCCCCCTTCCGTGCCGTTGAGCTTTACTCACGACCCTTGACAGGTTACAATTACAGACAATGAAGAAGCTCGTCGAGACCATACCCAATTTCAGCGAAGGCCGGAATCCGGCGAAGATCAAAAAGATCCTGGCCTGCTTCGAAAACGCCAGCGGCGTCACCCTGCTTGACCACCACAAGGACCCCGACCACAACCGGCTCGTCGTAACGGCGGCGGGAGAGGCAGGCGCATTGAGGAATGCCGTTCTGAGAGCGGTCGATACGGCAGTAAAGACGATCGACCTGAGAAAGCATAAGGGCGAGCATCCCCGGATAGGGGCTGTCGATGTCATTCCTTTCGTTCCTGTGGGGGGTACGTCGATGGAAGAAGCTGTCGCTCTCTCGCGAAGTGTAGCAAAAGAGATCTGGCTCACATCCCGGGTACCCGTATTCCTCTACGAAGAATCCGCGGTACACCCTGAACGGAAGAACCTTCCCGATATTCGCAAAGGGGAGTTCGAGGGCCTGTCTCAAAAGATGAAGGACCCGAAATGGAAGCCCGATTTCGGCGGCCCATCCCCTCATCCGACGGCCGGTGCGGTTGCGGTCGGGGCGCGCATGCCGCTCATCGCCTTCAATGTCAACCTGGACACGGACAGCATGGCGATCGCCGGGGCCATCGCGAAGGCGGTCCGGCACCAGGGCGGGGGCCTGCGCTACTGCCGTGCAATCCCGATAAACTTAAGGAAGCGCGGGATAGTCCAGGTGTCGATGAACATGACGAATTACGTCGAGACGCCCCTTTACCGCGCCCTGGAAATGGTGAGGAGCGAGGCGCGGCGGTATGGCGTGACGGTGACAGGCAGCGAGATAGTGGGCCTCGTCCCGCTCGACGCCCTCGTCCAGTCTTCCGCCTACTACATGGGCCTCGAGGATTTCTCGGCGGAGCAGATACTGGAAGTGAAATTGGGCGAGGCTAAAGGCTAAAGGCAAATGGTTGTTGGTTGCACTGGCCATGAAAAGTGTTTACAACACAATTTGGTGATCAGGGCACTTCATGTGGAGTTGAGTGGATGTTTTTGGTTTTTCCGATAGCCGTAAGCCGGATTTTTTAACTCCCTACGATCTCAAATATTTCGTTCCCATCCATACCCCGACAAACGAAAAGAGAATGCGGAGATAGAGCTCCGGGATGTGGTGGGCGAGCGATGCGCCGAGGTAGGCGCCGACGGCGCCGCCCACCATAAGGCCGAGGGCGATCGCCTTGGCCACGTTGCCGAGTTTGTAATGCGTGTGAGCGCCCACGGCGCTGCCCGGCAGCATGGCGAGGAGCGATGTCCCCTGCGCGAGGTGCTGGGGCATCCCGATGAATATGACAAGGGGCGGCACCATGACCCCTCCTCCCCCGACACCCATCATGCCCGCGAGGAAACCGGTGAACATTCCCGTGACAATGAGTATCGCATAATGGAGAACGGGACCGGCCTGAAAAGAGAGTTTCAGGACAGTTCCTTTTGATATGAGAAGGAGGGAGATCGCTATAAGAAAACATCCGAACGCCTTCTTCAGCTGTTTCTCGGGAAGCGAGTGTGCATACAGGGCCCCGAAACGGGCCGTGATCATGGCGCAGCCCGCCAGGATAACGGCCGCCGCCCAATCGGCGGAGCCGTGGATAAAATATGTTATCGCGCCGATCAGGCTCGTGAAGATTATAGCGACGAGGCTGGTCCCGTGGGCCTGATGCTGTGTTAACCGCATGGCCCAGGTCATGAGCGGGATCATGATTATACCGCCGCCGAGGCCCGCCAGCCCCCCGAAAAATCCCCCGCTCAATCCGATAAGAAGCCCTTTTGACTGGTCCCTGACGAAGCGTGTCATAGCACAACACTATAGCATGCGGCGGCCTGTTTATCCACGCACACGTCCCCTTTTCCCGCCCGAAACATGGCCGCCCCGACCGGCATCGGGAAAATAGCAGTGCGAAATCAGGGATATCCTTATTGTTGATCGCTCCCGTTCGTGCCTAAAGTGTATATGGATGGAAAGGCCACGCGAATAGCACAAGGAGGACTTGAGGATGCGTACTGAAGGAAACGTTGCACGGATAACGGAGATTGTCGCGGATTCCACCAAGAGTTTCGAGGACGCCATCATGACAGGCTTTAAAAGAGCGTCGAAAACCCTGCGGGGCATCACGGGGGTGCGGGTGAAGGAGCAGTACGCCCAGGTGCAGGAGGGGGAGATCCTGAGGTTTCGGGTAACACTGGATATAATCTTTGTCCTCGAGGGATAAAGGGCCCGGACTTTACACAACGTTCGAGGCCCGGGACACCGGGACGGAACGTCAATGCGGGTTTGAGCTCCGGGCCGTGGCGATCACCTCTTCGCAGGGCATCCTGATGATGTCCCCCGACCGGAAATTTTCCGCTGCGGTCAAAACGGAATCGCGTACACGCTCCGCCGCATCGGGGGGAATGTTTTTCAGCAGCATCTGCAGCCGGCCGCTTATCCCGAGGACCGCCTCCCAGTATTCCTGAGGGGATGCGGCTTCCATGAATATTGTGAACCTGGATGTCTCTATGTGGGAAAAACCGGTGTCGGCGAGGACCTTTTCAATTGCCCCCGGAGCCCCGAAATCAAACCACATCGGCGCTCCGGGAACGATCGCGGCGGGCCATACCTCACGGATAACGCCTGCTATTACACCGACAACGCACGCCTTGTCGGGGGTGCTCCACACCGACAGGGCAAGGCGGCCGTTCCCCTTCAGGACCCGGCGCATTTCCTGAAGCGCCTTCTTCCGGTCCGTGGTATGGACGAGGCCATGATTGCACAGGACCACGTCAAAAGCTCCTTCAGGGAAGGGAAGGTCTTCGGCATCGCCCTGCCGGAACGATACATTGGCGACGCCCCGTGACCGCGCCTTTTCGCTTGCCAGTTCCGCCATCCCCGGGGCGAGGTCGATACCCGTTATCGATCCGGCGGGTGTCACGAGCGGTGCAGCCATAAGCGACGGTATCCCCGGCCCGCACGCCACGTCGAGCACATGCTCACCGGGCTTTAAAAAAGCAGCGTCAACGAGCGGCCCCGCATAGGCCTCAAAATTCCGGCTCCCATACTTTTCATAGCTTCCCGAAGTTGCGCTATAAACTTCCCGCTCTATTCTTTTATAGTTATCCGCATCAAAGCCAGCCATAGAACACCTCCGTGCCATTGATCGTGGCGCATCAATCTTTTCCGCTTTTCATGTCGCGTGCGAGGGTGATGATGAGATGGTTGCGGTTCTCCAGGCGCTTGTACTCGATATTGCTTGAAAATCTTTTCATGGTTTTTGTGTTGAGCCTGGGGCCTGCCGGGTTGGTTTCCAGGGACCCGATGAATGGGTCGTCCTCGAGGAGCATGTTGAAAGGCTTGCCCGAATCGACCACGGCGAGGACGAACTTTCCGAACTTGTCGATGTTGCACGAGACCTTGATCTCTCCCGGGGAGTTGTCAAAGGTGAACCGTATGATATTGCGAAGGGCTTCGCCCAGTACTTTCCTTATCTCGTCGATCCTGCTGTCGGCAAATCCGCGCTGCCGCGCATGTTGAGAGGCGAATTCCACGAATGCGTCTATCGACCCTGCTTCAGCCGGGAGTGTTTCCTCGCCGAGCACCTGGTAGCGCCCCTGCGTCTTATTTTCCTTCGTTCCGTTCTCTCCGTCCATATTCTACCTTTTATCTTATCTCGATTTTTTCCTATCGCCCATGGCCTGTCACCTGATCTATTCCATAACCCATTTACCCGTCATTTTTCAATCGTCAGTGCAGAGCACGGGGTTGCCGGCCGCGAGGGCACCTTCAACGGCCGTGACCAATCGGTCGATCCCTTCTTTTTTAAATGCGGAGATCGATACTGCATTATAGCGTTTTTCGACATTTGGAATAAAAGTCCTGTCGATCTTGTCCGTCTTGTTGAAAACGGTCAATCGCTTTTTGTGTGAGAGCCCGAGGCTGTTTATCACGTTTTCGACCGAATCGATCCGGTCCTCGAAATCTGCCGCGCTAATGTCCACAAGGTGAAGGAGCAAATGGGCATCCTCCAGCTCCTCGAGTGTCGCCATGAATGCACGCAGCAAGACCTCCGGGAGGTGCGTTATAAACCCGACCGTGTCCGTCAGGATTATCTTTTTTCTCTCGGGATATTTCATGATCCGTGTTGTCGGGTTAAGGGTGGAGAATGGCTTGTCCTCGACCTCCACCCTGCTTTTTGTCAGGAGGTTGAGCAGGGTTGATTTGCCGGAGTTCGTGTAGCCGACTATAGAAACGATGGGAATGAGCGAAGCTCGCCGCCGCTCCCTCTTTTTGTCCCTGACCTTGCAGATATCCGTGAGCCGCCGCTCTAAAAAGGATATTCTATCCCGGACCCTGCGGCGGTCCACCTCGAGCTTCTGCTCACCGGGGCCCCGGCCACCGATCCCCCCCATGAGGCGCGAAAAGGCGGTGCTCTTTTCGGTGAGGCGCGGCATAATATAGCGCAGCTGGGCGAGCTCCACCTGGATCCTCGACTCGGTCGTGTTCGCCCTGCTCGCGAAGATGTCGAGAATGAGCTGGTTGCGGTCGATGACCTTGAGCTCGGTTATCGCGGATATGTTCTTTATCTGTCCGGGGGTGAGCTCCTCGTCGAACAGGAGAAGGTCTGCGCCGGCCTGCTGGCATTTTATGACTATCTCCTCGATCTTGCCTCTGCCGATGAGATAGCGCGGATGAAGCTCCTTCGGTCGCTGAACGACCGTGTCGACCACCGTGATGCCTGCCGAATAGCACAGGTCCCTCATTTCGGCCGTGTAATCGTCGACATGTTTTTCCCGGCCGGGTAGAACGACACTGACAACGACGCACCTGTCATGTTTTTCTTTCGTGACATAGAACTTGCCACGGTCCCGGACGAATTCATTCTCCAGCTCTGTTATAAATTCGGTAAAATCGACGTCCAATTCTGTCACGGGGACGGGCTCCATGAAATCCCACATCCTGCCCGCTTTATTCTCGGGCACGAGATACCCGGCATGTATCGTTTCACCCCGCTCACCGGGCATCTCGGTGATGCACGCGACGAGGTCGAGCTGAAGGAGGGCGAGGTCGGTCAGGTCCTCGCGTGAGAGGAGTTCGCCGCGCAGGTGCGTATGGATGAAGCGCACCCCCCGGAACCTGGCGCGGCCCGTCCGTTCGTGCTTAAGCGGCGGTATCTCGATGCGGTGGTTGTCCCCGACGATGACATATTCGATGATCCCCCGCCGGTTGATGATAAGGCCGATCTGGCGGGACGTCTCCCGGGAGATCTCCATGACCTGCCGGGCGAGGTCGGCCGTCATCACGACAGAAGGTTCAAGCCGTTTTTTGTAAAGGTTGGTCAGGCGTCTTCTTATGAGATGGTTGAGTCCCTGGATGTTTCCGTAGATCTCTATTGGTACGCCCCTAGAATGATTTACGCCTTCGCGATCAGTTCCCGGTCAATTTCCATACGTGCACAATAATCGACGCCCTCGAGAAGGATGGCGATCCTTTCCTTGCCGTCGAGCTCTTTTTCAAAGATGCCGCTGAAGCCCTTGAAAGGACCTTCCTGTATGATGATCTTTTCGCCCTTCTCGTAGGTTTTTCTCTCGACGGTCGCTACGCCTTCGACCAGCCGCCCCTTGATGAATTCTATGAGGTTGTCCTGCAGCGGGACCATCCGCCCGTTGAAATTGACGATGGTCTTTATGCCGCGGGTATACTTCACGAGGCGGTACTCGTCCACGGGATGAAATCTCACAAAGATGTACCCCGGGAACATGGGCTCGATGATCTCGGTGAATTTCCCTTCCTTCCATCGCCTGAAGCGCAGTTTCGGTGCGAGCACCTCGATACCCCCCTGGGCGAGGTTCACTGCCGAACGCTCTTCGTTGCGGGCCTTCGTGTTCACGACGTACCATTGTCGGGTGTGCATACTCTATTATCGGCCATAAATCCCCATAATTCAAGACAATCGCCTGCCGGACCGCGTTTTGAAGTTCTATTGACAGGGCCGGGCCTGTCGTTTAACATTAAATACTCCTATGAACACGGGACCCGGGCATGGCAGATGATGATCTCGCGAAACTGAAGATCGACAAGACCCGGACGGTATTCACGAAGCCGGGAAAGGGCAGACGGCGTATCTACATCGCTGGCGGGGCGGTGCTCCTCGTTCTCATCATCCTTGCCCTCTCCGGGGTTTTTTCGCCGGCCGTGCGCGTCGATGTCGTGAGCGTCCAGCAGTTCTATCCCGCCCAATCCTTCACGCTGCTCAATGCGAGCGGTTACGTGGTCCCGCAGAGAAAGGCGGCGGTAGCTTCAAAAATAACGGCGCGGCTCCAGGAATTGTACGTCGAGGAAGGCAGCAGGGTGAAAAAGGACCGGGTCCTTGCGCGGCTCGAGAACGCGGACCTTGAGGCGTCGCTGAGACAGGCGGAGGCCAACCTCGGCGCCGCCCGGTCGTCGGTTGACCAGGCCGCGGCCGAGCTCAACGATGCCCATGTCAACTTCGAACGGGAAAAGCGGCTCCTTGCAAAGGAATACACGACGCGGTCCGTCTATGATGCAGCGGAGGCGCGGTACAAGAAAGCGCTTGCAGCCGTCTCGGGGGCACGCTCCCAGGTAAGGGCGAACGAAGCCCGCGTCCGGGAGGCAAGGGTGTCGCTTGAATACACGTATATCCGGGCGCCGTTCGACGGTGTTGTTCTCACGAAGAACGCCGATATCGGGGACATCGTGACCCCTATCGGCGCCGCGACCACAGCCAAGGCGGCGGTCGTCACGCTTGCCGACCTGTCGACATTGAAGGTTGAAACGGATGTTTCGGAATCAAACCTCAGCAGGCTCAAGCTGGGCCAGCCCTGCCAGATACAACTCGATGCCATACCCGATGAGCGCTTCGACGGGACGGTCCACATGATCGTCCCTACGGCAGACAGGACGAAGGCGACGGTTATGGTCAAAGTGAATTTCAATCGCCTCGACAGCAGGATACTCCCCGAGATGAGCGCCAAGGTCGCCTTCCTTTCCCGGGAAGTGTCAGAGCGTGAACGGTCCCCCCGGCTCGCTGTCAACCGCAAGGCCGTGATCGAGAAGAACGGCAGGCGGTACGTCTTTGTCGTCCGGCAGGGCCGCGCATACCTGGTGGAGGTCACGACACAGGACACCTTCGGCGATATGACAGAGATAAAGAGCGGGGCCGCTTCCGGCGAAAAGGTCGTTCTCAACCCCACGAAACGCCTTACGAACGGTTCCCGGGTAAAGATAAACGAATAATGGAACCCGGGATGGTGGTCTCAATCTCAAAGTTGTGCAAGTCCTACCACAGGGGGGGCCAGGTCATCCCTGTCCTCTCCGACATCTCCTTCGACATAGCAGAAGGTGAGTTCCTTGCCCTCATGGGGCCGTCGGGGTCGGGCAAGAGCACACTCCTTAACCTTATCGCCGGGATCGATCAGCCGGACAGCGGGTCGATCGTTATCGGCGGCGTGGACGTCACACAGCTTACCGAGACAGAGCTCGCGCACTGGCGCGCGCTCAATGTCGGCTTCATTTTCCAGTTCTACAACCTGATCCCCGTATTGACGGCCTTTGAGAACGTGGAACTTCCGCTCATCCTGACGTCGCTTTCCCGCGCCGAGCGCAGGGAACACGTAACGATGGCGCTCAAGGTCGTGGGCCTCGAAGACCGTATGGACCACTACCCGGGACAGCTTTCCGGCGGGCAGGAGCAAAGGGTCGCAATAGCCCGGGCGATCGTGACGGACCCGGCCATACTGGTCGCCGACGAACCGACCGGCGACCTTGACAGGGTTTCCGCCGAGGAGATCATGGGCCTCATGGACCGCCTCAACACGGAATCCAAAAAGACGATCATCATGGTCACACACGACCCGAGGGCCGCGAAAAAGGCCCATGTCGTGAGACACCTTGACAAAGGGGTCCTGACGAATGCACATTCTCAAGATACTCTTTAAAAATGCGTTCCGGCACAAACTCCGCACGGGTCTCACCATTATTTCCATTACGATCGCACTTCTCGCTTTCGGGCTCTTGAGGACGGTCATCGACGCCTGGTACGCGGGTGTCGAGGCCTCGTCCGCCTATCGCCTCGTGACCCGGAACGCCGTTTCGATCATATTCCCGCTTCCCCTGTCATACAAGGACAGGATCCGCCAGGTTGACGGCGTTTCGGCGGTTTCGTGGGGGAACTGGTTCGGGGGCATCTATATCGATGAAAAGAATTTTTTTGCTAATTTTGCCGTGGACGCACGGACATATTTCGACCTGTACCGCGAGTACGCCATTCCCGACGACCAGAGAACGGCCTTTATGCGCGACCGTAAAGGTTTTGTCGCGGGGCGCAAGCTCGCGCAGCGGTTCGGCTGGAAGATAGGCGACACGGTCGTCCTGAAAGGGACGATCTTCCCCGGCAACTGGGAATTCGTCATGCGCGGCATTTACCGCGGACGGGACCCGAACGCCGATGAAACCGTGTTCGTTTTTCACTGGGACTATCTCAATGAGACCCTGAAGAAGGCCGCGTCCACGCGCGTCGACCAGGTCGGTTTCTACATGGTCGGGATCAGGGACCCTGCCCGGGCGACATCCATAACCGATGCTGTCGACAGTCTTTTCAAAAACTCGTATGCCGAGACAATTACGGAAACGGAGAAGGCGTTCACCCTTGGTTTCGTTGCCATGTCCGATGCCATAATTACGGCGATCGAACTTGTTTCTTTCGTCGTCATCATCATTATCCTTGCCGTCGTTGCAAACACCGTCGCCATGTCCGTCCGGGAAAGGACGAATGAATATGCCGTTTTCAAGACCCTTGGCTTCGGGGGCTGGCGGGTTGCGGGGCTCATCCTCGGGGAGTCTATCGTGATCACGATGTTAGGCTGTGCCTTCGGGGTGGCAGCGACATATCCCGCTGCGCAGATCTTCGGCAAGGCTATGGGTGCATATTTCCCCGTCTTTCACGTAAGCCCGGGGACGCTCCTGCTCGACGTGGCCT
The DNA here is from genome assembly GCA_937862865.1 of uncultured Pseudomonadota bacterium. Classification (GTDB taxonomy): domain Bacteria; phylum Desulfobacterota; class Syntrophorhabdia; order Syntrophorhabdales; family Syntrophorhabdaceae; genus Delta-02. The sequence continues at coordinate 18,399 of CALMFJ010000110.1, read as the reverse complement.
TCTCCTTCGTTGTCGGCATCCTTGCGGCACTGGTGCCGATTTACCGCACGCTCAGGATGCGGATCGCCGAGGGCTTGAGGATGGTGGAATGAAAGGGGTCCCCTTCTCCTACAGTTTACGCAACCTCGGGACCCGGCGGCTCACAACGATCCTGACCATTTCAGGCATGGCGCTTGTCGTCTTTGTTTTCACGACGATCCTGATGCTTGCGCAGGGCCTTCAGAAGACCCTTATCGAAACAGGATCGTACGACAATGCTGTTATCATACGCAAGGGTTCGGGGTCGGAGGTGCAAAGCTGGATCGACCGGGCGCAGGCGGGGACCATAGAGACGGACCCGCTTGTCGCAACAGGCACCGACGGAAAGCCCCTTGTCGCCCACGAACTGGTCGTTCTTATCGGGCTTCCCAAGAAGGACACGGAGAAGGTATCAAACGTGACGATCCGCGGCATAAGCGAGGCCACGTCCGCCCTGCGCCCGCAGGATAAGCTCTTGCGGGGCCGGATGCCGCAGATGGGATCGTCGGAGGTCGTCGTCGGTTCGAGCGTTGCACGGCGCTTCAAGGGTGCAGACCTTGACGGGGAGCTCCGCTTCGGGATGCGGCAATGGAGGATCGTCGGGATCTTTGACGCGGGGAATACCGGGTTCACGTCGGAAATATGGGGCGATGTCGAACAGCTTATGCCGGCCTTCAGGCGGCCGGTCTTCTCGTCGATGATCCTTCGCATGAGCGACCCCTCACAATTTGATGCACTCAGGAACAGGATAGAGACGAACCCCCGGCTCACCCAGGAGGTGAAAAGGGAGACGCGCTACTACCTCGAGCAGTCCGAGATGATGGCAAAATTCCTGCGCATACTCGGTATTTCTCTCACGCTCATCTTTTCCCTCGGTGCGATCATAGGGGCGATGATCACGATGTATGCCGCCGTGGCGAACCGGGTGGGCGAGATCGGCACTTTGAGGGCACTCGGGTTCAGGCGAAGGAGCATCCTCATTGCCTTTCTCATGGAGGCACTCCTCCTCGGACTTGCCGGGGGCGCCGTGGGCCTCATCTTCGCTTCTTTCATGCAGCTTGTGACGGTCTCCACCGTGAATTTCCAGACGTTCTCGGAACTTGCCTTCAAGTTCAGCCTGACCTTCGGCATTGCCGTGAAAGGGGTTTTATTCGCGGTCATAATGGGGTTCATGGGCGGCGTCCTCCCGGCGATCAGGGCCGCGCACATGAATATCGTCGAAGCCCTGCGGACGAAGTGAGCTCCCGGTTCACCTTTCGCCGGGGGAAATCTTCCTACTTCTTCCGTCCCTGGCCGGCTTTTGAAGCGAGGATCGCATATTCGAAACCGTCGACAAGGGCGACGAATGACGCCTGGTTGATATTTTCAGACATGGCGACAACGCTCCAGATGTCCTCGCCGTCCGAGAAGATGATGTTCACCTCGACATTCGCCGCCGTGCCGGAGCGGGAATCATGGATGCGTGACGAAAAATCTACGAGCGATATCCCCTGGATGACAGGGAACATGGATGACAGGGATTTCTTGAGGACATTCGCAAGCGCATCGACCGGCCCGACACCGGTTGACGCCTCGTGCATCTGCCTCTTCCTTGCTTTTATTATCACCGTCGCTTCCGGCCTCAACCCGTCGTCGATGAGCCGGTACGTCCCAACCACTTCGAAGGGTGCCCTGTAATCCTTTTTGGACCGCAGGATATTGAGGTCCTTTGTCGCATCGATGATATTGACGAGTCTGTTCACTACTTCTTCTCCTCTTCGATAAGAAGCTTGTAGTCGATACTGTCAACGAGTGCCCGCCAGCTCGCCTCGATGATATTCTCGGACACGCCGACCGTTCCCCACGTGTGTTTCCCGTCGCTCGACTCGATAAGGACGCGGGTCGGCGCCCCTGTGCCTTCACGAGTTGACAGGACACGGACCTTGTAATCGACGAGGTCCATCGTCTTGAGCTCGGGGTAGAACGTCTGAAGCGCCTTGCGCAGGGCATTGTCAAGCGCGTTGACGGGGCCTTTCCCGAGCGCCGCGGTGTGCTCCACCGTGTCGCCGACCCTGACGAGGATCGTGGCCTCCGTGACGGGGTGTGACCGCTCTTTTTTCTCGACGATGATCCTGAAACCGATAAGCTCAAAATAAGACCTGTGGATACCGAGTTTCTTCTTGATGAGAAGCTCGAGCGAACCCTCCGCACCTTCGAACTGGTACCCCCGCATCTCCATCTCTTTTATCCTGCTTATGATCTCCTTCGCGAGATCGGGGTCTTTTTCGATGTCGATGTTGAATTCCTTCGCCTTATAGCGGATAGAGGCCTCGCCGGACAGGTCCGAAATGAGAACGCGCTGTGAATTCCCCACAAGGTCGGGCCGTATATGTTCGTATGTCTCCGGGTTCTTCCGGATGGCGCTCACATGGATGCCGCCCTTGTGGGCAAAGGCGCTTTCGCCGACATACGGGCGGTGCTTGTCCGGGATAAAATTGGCCATCTCATCAACAAAAAGGCTCAGCTCCCTCAAGCGGACGATCTTCTCCCGCTCGATGCCCGTGTGTCCCATTTTCAGTATGACGTTCGGGATAATTGAGCAGAGGTTCGCGTTGCCGCAACGCTCCCCGTACCCGTTCACGGTCCCCTGGACCTGTGTGCACCCGGCCCTGACGGCCATGAGCGTGTTGGCGACGGCAAGTTCTGTGTCGTTATGGGTATGGATCCCGAGACGCGCCTTTGCGGCCTTCCCGACATCCCGGGTTATGTCGAAGACCTCAAACGGCATAGAGCCGCCGTTCGTATCGCACAGGACGAGCACGTCGGCGCCGGCGCCGCTTGCGGCACCAAGCACGGCGCGCGCGTATCCGGGATTCCGCTTGTACCCGTCGTAAAAATGTTCGGCGTCGAAGAAGACCATCTTGCCCAGCTTTTTGAGATGGCCGATGGTGTCCGCGATCATTTTCAGGTTGGCCTCGAGGCTGACGCGCAGGGCGTCGCGGACATGAAGGTCCCAGGCCTTGCCGACGATGGCGACACAGTCGGTCCCGGCATCGAGGAGGGCCTTCATCACGGGGTCCGTCCCCGGCCGGGCGTTCGCCTTTATCGTGCTCGAAAAGGCGACGATCCGGGCATTTTTGAGCTTTAATTTTTTTACTTCCTTAAAATACTGCAGATCCTTCGGGTTGGAGCCCGGCCAGCCGCCTTCGATATAATGTATGCCGAATTCATCGAGCCTCTCCGTTATCCGGAGCTTGTCGGTCAGGCTGAAGGCGATGTCTTCTGACTGAGCGCCATCCCTGAGGGTGGTGTCATAGAACTCTACCCTCAACTTTCCTCCGTCACATCCTCGGCGTCAAGGCCGAAGTTCTTGTGGAGCGCGCGTACCGCCAGCTCCCCGTACTTGCTCTCGATAACGCAGGATATCTTGATCTCGGAGGTGGAAATGAGCTCTATGTTGATCCCCTCTGCCGCAAGGACGGTAAACATCTTGGATGCCACGCCGGAGTGGGAGCGCATACCGAGCCCGACGATCGAAACCTTGGCCATGTCTTCATCGATGGCGACCTTCGCACCGATCGCCTCCCCGATCTCGCTCGTTATCTTGAACGCTTTCTTGCCGTCGGCTTTCACGACCGTGAACGTTATATCGTTGTAACCTTCATGGCTCACGTTCTGAACGATCATGTCGACCACGATATTCGCTTCGCTTAACGCGGTGAAGATCTTCGAGGCGATCCCCGGTTTATCGGGGACCCTGTTGACCGTAATTTTTGTTTCGTTTTTATTATAGGTGATTCCTGAAATCACGACTTTTTCCATCATGTCTTTTTCCTCCTTGCAGACAAGCGTTCCTTTCCCTTCTTCGATGAGGGACGATTTGACCAGGATCGGGACATTGTACTTCTGGGCCAGTTCTACCGACCTGATCTGAAGTACCTTTGCGCCGAGAGACGCCATTTCCAGCATCTCCTCGTAGGATATCCTGTCGAGACGCCGTGCTTTTTCGCATATGTTGGGGTCTGTCGTGTAAACGCCATCGACATCCGTGTATATTTCGCACACATCGGCCTTGAGGCCTGCTGCCAGGGCCACGGCCGTCGTGTCGGAGCCGCCCCTGCCTAAGGTCGTGATATAGCCGAACTCGTCAACACCCTGGAAACCGGGGACTATGATGATATTGCCTTCCTTGAGCCGGGCACGGATCGCTCCTTCTTCAACATCCGCGATACGGGCAAACCCGTAGGTCGAATCACTGACGATCCTGACCTGGTCGGCCATGAGCGAGATCGCCTTGTAACCCATTTCAACAAGGGTTATGGCGAGCAACGCTGATGTGACCTGCTCACCGGTCGAAATGAGGACGTCGGTCTCTCTTAAATCGGGGAACTTCGCAATCTCGTGGGCAAGGTTGAGCAGACGGTCTGTCTCGCCTGACATCGCTGAAACCACGACGATGACATCCATCCCGCGCTTCTTGTAATCGATCGCGCGCCTCGCTACGTTTTGGATCCTCTGCACGTCTCTCACGGACGTGCCTCCATATTTTTGGACTACGAGCATGGTGAACCTCCGGAATTAAAATATGGACAACGCAAGGAACAATGGGTCTTTTCTGCCGTCTTCACGGCTGTCAGCCTTGGTTTTCCTGCTTGATAATAACAATTTTTCTCTCCATTTCTCCAGTAATTTCTATACTTACCTCGGTTATGCCCTCCCACCACGATGAGCGTTCGGCCCATTCCACGGCCACGATCCCGCCTGCCAGGAATTCCTCGATATCGAGGTCGGGAACGTCGCCGCTGCCGATACGGTACAGGTCGACGTGGCACAGCGTCATGGAGCCTTCATACACATTCATCAGGGTAAATGTCGGGCTGACGACATATTCCCAGTCGGGAACGCCGATGCCACGGGCCATTCCCTTGACCAGCTGTGTTTTGCCGGCGCCAAGGCCGCCGTAGATGGCGTAGAGTTGACCGGGCTTCGCAGCGGAGCCGATCCGTTCGCCTATCGCAATGGTATCAGAGGGACCTTTCGATATATATTCGGTCCGTTCCATTGCGGATGTCCTCGATCGTTCGGCCAAGCCCTGCTAAGAGATCAAGGGCGAGAAGGTCCATGTCAGAGTTGCCCTTGACCCATGTGTCGGCCATGTAGCCGTGAAGGTAAGCCCCGAGAAGGGCGCTCTCGATGAGGGTGTAACCCTGCGAGGCAAGGCCCCCTATAAAACCGGTCAGTATATCGCCGCTTCCGCCCTTGGCGAGTGACGGGTTGCCCGTGGGGTTTAAGAATGTCACGCCGCCGGGCGCCGCGAGTGCGCTTGCTGCACCTTTCAGGAGTATATTCACCCCCCATTCGGCTGAAAACGATCGGGCCGTTTCGATCCTTGCGGCATTGACCTCTTTCGGCGACCTATCGATAAGCCGTGCCAGTTCTCCCGGATGGGGCGTGAGGACTGCCTGCCGTTCCGTACTTTTCAAAACATCGGTGTGGCCCTGGAAAGCATTGATCCCGTCTGCGTCTATGACAAAGGGCCTGTCTATCTCTGTATATATCTTCCGGACGAGCTCCGTCACGCCGTCGTTCTGCGAAAGGCCCGGCCCCAGGATGATGACGTCCTTGTCACGGGCAAACGACGCGATGTCGTCAAAAGACCCGGGTACAAGAAACCCCTTGCCATCGTCCCTGACGGGATATGTCATAACCTCTGTCGTTTTCATCTCCAGGATGGGGTTCAATGTCTCGGGTACGATGAGTGTAACCAGCCCTGCACCGATCTTGAGGGCGGCGAGCGACGCCATGTGTGCTGCGCCTGTCTTGCCGGGCGATCCCGCAATGACAACGGCATGGCCGAAAGAGCCCTTATGCGATGCCCGGCCGCGCTGCTTGAGAAACCCTCTTAACATTTCCCCGTCCGTTACCTCCGCGTCATAACCTATCTTTTCCTCGACGAAAGGAGGGATGGAGATATCAATAACGGTGAGCTTTCCCGTGTGGTCAGAGCCCGGGGGCATTATCTGGCCCAGCTTCGGGTATGCATAGGTATATGTGTGCTCTGCACGAACGGCACTGCCAAGCGCGCTGCCGGTATTGCCGTCTATTCCCGACGGGATATCGACGGCGATAACTGGTTTTCCCGATGCGTTGATCGTATCGATAACGATCTCCTCCACACCGCCGACGCGTTTCGACAGGCCCGTGCCGAAAATCGCATCGACTATGATGTCAGCATGCTTCAAGGCCCTTCCAAAGACTTTCGAAGGCTCCGTCAGCTCTGTGATTTCTCCCGAAAGGGATTGGAAGAGGTTCATATTCAACGCAGCATCGCCCTTCAGCTCCGTTTTCCGCCCGATAAGGAAAACCTGCACCCGGTAACCGTCGGTCAAGGCGTACCGGCCGACCACGAAGCCGTCCCCGCCGTTGTTGCCGCGCCCGCATACGATGACGATCCTTTTGCGCCCGCCGAGATACCGCTCTTTCATCAGCCGGTACGTATTTCGCCCCGCATTTTCCATGAGGACCGCGGAGGGGATGCCCCACGTTTCGATGGCGTATCTGTCATATTGTGCCATTCTCTGAGGTGATAGGACCTTCATATGCCGCCCCCTGTTCCCGTTTTTTCGTTCTGCGTTCTGCGTTCTGCGTTCCCGACAATCGAATTATTTACAGAAACCCCGGGGGGTTCCTTCAGTATCACTACGGATACCGCGTATGATCTTTCGTGCGAGATGCTGACATCGTCGAAGCGCACACCGCGGTACATGATGAAGGGCCTTCCGGATTCGCTGAGCACCTCGATGTCCGTGAATGTGAGCCGGCGGCCCGACGCCTTCATGAATGCCTCCTTGGCTGCGAACCTCCCCGCGAGAGATTCTTCCTTCCGCCTCTTCCCCCCGGCATACCTCACCTCCGCAGGCGTGAAGACCTTCTCGAGAAATCTCTCCCCGTACCGCTCGACCATCTTCGCGATACGGCGAATGTCGACTATGTCAATTCCAATCATAACACACCGGGTGATGGGCAACAGGTAATAGGCAATAGGAAAAGTGGGTGCATGATGGGTCTATCACCCATCACCCATCACCTATCACCTATCAGTTCTATCATCTCCCTCACCGCCCGGTCGAGGCCGACGAAGACTGCGCGGGCGATGATGCTGTGGCCTATGCTCAGCTCGTGCATCTCGGGGATGACGGCGATCTCGCGCACGTTGTGGTAGTGCAGCCCGTGCCCGGCATTTACCCCGAGCCCTAACTGCCTTCCCAGGGCCGCCGCCTGGATCACCTTCTTGAGCTCTCTTTCGCGTATACGGGGCGTTCGGGCGTCTGCGTAGGCACCCGTGTGTATCTCGACCATATCGGCCCCGATGTTCGACGAGGCCTTGATCTGCGGCTCCTCGGGATCGACGAAGAGGCTCACTGTAATGGCATGTTTTTTTGCCGCCTTGATGACCTTCTCGATCTTCGCCGCCGACCGGATGACGTCGAGCCCGCCCTCTGTTGTGAGTTCTTGCCTTTTTTCCGGGACAAGCGTTACCATGTCGGGTTTTGTCCGCCCGGCTATCTTCGTCATCTCGGGTGTGGCGGCCATCTCAAGGTTGAGCTTCGTCTTCACGACATCGCGCAGTATTGCGAGGTCGCGGTCTTTTATGTGCCTGCGATCTTCCCTTAAGTGGATTATGATCCCTTTTGCGCCCGCCATTTCGACTATCCCGGCCGCGTAGACCGGATCGGGATAGTGGGTCCCCCGGGCCTCCCGCAAAGTTGCAACATGATCTATGTTCACCATCAGTTCAGGCATGGGACATCCTCCGCAATAGAATTATACACATAAGCCGGTCGTCACCGGATGTCAACAGACATCGGGACATCTTTCCCCGGGCGCTTTTTCAGGAGTATCCTGGCGTTGTCGGGCCGTACGCTTGTCTGGGGCAGGCCTTCGAGATTGAACCCGACGGTGACGCTCTCTTCATTGCCATGCAGGTCCCCGTTGATCGCCAGTGTCTCTATAGTGGCCACCTTTTCGAGCACCCTGCGCGGGCCTTCGGCAAGAACGTGCTGGGGGCTGACCTGGGTGATGTCATACCTGCCTCGCCATTTCCTGTCCAGCTTGGCAAGGACCTTGAGGTTCTTCTCGAGGACCCTGTCGACGGTGATCCTTAGCGTCCCCGGTCTCACATCGACGATCTCGATGCCTTTCGGGACGTTTACATTTGCCTTTGAAAGGTTGAATACGCCCTCACCTTCCTTTGTGCCGCTCACATTGATGACGGCGCCGACGTCACGGTCTTTGAGTTCCTTGAGCAGCGATACGCGGCCGCTGACGGTCACGAAGACACGCTCCGGGTCCATTTTTGTTATCATCATATTTTTGGGCAGATGGGATACCGTGACAGGGACCGTCAGGTCCTTCTTGGGTTCCCCGATCTGGAAGACGACGTACCACAGCATGACGGCAAGGACAAGGGAAAGCAGCTTCAGCTTCCAATCCTTGATCACATAGCGTTCGAGCACGTTCTTCACCGTGGCATCCCCTTTTCCCCTTTAGCTCAACACGTCTTTCAGTACCTTTTTCAGTTCATCGGTACCGATATTCGAGTGCAGCTGGCCGTGCTCGGCATACGATATTATCCCGCGCTCTTCGGAAACAACGATCGAAATGGCATCGGTGACCTCGGTGATGCCAATGGCGGCACGATGGCGCGTGCCGAGGTCCTTGTCGATCTCATCCGCCGTCGTGAGAGGCAGGACGCAGCCGGCCGAAACGATCCTTCCTTCCCGGATGATCAGCGCACCGTCATGGAGCGGCGAGGCGAACTGGAAAATGCTTACGACCAGCTCGGCATTCACCTCGGCATCGAAACGGACCCCCGCCTCCATGAACTCCTCAAGCCCCACCTCGCGCTCAAGGACGATAAGTGCGCCCATGGTGCGTTTTTTCAGAACGAGGCACGCGTTGGCGAGCTCGTCAAGGAACATGGTTTCCTTGACATAGCTTATCTTCCGGAAGAACGGGCTTCTTCCCAGCGCAAGCAGCAGGCGCCTCAAGTCGTCCTGGAATATGACAATGACCACGAAAACGATAGAGCCTATAAAACTGTTGAATATCCAGCTTAATGTAAAAAGTTCAAACCTCTTCGCCAGGGCAAAAACGAACATGACAATGACGAGCCCGAGCAAAAGCTGTATGGCGCGCGTCCCTTTTATGAGGACGAACACCCGGTATATGATGAAGGCAACGATCACGATGTCGACTATGTCCTGCCAGCGTATCTCGGGTATCATGCGTCCATCACCGCCTTGACCATTGTGAGGACCTTTTTCGCCCCGGCCACATCATGGACCCGGAAAATATCGGCCCCGTTCATGAAGGCGACGGCAAGCGTCGCGAGGGTGCCCTCAACCCTTTCCTCGAGGGGAGAGCCGGTTACCTTTCCGATGAATGATTTCATTGACGTTCCGATAAGCACCGGTTTCCCCAGTTCCTTAAACACGTTCAGCATCTTGAGGATGCGCAGATTATCCTCGACGCGCTTGCCGAAGCCGATGCCGGGATCGATCATGATCTTCCCCTCATCTATCCCTGCACGGACGGCATAGCTCGACTGCCGCCGCAGAAATGCCATGATCTCTGCGATAACATTCTCATATACAGGATTCTCCTGCATATGTTTCGGTGTCCCCCTGATATGCATGATAACCGCGTACGCATCGTGTTCGGCAATGACGCCCGCCATCCTGTCATCGTATGTGAGGCCGCTTATGTCATTTATAATGTCGGCCCCTGCCCGGAGGGCCTTATCTGCAACAGATGCCTTATAGGTATCGACGGAGATCGGGATATCTGATATAGCCCGGACCGTTTCTATGACAGGCAGGACGCGCGAAAGCTCTTCGTCTTCGTCTACCGGATCAGAGAACGGCCGCGTCGATTCACCGCCGATATCGATTATGTTCGCGCCGTCGTCGATCATGCGCTTCGCATGACCCACGGCATCCTGAAGGTCAAGGTGCCGGCCCCCATCCGAGAACGAATCGGGGGTTACGTTGAGGATCCCCATTATGACGGGGCTATTACACGGGAAGGCCCGGGGCATCCGCAACCCTGATGATGGAATCGATCTCCTGGCCGTCAAGCACTTCTTTTTCCAGAAGCGCATTGGCAAGGGCGTGGAGTGATTCGATATGTTTGGAGACGAGGTTCTTTGCCCGGGTGTAACACTTATCGACGAGCTCTTTCAGTTCCGCGTCGATGCCCTGTGCCGTGTGCTCGCTGAAATCCCGGTTGCGGGAGATCTCCCTGCCAAGGAAGATATGTTCCTCATTCTTCCCGTAATTGAGGGGGCCGAGCTTCTCGCTCATTCCCCACTCGCAGACCATCTTCCGGGCAATCTTTGTTGCCCGTTCTATATCGTTGCCGGAGCCGGTTGTAAGCTGTCCTATGACGAGTTCCTCTGCGACGCGCCCGCCGAGGAGTATCGAAATGCTGTTGAGGAGATAATCCTTTGAATACGTGTGGCGCTCGTCGATCGGCAGCTGCTGGGTGAGCCCGAGCGCCCTGCCCCTCGGGATGATCGTGACCTTGTGGATAGGATCGGTGCCGGGGATCATCCTGGCGACAAGGGCATGCCCCGCTTCGTGGTAGGCCGTGAGCCGCCTCTCCTCGTAAGGGATGATCATGCTGCGCCTCTCCACGCCCATGAGCACCTTGTCTTTGGCATGCTCGAAATCGTCCATCTCGATGGCCTTCTTGTCACGCCGGGCTGCTATCAGGGCCGCCTCGTTGACGAGATTCGCGAGATCGGCACCCGAAAAACCGGGTGTGCCCCGGGCTATAATAGAAAGATCCACATTGTCCGCGATAAGGGTCTTGCGGGTATGCACCTTCAGGATCTCTTCCCGCCCTTTTACGTCGGGCGTTGAGACAACGATCTGCCTGTCAAAGCGTCCCGGCCTCAAAAGTGCCGGATCAAGGACGTCCGGCCTGTTCGTCGCCGACATGACGATAACACCCTCGTTGGATTCGAAACCGTCCATCTCGACGAGAAGCTGGTTCAGGGTCTGCTCGCGCTCATCGTGGCCGCCGCCGAGCCCCGCCCCGCGATGCCTCCCGACCGCATCGATCTCATCGATGAATATGATGCACGGGGCGTTCTTCTTGGCCTGCGTGAACAGGTCGCGCACGCGCGACGCGCCGACCCCGACGAACATCTCGACAAAGTCGGAGCCGCTTATCGTGAAGAACGGGACGTTCGCTTCGCCGGCTATCGCCCGGGCGAGAAGGGTCTTCCCGGTTCCGGGAGGGCCTACGAGAAGCACGCCCTTCGGGATGCGCCCGCCGAGTTTCGTGAATTTCTTCGGGTCAACGAGAAAGTCGATGATCTCCTGGAGTTCTTCCTTGGCTTCATCGATCCCTGCGACATCCTGAAAGGTGACCCGGTTCTCCCGTCCGGTAAAGAGGCGGGCTTTGCTCTTGCCGAAGGCCATGGCCTTCCCGCCTCCCGACTGCATCTGGCGCATGAAGAAGATCCATACCCCGATGAGGAGGAGCATGGGGAACCAGGATATAAAGATGTTCTGCCAGATCCCGGATTCCTCGTCCGGCTTGGCCGAGATCTTGACCCCTTTTTCTCTGAGGCGCTTTACGAGGTCAGGGTCTTCCGGTGCGAACGTCTTGAACTCTTTGCCGTCCTTGTATGTGCCGGTGATGTTCTTTCCCTGCATCACTACAGACACCACTTTATCCTGGGCAACGGCTTCCGAAAACTCGCTGAACGGTACGTTTTCGTGGTTCTTCTTCGGCTTGTTGTAGATCTGGAACACAAAAAGCCCGAGAAGGATGATAACGAGAACTGCTACGATGCTTTTGTTTGTTGGTCCCTGTGTAGTTCTTGACATAGATCATTAGTTTATCATATCAAGGGCATATTTATCAATATTGTCACGTTATTGGCGATCTTTTTCTTGCAATTCAGGGGTTGGTGTGTAATAAGAATGCGAGATTAAATAAGATACAGGGCAATGGGCGACGGGCAATGGGCGATAGGGGTGATCCGGGAGAAATGACGGGGAAAGCGGGAACAATAGCGCCAAAAAGGGTGCTGGCCCTTATTGCGTCACCCCGGACGCTCGGGAATTGCGAGACGTTCGCGAAGGAAATATCCCGCAGAATACCGGAGGCGCATACACTGAAACTCCTCCGGCTGACGTCGCTCACGATACGGCCGTGCCGGGCCTGTTATGGGTGCGTCATGGGCAATCCGTGCCCCGAGGAGGATGACATGCAGTTCCTTCTCGGGCAGATTGCCGCCGCCGATGCGCTCATTCTTGCATCCCCGGTCTATTATCTTGGGGCCAACGCGATAATCAAGAGCATATGCGACAGGGGTTTTCTTTTCTTCAACATTCTTGAGGAAACATACAGGAAGCCGGTCATTCTCCTTAATTTCTTCGGCATCCCCGATCGGGCCGGCATGGCCCCCCAGATGCTTGAGACGTTCGCGATGTTCCTGGGCATCTCTGTCAAGGCAAGCCTTTTGATCGAGGCCGCCCTGCCGGGAGAGGCCCTTATGAACGAAAAAAACATTGAGCTTGCCGACCGGTTGGGCAAGATACTGTTTTCCCCGGACTCCATAAAGCCCGAACGCGGCTGCCCGTTCTGCGGCAGTCAGATCATACGCATAGCACAGAAGGATTTTATCTGCACCGTCTGTCACGGCACCCTTGGGATCGATGCGGACGGCAATTTCATTCCCCTGAAAGACGGCGGGATAATCGGCCCGCCCGAACACATGCTCCTTCACCGCGAATGGCTGCGCGGCATGAAGAAAAAGTTTCAGGAGAACAAAAAGAAGATCATCCAGACGATCGCAGCCTACAAAGACGACGGCGAATGGATAAAACCACCACCCCGCAGCTAGTCATCCCGGGCTTGATGAACGGGCGGTGCTTTCAATTTCCCTGCCGGGGGCCATTTGCCACATTTTCCGGAATAATCGATTGCCGTCATCCCGGTGCTTGACACCGGGATCTAAGGTTTTGTTTCTATTCCTATTTCCCGTTTCGGACACCTGAAAGGATTGAGAAGAAGAACCTTGGACCCCGGCGTCAAGCGCCGGGGTGACGGACCGGGGGATTGCGACACCGTCTCCGTAAGGCTGGCCTGACGATGCTTGAATCGAAGCAGCGTCCTTGAAGGCCCGTCTATTTTACAGCTTGCCGATCCCCTTCACCGCCTTCCGGACTTTCTTCGGAAGCTTGCGGGGGTTTCCCTTTTTGGGGCGGGGGGTGTCGGGGTAGTCGTCCTCTTCATCGGGTTCGTATGCGGGCGAGGAGAGCATTTCAGCGAATGCTACCGGCGTCAGGAAGGACACGCCCCGCAGTTTCGCCTCGTCGATGATCGCACGGTCCGAACTGACCACAATGAGGCCGGCCGGCCTTTTCCTTATCCACCCGATGATGACGTCGTCGGCCGTTTCACCCTCTTTCGAATAGACGACATCGATGCCCCGGAAATTCTCCGAATGCCGTCCCGGTGAAAAACTCGCGTACGCGTCAAAGACGACCGTTATCCGGGCCGACCGCGCCTTCTTGTACCGCGCGCATTTTTCCAGGAAGTCCCGCTGAAGCAGGTCCATCGACGCCCCTTTCCGGACCGCCGGCCCGTTGACACGGTGAACATAATTATATCCGTCGATAACGATAAGCATAGGGAAACGGCTAAGGGCTAAGGGCTAAGGGCAAACGGATTCATTCCTTTTGCCTTTTGCCGTTAGCCGTCAGCCGGCTTTTCTTTATAATGATCCTTGAGTATCCGATCCAACACTCCGTTAATGAACTCGCGGGAGTCTTCGCTCCCGTACTTCTTTCCCATTTCTATGGCTTCGTCGATGGCGACCTTTGGCGGGACGTCCACTGAGAATATCATTTCGAATATCCCTATCCTGAGGACGTTCTTATCCACGTAGGCGATCCGGTCGATCCGCCAGTGTTCGCAGGCCTGCCGGATGAATTCGTCTATCTTTTCCTGATGGGTGCCAATCCCGGTAAGGAGATACCGGGCATAATCTGCAATATCTTCCTGGTACGGGAACAGCGAGCAATACTTGGTGAGGGCCTCGAGGCGGTCTTCCCCGTGTGTCTCCACCTGGTAGAGCATCCTCAGGGCTAGCTCTCTCGCTTTCCTTCTGCGCACAAGTTGTTTTCCTTGATGAGGTTCACCATTTCTATGGCGGACATGGCGGCGTCGTAGCCCTTGTTGCCGGCCTTCGTGCCCGCCCTCTCGATGGCCTGTTCGATGCTGTCGCTCGTTATTATACCGAAGGCCATCGGTTTTCCCAGTTCAAGGGATGACTGGGCTATGCCTTTGGTGACCTCGGACGCGACATAGTGAAAATGCGGCGTGGCGCCCTTGATGACTGCACCCAGGCAGATGACCGCGTCTATCTCCTTTTTCCTCGCGACCAGTTTCGCGGCGAGCGGGATCTCGAAGGAGCCGGGGACCCGGTATATGTCGACCTTGTTATCGTCGGCACCGTGCCGTTTCAGGGCATCGAGTGCGCCTTCCACCAGCCGGTCCGTGATGAAGCTGTTGAACCTGCCTACGACGATTGCAAACCTGAAGCCTTTCGCATTGAGCTTGCCCTCTCGCACCATGTTCACCCCTTATATGTTATTTAGGATATGACCGAGCTTTTTCTGCTTGGTCGTGAGATACGCTATGTTGTCCTTTGTCGGGGCCATCTCGATCGGTACGCGTTCCACGACGGTAAGCCCGTACCCTTCGAGGCCCTTTATCTTCTTCGGGTTGTTCGTCATGAGGCGCATCTTGTGTATGCCGAGGTCCTTGAGGATCTGGGCCCCGATGCCGTAATCGCGCAGGTCGGGCTGAAAACCGAGTGCGATGTTCGCCTCGACCGTATCATGGCCGCAATCCTGCAGGTTGTAGGCTTTGAGCTTGTTGGCGAGGCCGATGCCGCGCCCTTCCTGGCGCATGTAAACGAAAACGCCTTTCTGCTCGTGTTCGATCATCTTGAGCGCCTTCTGGAGCTGTTCCCCGCAATCGCACCGCATGGAGCCGAGCACGTCACCGGTGAAGCATTCCGAATGGACGCGCACGAGCACCGTGTCGTCCGGTCCTATATCACCTTTGACGAGTGCGAGATGCGTCTTCTTGTCGATGTCGTTCTCGTAGGCGATGAGCGTGAACTCGCCGCCGAACCGTGTCGGTATCCGGGTCTCGGCAACACGCCGGACAAGTTTTTCCTTCTGTGTCTTGTACTTGATGAGATCGGCAATGGTGACGATCTTCATGCCGTGTTTTTCGGCAAAGACCTCCAGGTCCGGCAAGCGTGCCATCGTCCCGTCCTCGTTCATCACCTCGCATATGACGCCCGACGGGATAAGGCCCGCGAGCCGCGCCAGATCGACGGACGCCTCCGTGTGGCCTACCCTGACAAGAACGCCGCCGTCGCGGGCGGCAAGCGGGAAGATATGTCCGGGCCGCGTTATGTCGTCCCCCGTGGAATTCGGGTCGGCGGCGACCTGAACGGTCCTCGCCCTGTCAAACGCGGAGATGCCGGTCGTTATCCCTTCCTTTGCCTCGATCGAAACGGTGAACGCTGTGTTGTACGGTGACGTGTTGTCCTGGACCATAAGAGGGAGGTCGAGCTGCTTAACGCGCTCCTCGGTGAGCGACAGACATATGAGGCCGCACGCATAGCGCGCCATGAACGTGATCGCCTCGGGTGTCACCTTTTCAGATGCGATCATGACATCGCCCTCATTCTCCCTGTCCTCATCATCGACAATGATGATCATCTTGCCTTCGCGCACATCCTGAAGGACCTCTTCGATGCTCGAGATTGCCATTGCTACTCTCCTTTTATGAATCCATGGCGGGCGAGAAAATCGACATCGAGCTTCTTGCCCTCCCTTTTTTTCAGAAAACTGTCCACGTATTTTCCTATGACATCCGTCTCAATATTTATTTTATCCCGCTGGTTCTTTTCAAGAATTGTCGTTCGCGAAGCGGTGTACGGAATAATATTGATCGTGAATTTATTATCACTTTGGTCATTGACTGTCAAGCTTATTCCATCGATGGCGACCGATCCCTTCCTGACGATCTGGTGCGCTAAATCCGAGGAAATTTCTATAGTTATCCGTATCGAGTCACCCTCGCTGCGTATGTCGGAGATCGTTCCGGTCCCGTCGACATGGCCAGTGACTATGTGCCCTCCAAACCGCCCGTCAGCCGACATTGCCCTCTCAAGGTTCACCCTCTGCCCGACGGCCTTGTCCCTGAGGGTCGTAAGCCGGAGGGTCTCGAGCGAGGCGTCCGCCCCGAACGTCCCGCTGCCGATCTTTGTTGCTGTCAGGCAGACCCCGTCGACGCTGACACTATCGCCTTCCCGGACGCTCCCCGCTTCGAATGCTGTCCTTATGACGAATACCCAGCTGCCGCTCTTTTTCTCGATCGCGGCGATGGTCCCTATGTCCTCAATGATTCCTGTGAACATACCCTTCCATGTAGATGTTCTCTTTGAGCCTTCTCAGCGTTGCGATGTCGATCCTGTACGCGTCCTTCAGGAAATCGATCCCTTTCCCCCCGACGAGGTTGAGCGCCGATTTCCCCCCGATCAGGATGGTCCCGTAAAAAAGCACGACTTTGTCGACAAGCCCTTCCTTAAGCAAGGTGCTGTTCACCTCGCCGCCGCCCTCCACGAGGACGCTCATGATGTCGCGCTTGTAGAGCTCCTGGCATATGTGAGTGACCGACACCCTGCCGGAATCGTCCTTCGGGACCCGGATGACGTCCACCCCCAGGGCCTTGAGCCTTGCCTCCTTGTCCGTGCGTGAATCTTCGTTCGTGAAGATCCATGTCCTGTACTTTTCGGACGTCTTGACAACATCACATGCAAGGGGGATCCGGAGCTTCGAGTCGAGAATGATCCGCGTCGGTATTTTGCGCGGGTTCTTGAGCCTCGGCAGGAGAAGCGGATTGTCGGATATGACGGTGTTGATGCCCACCATTATCCCGTCATTGACAACACGCAGGATATTTGCCTGGCGCCGCGACTCTTCGTTGGATATCCAGCGCGAGTCGCATGTTTTTGTAGCTATCTTGCCGTCCAGGCTCACTGCGGCCTTCATTGTAATGTACGGCCGTTTCTTTTCCATCCAGCCGATAAAAGCCTCGTTGAGACGGCGTGCCTCGTTTTCGAGCAAGCCGACCTTCACATCGATCCCCGCCTTGCGGAGCATTTCGACACCCTTGCCGTTGACAAGCGGGTTAGGGTCGAGCATTGCCACGAAAACCCGCTTGATCCCTGCCGCTATTACCCGGTCTGCGCACGGGGGTGTCCTGCCGTGGTGAACGCAGGGCTCGAGATTGATATAAAGCGTCGACCCCGCCGTCTTTGGCCCTGCATCCTCGATGGCGTTGGCCTCCGCATGGGGAGACCCGGCCTTTTTGTGGTACCCCTTCCCGACAATGGCGTTATCCGTCACCAGGACCGCGCCGACCATCGGGTTCGGCGATGCCGTGCCTATCCCTTTGCGGGCGAGCGAAAGGGCCATGCGCATGTACTGTTCGTCTTTCACGATAGGGTCACGCTTCGTTTTTCTTTAAAAGGAGCTCTTTGAGCTCGGTCATGAATTCATTTATATCACGGAACTGCCTGTAAACGGAAGCAAAGCGGACATATGCTACCTCATCGAGGTTCTTCAGTTCGTCCATGACCATTTCGCCTATTTCCGTCGCCTTCATCTCCCGCTCACCTTTTTCAAGGAGGTTATACTCGATCCTCGATACGATCTTTTCGAGGTTTGTGATGCTGATCGGCCTTTTTTCACACGCCTTGTTGAGGCCCGACAGGATCTTCGAGCGGTCAAAGATCTCCCGTCTGCCGTCTTTCTTTACGACAAGGGGGAGCCCTTCCTCGAGCCGCTCCGCCGTCGTGAACCTTTTTCCGCACTTGTGGCATTCCCGCCGGCGCCGTATCGTATCCATCTCCCTGCTCATGCGGGAGTCAAGGACCTTGCTTTCGGGATGTTGGCAAAAAGGGCATTTCATAATAGTACCCGGCTAACGGCTAACGGCAAACGGCTAACGGCAGGGATTAAGCAGGAAGGGGCCAGGAGCGACGTGTTTGGGCTTTTACTGTTCACCGTTCACCGTTCACGATCGAGTTTTGTCAATGTGATTTTAGATTCCCCTATCAGGTCAAGGGACAATTCATCCGGGTAGCCTTCTTCATAAAAGATCTCTCGTATGCCGGCGTTTATGAGCATCTTGATGCATATCGAGCAGGGCAGGTGTGTGCAGTAGAGCTCGGCCCCGTTGATGGACACCCCGTGGTATGCCGCCTGGATGATGGCGTTCTGCTCCGCGTGGAGC